>NZ_AUKV01000004.1:0-375462 GCF_000424945.1 Streptomyces sp. 142MFCol3.1
CCATCGCCTGGATCTGCGCAACGGTGTACGAGCTCTGGACGGAGAAGCTGGAGGCGTCACGCGTCGCGGAGCGGCTGGCCGCTTCCTGCGCCGCCTTGCGCTCCTTGGCTTCCTTCTCCGCCTTCTCCGCCGCCTTCTCCGCTGCCTGCTGCTTCGCGACGGCGTCCTCGGCGGCCTGCTTGCGGGCAGCCTCCTCGGCGTCCTTCTTGGCGCTCGCGTCGGCGGCGATCGCCTGCGCGTCGGCCTGCTGGGTCAGCGATGCGGTCTGCACCTGGGCCTGCTGGCCCGCGGGTATGTCCGCGAGGAGGGTCGAGTCGCTTGCCGTCGCCTCGGCGTCGTTCGAGGGCTGAGCGGTGCTGCCCGAGGCAACTCCGACGACGCTTCCGACAGCGGTGACCGCGGTGGCCGAGGCCACTGCGAATCCCCGGACCGAAATCCGGCTCACACGGTTTCCTTCCAGCATCGCCCGCTTGGGTGACCCTCGCGGACGCAATCGTGCCGCTTGGTTGCCCCTTGGTGCCGGCCTCCCAACTGCGGGGTCACGGGAGGCACGGGCCCGGTGGGCAACTCCCGCGAGGGGAGCGCCGCGTGGTGCGTGGGCGGCATACGACGGCTCTATGGAGTTCTGGGGTTCCTGTTGTGCCGTACCGCTGGGGGTACAGGTGTGTCGTATGCGGGGCCTGACAGGAGTGAGACTCTGCCGTAACCGGATGTTGCCATGCAATTGTGTGTTGCGTGTGAAAGCTCACACCTCGTTTGCCCCGGAAGTTTTACGGAAACGATCACCCGCCAAGACGCCGCCCGGCTAGGATTTTTGCCTTTGCCGGAGGTGCTGAAGCGGCTGGAGGTGTCGGCAGCGCGCTGACGGCCGGAGTCGTTCTCCTCGTGACCGATACGCCGCGCAAGGCCTTCAGGAACCGGTTTCGACGCCGAGGCGCACAAGCAGCGCGACGCACTGCGTCTGCGGTGGAGGCCACCAACAGGGTTCAGCCGATGGCGTCGTCAGCGTCAGCCGCTGCCGGACGGCGGCGAAGGGGCGGCACGGACGGCAGGGTGTCGGGGCGACCGGCCGGCACACACCCATAGCCGCGCCCCACGCACCGGGCCGCCGAAACTCCGTTGCGGGCACCACCTGCGTCGGCTACAAGTGATAGCCGGATCCCGGCCGGCAGGGCCGAGGATCGTGACGACGAGAGGAGGGATAAGCCGATGAATCCCATGACCATCGCGCTTGTCGTCTCCCGGGGCACGCGACGCGGCTGACCCCAGGACGGGACAGGCACTTTCACCGGAGTGTGCCGAGACCGTGGAACCGAACGAACCGACCATGCGCCCGATCACCGGACGCGAGGAGATCGACCTCTTCAACCGACTGCCGTACACCCTCAACGACGAACTGGCGGACGACCTGACCCACGGCCGCCGCCGGCCCGAATGGATGTGGGTCGCGCTGCGCGGCGACCGACTGCTGGCCAGGACCGCGTGGTGGAGCCGCCCGGGGAGTGACACACCGCTCCTTCTCGACCTCGTCGACGTCGACGACGGCCTCCCGGACACCGACCGGGTCGACGTCGGCGTCCGCCTGTTGCGCACCGCGATGGCCGCCACCCTGCCCGAGGGCTCCCGCCCGCCCGAGTACACACGCTACGTCCCGCCCGGCTGGCGCGACGGGGGCGACGCCGCCCGGAGCGTCGTCGAGGACCGTATGACGATCCTGGAACGCGTCGGTGCACGGCTCTTCGTCGAGCGGCTCCGCCTGGAGTGGCGGCCGGGCACCCCGGTCCCCGAGCCGAGCGGACGACTGGTGTTCCGGCCGGTCCGGGACGGCGAGGAACTGCTCGCCCTGATGACCTCGGTGCTGGAGGGCACACTCGACGCGCACAGCCGCGACGACCTGACCCGGATGTCCCCGCGCGAAGCCGCCGTCTCGCACCACGAAGGGGAACTGGCCAAGTACGCCAGCCCGAAGGACTGGTGGCGCGTCGCCACCCTGCCCGGGGGCGATCCGGTGGGATTCGTGGTCCCGGCCCACAACGGCTACAACCCGATCATCGCCTACCTCGCCGTCCTGCCCGAACACCGCGGGCGCGGCTACATCGACGACATCCTCGCCGAGGGCACCCGCATCCTCGCCGGGCAGGACGTCCCCCGCATCCGGGCCTCCACGGACCTCGGGAACATCCCCATGGCGAACGCCTTCAGGCGCGGCGGATACGCCGACTTCGGAGGCGAGATCAACATGACCTGGCGATGAGAGGAGCCCGGCAGGCGGGGCCGCGAGGCCCAGCCTGCCGGGCAATTCCAGGAGCTTCACGTATGCGGCACCTCATGGTCCTTGCGTGCGGAAACACGCGAGGGATCTTCCGCATCGCCCCCCGGCCGTGCACAGTCGGGAGCCGTCGTGAAACGGCGTGTGCTACTTCGTCGGGAGGACGGTTGATGGGAGCTCACCACCGCGCGCGGGCGGCATCGGAGGCGGCGGGGCCCGCGGCGGACGGGATCGGCCGTCGAAAATTCCTGGGCTATGTGGTGGCCGCGTCGACGCTGACCGCCGCCGCCCAGCTCGGGGAGTCGGTCCTCGCCCCCGACGAGGCCGCGGCCGTGGTCCCCTCGGTGCCGGGTCCGGCGGAGATCTACGACCTCAACGACATGCTCACCCATGCGACGCTGCCCACGGCGAACCTGATCACGATACGCGTCGAAGCCGACGGAACGGTGTCCTTCGCCCTGCCCCGGGCCGAGGTCGGGCAAGGCATCACCACGTCCAGCGCGATGCTCATCGCCGAGGAACTGGACGTGCCGCTGGACCGCGTCCGCGTGACGCTCGCCGACGCGCGCCCCGAGCTGCTGTTCAACCAGCTCACCGGCGGGTCGAACACCACCGTCTCCACGTTCACCCCGATCCGGGTGGCCGCGGCCGTCGCCCGCGAGCGGCTCCTGAAGGCCGCCGCACTCGAACTCGGTGAGGCCGTCGGCGTCCTGACCACCAAGGCGGGGGCGGTCATCTCCTCCGTGACGGGCAGGAGCCTGAGCTACGGCGAACTGGCGGTGAAGGCAGCCTCGGTGAGCACGGGTCAGGTGTCCGTCGCGCTCAAGAAGTCCGCCGAGTTCAAGGTCGTCGGGACCGCCCAGCGGCGCATCGACGCCCTGGAAGCGGTCACCGGCCGCAAGAAGTTCGCCATGGACCTGCACGTCCCCGGCGCCCTGCCGGCCATGGTGTGCCGACCGCCGACGATCAACGGCACGGTCCGGTCCGTGGAGAACCTCGACGAGGTCAGGTCAATGCCCGGCATCACCGACGTCGTACCGATCTCCAGCGGTGTCGCCGTCCGCGGCCGCACCTTCGGCCAGTGCATCGACGCGGTCCGCGCGCTCAGGGCGAGCTGGGGCCCGGGTACCGCCGACGGCGCCTCCGACGACACCGTCCGCGACGAGCTGCGCCGGGCCGAACTGCCGCTGCCCGCGCTTAACTTGCTCACGAAGGCCGTCGACGCGCGTTTCACCTTCCACTTCGCCAGCAACAGCGCCCTGGAGCCCAACTGCGCCGTCGCCGACGTCCGCGCGGGCTCGGCGGAGATCTGGGCGAGCCTGAAGTCCCCGATCGTGGCCCAGGAGGAGATCGCGCTGAAGCTCGGTCTGCCCGTGTCCGCGGTCAAGGTGCATGTCACCGAGGGCGGCGGGTCCTTCGGGCGGAAGCTCTTCCACGACGCCGCCGCCGAGGCCGCCGAGATCTCCAAGGCGATGGGCAAGCCGGTCAGGCTGATGTGGCACCGCACCGACGACTTCCGTCAGGGCCGCACGCATCCGATGTCCACATCCCGGGTGCGCGCCACGTACGCGCTCGGTGAGGTGCTCGCCTACGACCAGCGGCACACCTCCGTGGCCACCGACTTCGGGCACGGCGTCGGCGAGATCATCACCGCCGAGGCCGCCCGGCTGCCCGTCGGCGACCTCACCTTCTCCGAGACGATCTTCACCCTCACCCAGCAGACCCCGTACCATTTCGGCCTCGTCACCCAGCTGCTGAGCGAGACCGACAAGCGTTTCAACACCGGCTCCATGCGCAACATCTACTCGCCCAATGTGCGGTGCGCGCAGGAACTGGTCGTGGACGAGCTGGCCAGACGCATGGACAAGGATCCCTACCGGTTCCGCCGGGGGCTCCTGAAGGACGAGCGGGGGCGGGCGGTCCTCGACAAGGTCGCCGAGGTGGGGCGCTGGGGCCGGAGCATGCCCGCAGGCACCGCACAGGGCATCGCGATCCACCCCGAGTACCACTCCTACGTCGCGGTCCTCGCCGAGATCGACTGCCGGCCGGAGACGACCGGCCGGCGGATCCCCGACGCCTTCACCGGACCGCGCGTCACCAAGGTCGTCTGCGCCGTCGACGTGGGGCTCGCCGTCAACCCCCGCGGCCTGGAGGCCCAGATGATGGGCGGCATCATGGACGGCATCGCCATCACCCTCACCTCCGGACTGCACCTGGAGAACGGTCACTTCCAGGAGGGGAGTTGGGACAACTACTTCTACACCCGTCAGTGGAACACGCCTCCGCAGCTGGAGATCGTCGTGATGCCCCCGACCAGCGGTGAACCGGGCGGCGCCGGGGAACTCGCCGTCGCGGGCGCGATGGCGGCGGTGGCCTGTGCCTACGGCCGTGCGACCGGCAGCATGCCGACCGTCTTCCCGGTCAACCACGCGGGGCCGCTCGGATTCGAACCGCTGCCCACCGCACCGCCGATCCCCGCGTCCCCCACCGACGGCCTGAGCCGCGCCTTCTAGGAGTCACCGTGCCCGAACGCACCTTCATCCTCAACGGCAAGCCCGTGACCGTCGACATCGAGGACGACGTCCGCCTGCTGTGGGTGCTCCGCGACGTCCTGGGAGTCACCGGGCCCAAGTACGGATGCGGGCTCGGCGTGTGCCAGGCCTGCACGAGTCACATCAACGGCAAGGCGTTCAACCCCTGTTCGGTGCCGGTGAGGGACATCGGACCGGACGACGAGATCACCACCATCGAGGGATTGCCCGCCACCGTCGGCAAGGACCTGCATCCGATGCAGGAGGCCTGGCTGGAGTACGACGTCGCGCAGTGCGGCTACTGCCAGCCCGGCCAGATCATGACCGCCGTCGCCAAGGTCCGCCAGGCCAGGGAGGAAGGCCGCGACATCTCGGAGGCGGACCTGGACGAGATCCGCAACATCTGCCGCTGCGGCACCTACCACCGCATTCGGGAGGCGATCGTGGCGGGTGCGAAGCGGTATTGAGCCGGCGGCCGACGGGCGACCGCACGGCCCCGGCGTGCGCAGGTGACGGAATGCGCGTACTCGGATGCCCAACAGCCGTGGCGCGGGGACCTGTTGGGCCAGGAGTGTGGCAGCGTGGGGTCATCGCCCCGTGGATCACAGGGGGCGATCCGCCACCACGCGGACCGGAACACGACGACGAAGAGGTGACTCATGTCGAAGCCCCCCTTGCCCGAAGGTGCCGTAGAGATGCTGAAGAAGCCCAATCCGGCCGTCATCGCCACGGTACGGTCCGACGGGCAGCCGGTGTCCGCCGCCACCTGGTACCTCTGGGACGACGGCCGGGTGCTCGTCAACATGGACGAGGGCCGCAAGAGGCTGGAACACCTGCGCAACGACCCCCGCGTCACCCTGACGATCCTCGACGCCGACAGCTGGTACACGCACGTCACCTTGATCGGACGCGTCGTGGAGATGCGCGACGACGAAGGACTGGCGGCCATCGACCAGTTGTCGCAGCACTACGTGGGACACCCGTACGTGCAGCGGGGGCGCAAGCGCGTCAGCGCCTGGATCGAGATCGACCGCTGGCACGGCTGGGGCGGTTTCCGGGACAGCGGACAGGTGTCCGGCTGAGACCGGCGACGGGAGTTCCGCTCGTCAGCGCGGCGAATCCGGCGGAGCCGGAGAACGGCCCCTCGCCGAGCCGACCTCCCGGGCGCCGGGACCGGGCCCGGAGGCCGCTTCGAGTGACCTCCGGCTTGAGGTATGGTTGTTCCAGAGCAGGTCACCGCAACTGTCGGTGACAGGCCATGCGTTGGTGGTCCAAGGAAAGACGTCCCGCTTCCTGCGGGGAGATGCAGGTGCAAGGCCTGCCCGGCGCTCCAGAACACACCCCACCGTCCGACAGGGCGGTGGGGTGTGTGCGTTGCGGCGACGGACGCGGCACCCGGACACCCTCGCCGCACCCGGCGGCCCGCCGCCGGCCCCCCTCGCCCGGCCCAGGGCATGATGTGTGCCGTGGAATTCGAACCGTACCGGGGTGAGTTGGTGGCGTTCTGCTACCGGATGCTGGGCTCGTTCCACGAGGCCGAGGACATGGTGCAGGAGACGCTGCTGCGTGCCTGGAAGGCCCGTGACCGGTATGACCCCGCCCGCGCCTCGATGCGGACCTGGCTGTACAGGATCGCGACCAATGTCTGCCTGACCTCCCTGGAGGGCCGCGGACGGCGGCCGCTGCCCTCGGGACTGGGCGCGCCGGACCAGGACCCGGAGGCGCCGCTCACGCCCGCGACCGACATCCGCTGGCTCCAGCCGTTCCCCGACGGACGGTTCGACACGGAGTCGCGGGCCGATCTGCGGCTGGCCTGGATCGCGGCGACCCAGCTGCTGCCGGCGCGCCAGCGCGCCGTCCTCGTCCTCCGGGACGTCCTGGAGTTCACCGCAGCCGAGGTCGCCGGGCAACTGGACACCACGGCCGCCGCGGTCAACAGCGCGCTGCAACGTGCCCGCGCCGCCCTCCGCGACGTCCGCGACGCGGCCGCCGTCGGCGAACCTGCCGACCCTGAGGTGCGGGCGGTGGTCCAGCGATACGTGGCGGCCTTCGAGGCGGCCGACGTTCCCGCGCTCGTACGGCTGCTCGCCGAGGACGCGGTGCTGGAGATGCCACCGGTGCCGCTGTGGTACCGAGGGAGCCGGGACTACGGCCGGTTCATGGAGCGCGTGTTCCGGATGCGCGGCCGGAGCTGGGCCGTGCGGCAGCTGACCGCCAACGGACAGCCCGCCCTCGCCGCCTACGTCGCGCAGCCGGGCGGCGGACACCTGCTGCACACGGTGCAGGTCCTCACCGTCGCCGGGGGCCGCGTCACGCACAACGTCGTGTTCGCCGACCCGGGCGTACTGGAGACCTTCGGCCTGCCCCCGCACCTTCCCGCCGGCCGATCGCGTCCGCGGCGATGAATCGGGCCGGTGTCGCCGGTACGTACTGGTGACACCGAATCGAAGGGCTTCGCACCATGAGCGTCATCGTCATCGAGTTCATCACCCTGGACGGAGTCGTGTCCGACCCGGACGGATCCGCGGGCACGCCGTCGGGCGGCTGGGCGTTCCGGTACGGCCCGGAACCCGTCGCCGGGGACAAGTTCCGTCTCGGCAGCGCGCTGGACGACGGGGTTCTGCTGCTCGGGCGCCGGACCTGGGAATTGTTCTCGCGTCTGTGGCCCGGCCGGGACGACCCGTTCTCCGCCCGAATGAACGCCGTACCGAAGCTGGTCGCGACCCGCACGCTCACCGAGGTCTCCGCGTGGCAGAACTCGCGGGTCCTCGACCAAGACCTGGCGGACGCCGTGCGGTGCGAACGGCGTGACGTCGTCGTCACCGGCAGCCTCGGCCTCGTGCGCCGGCTGATGTCCCACCGACTCGTCGACGAATACCGGCTGTTGACCTTCCCCGTCGTCCTCGGCACCGGACAACGCCTCTTCCCCGCCGACGGGCCGCCCGCGGAGCTGGAATGCGTGTCGGTGGAACAGGTCGGCGCCGCCGTCCTCACACGCCACAGGAGCACCGGCCGCCCCCTCGCCCGGTAGAAGGCCCCACGAGCCGCGCCGGACCGCCCGCGTCCAGTCACCTGACGGATTCCGCGCCGGTGCGGATCCCTCCGCTGTCGACGCGGGCGGGAACCGCGCCCCTGCGCGAAGGGGCGCGGTGGAGCGCTCAGGAAGCAGCCCGGCACGGTGCGGGTGGACAATTGGGGCAGAGCACCGCTCCGGAACGGAAGGGGAAGCACGTGGCCATCGTCTCCCGCGGCTTTCACGGACGACCGACGCCCCAGGCCGGGCGGCTGCCACCGGGTCAGTACGAGACGCACGACTTCCCGGTGCTCTCGGCGGGGCCGACCCCCCGGATCGAGCAGGACGCGTGGGAGTTCACGGTCACCACGGAGGCCGGTGAACGGCACCGGTGGAGCTGGGCCGACCTGATGGGGCTCCCGGCCGAGCGGCCGACCGTCGACCTGCACTGCGTCACCAAGTGGTCCAAGTTCGACACCACGTGGCAGGGCGTGTCACTGGACCTGCTGCTGGAGGACGTGGAGACGGCCGCCGACTACGCCCTGGTCCACTCCTACGGCGGCTACACCACCAACCTGCCCCTGGAAGACCTTCTCGACGGGAAGGCCTGGATCGCCTACGGCTACGACGGCGACGACCTGCACCCGGAGCACGGCGGCCCGGCCCGCCTGCTGGTCCCGCACCTGTACCTGTGGAAGTCCGCCAAATGGGTGCGCGGCATCCAGCTGCTGCTCGACGACGAACCGGGCTTCTGGGAGAGCGCCGGCTACCACGACTACGGAGACCCATGGCGCGAACAGCGGTATCGGGGAGACTAGGCGACCGTCTGCGCTGGCGCGTGGGCACGCTCGTCGAACGGCGCCCGGAGACGCCCGCCGCGCGCACCCTCGTCCTGGACGTGCCCGGCTGGCCCGGCCACCTGCCGGGTCAGCACGTGGACGTACGGCTGACCGCCGAGGACGGCTACAGCACGCAACGCAGCTACTCGCTCGCCTCTGCGTCGGACACCGGCCGCATCGAACTCACCGTCCAGCGCGTGCAGGACGGAGAGGTCTCGCCGTATCTGGCCGACGACTGGGCCGTCGGCGACGCGGTGGAACTGCGCGGACCCGTCGGGGGCTGGTTCGTGTGGCGCACCGACCAGAAGGAGCCCGTCCTGCTGGTGGCGGGCGGCTCCGGCATCGTCCCGCTCATGGCGATGATCCGCACCCGCCGTGCCGTGGGCAGCCGGGTCCCCTTCCGGCTCGTCTACTCGCTGCGCACGCCCGAGGACCTGATGTACGCGCGGGAGCTGCGCCGGGGCGATCCCGGAGTGGACACCGCGTACGTCTACACACGCAGCGCACCGGACGGCCTGCGGCGCCCGCCCGGGCGGCTGGACATCCGGGACCTGGCCGCGGCGGGCTGGCCCGCGGAGTTCGAACCCGCCGTCTACGTCTGCGGACCCACCGGCTTCGTGGAGCACGCCGCGGATCTGCTGGTCGACCTGGGCCACGACCCCGGGCGCATCCGTACCGAGCGCTTCGGCCCGAGTGGAGGCTGACATGGACGCAATCCCCGGCTCCGACGCCTACCAGGACGGGAACGTCCTGGCCGGGCCCCTCTCGGAGATCTTCACCGTGGACCTGACCGCCGCGACCGGCCGTTGCGCCGGCTGCGGCAGCACCGGTCCGCTGGCCGAGCTGCGGGTGTACGGGCCCGCCCCGGGCCTGGTGGCCCGCTGCTCGCACTGCGAACAGGTCGTCCTCCGCCTGGTCCGCGGTCCCCAGGAGGCCTGGCTCGACCTGCGCGGCGCGGTCTCCCTGCGCATCCCGCTGCCCGACGTCTGACCCCCTCGGCCCGCGGCGCGCTCCTTTCGACGAAGGATTTGAACGTGTTCAAGTCTTGGGCGTAGGCTCGCACCGTACAGGGAGGGGAGGCCCGTGAAGGTCGTCATACCCGGTGGGACCGGGCAGGTGGGTACGGTCCTGCGGCGCGCGCTGAGCGCCGCAGGACATGAGGTGGTCGTCCTGACGCGACGGCCGACGCGCCGGGGCGAAGTCCCGTGGGACGGAAGGACCCTCGGGCCCTGGGCCGACGTGATCGACGGCAGCGACCTCGTCATCAACCTGGCCGGGCGCAGCGTGAGCTGCCGCTACACCGCGCCCAACCTGCGCGCCATGATGGACTCGCGCGTGGACTCCGCCCGTGTCGTGGGAGAGGCCATCGCCGCGGCCGCCGCGCCTCCCCGCGTCTGGATGCAGATGAGCACCGCCACCATCTACGCCCACCGCTTCGACGCGCCCCACGACGAGCGGCGCGGCGTACTGGGCGGAGCGGAACCCGGCGTCCCCGGATACTGGGCCTACAGCGTCGACATCGCCAAGTCCTGGGAGCGGGAGCAGGAACGGGCCGAGACCCCCGGCACCCGCAAGGTCGCCCTGCGCTCGGCCATGGTGATGAGCCCCGACCCGGGCGGCGTCTTCGACGTGCTGCTGCGGCTGGCACGGCTCGGCCTGGGCGGCCCGGTCGCCGGCGGCGCGCAGTACGTGTCCTGGATCCACGACCGCGACTTCGTCCGCGCGGTCGAGTTCCTGGCCGACCGGGAGGACATCGCCGGACCGGTGAACCTCGCCTCCCCCGCCCCGCTGCCGCATCGCCTGTTCATGCACGCGCTGCGCACCGCCTGGGGCGTGCCGGTGGGCCTGCCCGCGACCAGATGGATGGCCGAGATCGGTGCCTTCGTGCTCCGCTCGGACACCGAACTGCTGCTCAAGAGCCGGCGCGTCGTCCCGGGCCGCCTCATGGAGGAGGGCTTCACCTTCGACCATCCGGAGTGGCAGCCGGCCGCCGGCGATCTCGTACGACGGGTACGCGGCCGGCGCGGCGTCGGCGTACGACGGCCCGGCGCGGCCGCACGGTGAGCCCATCACCACGTGCCCGGTCCGGCGCCTCCCACGGTGCGCGGGCCGGGCCGAGCACGCGGGCGCGTCCCGGCGGGCGAAGACCCGGCCGCCCGATACGTCAGCGCAAGCGCTCGACGCGCCGTGACTCCGCTCGCTACGGCTCACACGCGCCACGACGACCGGGACATGGCACGCTCGAACAGGGGCGTCCGCGCGTGGAGAGGGATGCCGGTGGAGCTGGACGCGATCGCCGACGAGCTGTACGGCCTGCGGCCGGAGGACTTCGTGGCCGCCCGCGACGCCCGCGCGGCCGAGGCGCGCAAGGCCGGAGACAGAGCCCTCGCGGACGCCGTCCGCGCACTGCGCCGCCCCGGCCTGTCGGCCTGGGCCAGCAACCTCCTGGTGCGCGAGCACCCCGACGAGATCGAACCGCTGCTCCGGCTGGGCGAGACGCTGCGGCAGGCGCACCGCGCACTCGACGGCGCCCGGCTGCGCGAGTCGAGCCGTCGGCAGCGGGTACTGGTCGGCGAGCTGGCGCGGCAGGCGCAGCAGTTGGCCGCACGGACGGGCCACCCGGTCGGCGAGGACGTCCGACGCGAGGTCGAGGACATCCTGCACGCCGTCCTCGCCGATGCGCAGGCCGCCGAGGAGTGGCGGACAGGCCGGCTCGTCAGACCCTTCGGCCAGGTCGTCGGCTTCCCCGCCGTCGGCGAAGCGGCCGTACCCCGTCCCCCGGCCCGACCTGCCGCCGCGACGCGGCACCGGGTCGGGGACGACAGCGACGGCGCCGCCGAGGAGCGTCGCCCTCTCGCTGAGGCACGCAAGGAGGCGAAGGCGGCCGAGCGGGAGCTGCGCGCCCTGGAGGGCGAGGCGGCCACGGCGGCGCGCGCGGCGGACGAGGCGGGAGCGCGCGCCGACCGGCTCAGGCACCGCGTCGCCGAACTGACCGCGGAGCTGAAGAGCCGTAAGGACGAGGAGCGACAGGCCCGCGCCGTCGAGCGGAGGGCGTGGGAAGAGGCGCGCGCGGCCGACCGTGGCCTGCGCTACGCCCGGCGGCGCGCCGAGGACGCCACGGCGCGGGTGGCACAGCTGGGCGGAGGAGGTCGTGGAAGCACGGGTGCGAAGCGCCGGCGGACGTGACGCCGAGCCGCCCCCGCCTCGGCGTCAGCGGCGACCCCGCTCGGCGGCCGGCACTGCTTCAGCCCTTCGCGATGGCTCGGACGGAGGCACGGCGGGCCGTGACGGCGCGGATTCCGGTGGCGCCAACGCAGCCCCGGCGGGGACCGTCCCGCAGAGAGGGCACGTGGGTCAGTTCCACAGGGGGTACGTCATCACCTGCGTGTAGCCGTCCGGCCGGCTCTCGGGGTAGTGCAGGCTCATCTTCGTGTAGTGCTGCATCTCCGGCTGCTTCTTCCACGACCGCGGGTTCTCCAGACGCACGATCACCTCGTAGGCGTGGAACTTGCCCGCCGCGCAGTACGGCTTGCAGTCGTTCACCATGTTGAGGCCCTTGGCCGTCGCCGAGTTCGCGTCCCACTGGGTCCAGCGGAGCGAGGTGAGACGGCTGTTGCCGTCGCCGCAGGCGAGGATGAAGTCGGCGGGGCGCACCTGGGGCTGCCAGAAGCAGTCGACGATGACGGGCCGGGTCGGCGGCCGGCCCGTGGGGCTCGCCGAGGGAGACGGCTCCGGTGCGGCGGCGGAGGCCGTCGCCAACACCGCGACCCATGACGCGGCGGCACAGAGCGCGGCCGCTGTCCTTGCTGTGTGTCTGCGCATCCGTACACTCCCGGCCGTTCGTCCTTGGCCCCCTGGCCGGTGTCCGGTCCCGCGGTCGCCGGCCCCGTCGACCTCTGTGCGGGCCACCGTGCGGGGCGGACTCCGGGCAGCCCTGCCGCCCTCGTTCGCCGGCGATCGTCTCTTTGTCGACGCTACGACCACGTCCTGTGATGCGCCACTCGTACGGAGTAACTATGGCGTGACGCCGCGTGAGGATCAGACCCCGTCGGTCCGGACGGTCTGGGTGACCCGCCACAGACGGCGCGGCAGGTCGCCCTCCTCGAAGGCGTGCACCTCGTCGAGGGTCCAGCCGTCGGCCAGGGCGTCGACGAGGACCTGGTCGAAGAAGTGCACGGCGAATCCGCCGTGTTCGAAGACGTCGTCGCCGTGGGCCGTGCCGGCGCCGAAGTGGGCGTCGCCGGTGTGGCGGACCGTGTAGACCAGGACGCCGCCGGGCCGCAGCACTCGGCGGACCTCGTCGACGACCGCATGGATCTCCTTCGTGGACAGAGCCATGCACAGCAGCATGTGCGCGAAGACGGCGTCGACACACGCGTCGGGGAGGGGGAGCGGCTCTCGGACGTCGTGAAGCGTGGTCGTCACACGTTCCTCCATCCCCTGTCCCCGGGCGGCAGCGCGCAGCTGCTCGAGGCCGGCGGCGGAGAAGTCGGTGGCGCGGACGGTGAAGCCTTCACGGGCGAAGTACAAGGTGTCACGGCCGTGCCCCGCGCCCAGTTCGAGCACGTCCCGGGCACCCGCTGCCCGGAACGCCGCGGCGGCGTGGACGGCGGGTGCGGACGGGGCCTCGCCGTACATGCCGGGATGATCGCTGTACGTCCGCTGCCAGTGCCGTCGCTGCGCGTCGCCCAGTCCCTGCGGGTCTGCTGCCACCTGCGGTCCCTTCACCTCGTGCGGCCCGGCGGCCGCACGTCACCGTCGCTGAGGTCAGCGTAGGCGAGCTGCCTGAGGCCGGCCGCCCCGCGTTGTCGGTGCCGCCTCGTACAGTGGGGGACATCCATCAGCCCATGCTGGCTGCGTGAGCTGGACCGCCCCGTCCCGGCGTGATGCACCGGGACGGGGCGCGGTACGGCGACGCGATCGACGCGCTGCCGGCCGACGCCAGGCAGGAGGTTCCACTGTCGCCCGCCGAGGCGCGGCGGCCCTGCGCGAAGAGCTGAACCTCTCCCGCACCCAGGTGGCGCAGGCCCTCGGCGTCAGCCCCTCCACGGTCGGCGGCTGGGAGTCGGGGCGAGGCCCGAGCGGCGAATTCCGCGAGAAGTACGCGTACTTGCTCGAAGGCGCGCGGGCCAGGCTCCACGCCCGGGCCGAGGAGGCGGCGCCGTCACGAACTTCGGGTTCGCGGCCCGGCAGCCCAGCGGCCCGACAGCTCGCCGGCCTCTTGACGCGGCGGCCGTGTACCCCGGCAGCCCGACCGCCACAGCGGCGCCCCCCTCAGCGCTCGCGAAGGCCCGTACCGTCCTCGGCCTCCGCATGGTCGGGGAGGCGATACGCGGTGAGGGCGGCAGTGTCGTCGTGTAGGTGATTGTCGCTGTGGACGAGCAGATCGCGGTGCAGCCGCTCCAGGAGCCGGTGGGGCGGCAGCGGGCCCCACGAGCGGATGCGATGGACGAGGGGATAGAAGGTTCCCGAGGCGTCGCGGGCCTCGGTGACACCGTCGGTGTAGAGCAGCAACTGGTCCCCGGGACCGAACGGGTGCTCCTCGACGTGGTAAGTGTCCCCGAGCAGCATGCCCAGGTTCAGGGGTGGTGCGGGGTCGTTCGTCTCCAGCTCGACGACCTTGTCGCCACTGATGAGGACGGGCGGCGGATGGCCGCAGTTGACGATGCGCACCACGGAGTCGCCGTCGGGGATCTCCGCGAAGACCGCCGTGACGAACCGCTCCGCCATGTCGCTGCCGGGGAGCTCGGCGGCCCTGCGGCTCATGCTCGTCTCGACACGGCGCGCGAGGTCCGCGAGGTCCGCTTCGTCATGAGCGGCCTCGCGGAAGGCACCGAGCAGCGTCGCGGCCGTCTCCACCGCGAGCAGGCCCTTGCCGCGGACGTCACCGATCAGGAGACGGAGGCCGTGCCGGGTGGGCACGGCCTCGTAGAGGTCGCCGCCGATCCGTGCCTCGGCCGCGGCCGCCAGGTAGAAGGTGTCGACCAGAATGCGTCCGATGCGCTGCGGGACGGGCCTGACCAGGAGCCGCTGCGCGATCTCGGCCACGAAACGCACGGTCGCGAGCGTCCGTTCCCGTCGCTCCCGGTGGGCGGCGAGGATCGTGCCGAGTGCGCCGACGACGGCGGTGCACACATAGGTGGCGACGTAGTGGCGGTCCCATAGGTAGCCCACCTCGCGGCCCGCGCAGCAGGGAGTGCCGGCCAGGATCCCTTCGAGTCCGATCGCCGCGAGAGTGATCGCGGCGACGGCGATGGGGCCGTGGGCGAAGGCGGCGATGACCGGGAGGGCGATGATCAGGAAACTCACCGGCCACTGCACCGGCGTGAGGGGTTCGAGGATCAGGACGAACGCGACGTAGAGGGCGGGCAGCCAGCGCATCCACGCCGGTGGTGCGGGCACCCGGAGCCGGTCGATGCCGCCGGGCTGGGCCGAGCCGGGCGTCGCGGTCCCGGCGCGTCCCCGCCACCTCACAGCCCCCTCCGGCGGGGGGCGGACATGAGAAGAAGGGGCACCGCCGCACCGGTCGGTTCCGCCCGGGCGTGGCCCGCGTGTCCACCGCACCCGGGACGGCTCCACTCTTGTGGCCTGTGCACGCGGACTCCCGGCGAGAAGTGATCAGGGCGACCAGCCTGCTGCGCCCGGCCGCCGCATCGCCTTGATTGCTCCAGATCAGGGCATGTCAGGCGCCGTACGGCCGTCATCGAGTACGGATGTCCCGGGGCCCGGTGGCTCGCCCCGGGCCCCGCGGCGCTCGCGGGGCGGTCCGGGGCCGGTCGCTCGGGGCGTCAGCCCGCAGGCAGGGTGGACACCTCCGACACCTTCAGGTCGACAGGCAGCGCACCGGTGTCGAGTGTGGCGGCGAGCTGCTCGGCCGAGCGCCGGTCGAAGCTGCCGGAGATCTGGGCCTTGCCGCCGGTGATGCTCTGGGAGACCGAGGGGGCGCTCACCACCGCGCCGTCCAGGACGATCGCGAACCGGTTCTGCGGCGCCTGTTCGGCGGAGAGCCGGGCGGTGACATCGGCGAACTTGGCGCTGCCGGCCGAGGTGAAGTCGAGCTGTACGAGCCATCCGGAGGAGCTGTTCTTGTCGAACTCCGCCTTCGCCGACTTGACGTCCGCGCCGCCCAGCGCGGCAGGGCCGAGCAGGTACTTGGAATCCCGGCCGGTGGCGTCGTCCTCGTCACCGCAGGCGACGACGGAGGCCTGAGGGCGGTCCTCCCGGTCCTCCCGGTCCACCGGGTTCTGCTTCCCGGAGCAGTCCAGTGCGGTGAACCGCTGCTGGAGCGCGGCGTCGGCCGCCCCGCTCGCATCCGCCCCGGTGCTCGGGACGGCCGAGGGATCGGTGCGCAGACCCAGCCCCCGGGTGAGGGCCCGGCCCTGAGAGGGGGTCGGACTGCCGGACGGCTGAGGCAGGCTGGGGACGTCCACGGCCAGGACAGGGCGGAAGAGGAGTTCACCGGTGTCGCCCAGCGCTTCCAGACGTGTCCTGTCGGCTGCTCGCCCCGTGACGACGATGGAGTCGCCCCGCTCCTCGATCTCGGCGCCGACGAGGTGTTCGGCGCGCTTGCGCATGCGGTCGGCGGCCTGGCGTACCGCGCCGGTGTTCAGTGGTGACGTCCCGGTGAAGGTGACCACCACGCGTCCGCCGCCCGCCGTGTCCGACGGCAGAGCGCTGCCGGAGCGTGCGGGGCCCGCAGCGGAGGCCCCGTCCTTCGAGCCGGTCGCGGATCCGGCGCAGCCGGAGAGAGACACCATCGCGACACAGGGGATGACGGCCGCATGCCAGGGACGAAAGGGACGCATGCGCGGATGGTCTCAGGACCGGAATACCCGATGTGCCGGAAGTCGCAGATTGTTCCTTTTCCTTCTGTGGCGTTTCCGCGGCTCGCTTTGTGTCCGAGTGCCCGAGCGCCGAGGTGGCCTGGGACGTTGCGTTTCGATCACCGGGCGGACCGCACGGGGAAATCCTCTTTTACCGGGGGAGGACCGCATGATCAGCTCTCCCTTCGTCATGTCTGCGACCTCTGGGGAGGGGTCGCGAGGGAGGGGAATTCCATGCGGACCGCCGCAGGAGAGACGGCACAGCCGTGCCCGGAGTGCGGGGCCGAGATACGTTGCGACAGCCGGTTCGCCGTCTGGTGCGCCGCCTGCGACTCGGCGCGCACCGCGGTGGCCCGACGGCTGATCCGTGACGGCTTCGACGGCTGAGGCACTCCTCGCCGGGCGCCCGCGCAGGTTTGCGCGGGGCGTCCCGGGCCACCTCGGCGGCCCGGGACGCGGCCGTCAGGTGCGGTATCCGAGGATGGTCATCATGCCGCTCTCGGAGTGGTACTGGTTGTGGCAGTGCAGCATCCACAGGCCGGGGTTGTCGGCATTGAAGTCCACGACGAGCTTGCGGTGCGGGTGCACGATCGCGGTGTCCTTGCGGGCCCTGGCGGAGTCGATGCCGCTGACGGCGAAGGTGTGGCCGTGCAGATGCAGCGGGTGCCACATGTTCGTCGCGTTGATGAGGGTGATGCGGACGCGTTCGCCCTCACGCACGGGGTGGCGTTGCGTGATCGAGTAGGGGTGGTGGTCGAAGCCCCAGTTGTACTGGCGCATGTTGCCGGTGAGCGTGATGCGCATCTCCCGGTCCGGCTTGCGGTGGCACAGGGCGACCGAGTCGTCGGGCACGAGCCGGCGGGCGGGCACGATCCGTCCGTCGAGCTCCTTCGGGTGCACGTCGGCCTCCGGCAGGGACTTCCTGCCCTGCCCCGTGCGCAGTACGGCAAGGGCCCTGGCCTTCTTGCCCTCCGCGAGCGCGACCAGCGGGAACACCCCGTCCTTGACGGTGACCAGGACGTCGTACCGTTCCGCCATGCCGAGCAGCAGGGCGTCCGTGGTGGTGTGCTGGACGGGGTAGCCGTCCGTATGGGTGATGGTCATCTTGTGGCCGCCGAGCGCCACCCGGAACGGGGTCTCGGCCCCGGCGTTGATGATCCGCAGCCGGATGCGCTCGCCGGGACGGGCCCGGAAGACCGAGGGAGCGCCGGGAAGGCGCCCGTTGATCAGGTAGAACGGGTAGTCGATGCTGCCGCCCTCGCTCTCCAGGATGCGGCTGTGGCTGCCGTGCAGGAGACGGTCGGGGCCGCTCGACCGGTCGCCCTCCCCTTCGTGGCCCGAGTGCTCGTCCCCGCTGCCGGTGCCCATGTCCATCGGCGCCCGTTGTTCGTTGCCGTGCAACTGCCTGAGCACCTTGTCCGGGGTGGAGCCCTGCACTCCGTCGAGCCAGTCGTCCAGGACGACGACCCATTCCTTGTCGTAGGACAAGGGCTCTCGCGGGTCCTCCACGATGAGCGGGGCGTACAGGCCGCGGTCGAGCTGCATGCCCGAGTGGGAGTGCAGCCAGTAGGTGCCCGGGTGGTCCACGGCGAAGCGGTACCGGAAGTCGGCACCGGGCCGGATCGAGTACTGGGTGAGCCCCGGTACGCCGTCCATGTCGCAGCGCATGCGCACGCCGTGCGAGTGCAGGGTCGTCTCGGTCGGCAAGTGGTTGGCGAGGGTGAGGTCGAGGATGTCGCCCGACTTGATGCGCACCTCTCTGCCCGGCAGATCGTCGCCGTACGCCCATGTTCTGACCGATCGTCCGCCCAGGTCGACGGTGGTCTCGGTGGCGGTCAGCCGGAAGGTGCGGACGGGACCCTGCCCGCGCCGCTTCTCCGCGGCGATGACCTCGGGACCCGACGGGTCCACGTATCCACGTGGCCCCTCGGGGACGAAACCGCCACCGCCGCGTTGGGCGGATCCATGGCCGTCACCGGTTCCCGGCTGTGAGGTGGGTCCCGGGCGGGCGACGGTCCTCGGTGGTGACGCGGGCCTCGGACTTTCGACGGTCTGCGGGCGCGAGTCCGACCCGGAACAGGCGGCCAGGGCTCCCGACGTGGCGGCCGCGATCGAGGCACCGAGCACGGTGCGGCGCGAAGGTGTGTGCATGGGTGAATAACACACTTTTTGGCATGATATATGCGGGAATTCCGACGGCGCGTCTGATGAATCACGCGCGGTGTGCGACGAATGGCCCGGTTCGAACGTGTGTGTTTCACCCTGACGCGCCGGTCGTCGCGGCGCGGACGGGTGTCAGGCGGCCGGGTTGCCCAGGGGGCGCAGCTCGTCCGCGTACGAGACGGAGATGCGACGCATCAGGCCGTCCTCGGTGATGTCGTACTGGCCAAGACGCCACAACGGCGGCGAGTACGCGTGGATGGACACCGCGTCGTCCGTGGCCCCGGTGAGCCGGTGGATGTGCTCGGGGCCGAAGCAGAAGGACTCACCGGCCCCGACGGTGACGGACAGATGACTGCCGCCTATGCGCGGATTGGACTCGCTCAGTGCGCCCTGCACCACGCTGACCGCTCCGGACGAGATGTCGTGGTCGTGCCAGCCGGTGTCGTTCGCCCGGGTCCAGCACAACAGCCACACGTCGACGTACTCGTCACGGTGCAGGGAGGCGTAGTGCCGTGCCTCGTCGGAGAAGGCGACCTGCTCGCGCCAGAGGTCGGGGCGGGCCGCGAGGGTGTCGACGAGTTCCTGGAGCTCGCGCTTGTCCAGTGTGCGGTCCGGGAGGGAGTCGTACGTCATGGTGTTCCTCCTTCGAGGTGTCGTCCGTCCCGCGCGGGGCTCAGGAGCTCCCGTGCAGCAGACGGAGGGGGTTGGTGGTGCGCAGGGCGTGCCGTGCGGCGTCCGCGCCGAGGTCGGGTACGACGGGCGCGGCGTAGGGGCGGTCGCTGCCGTTGACGATCACGTCGATGCCGACGGCCCGGACGAGGGCGTCCACGGCGCGCGTGCCGTACGAGGACGTCTCGTAGAAGACGCCGAAGTCGACCTCGCCGCGCCCGCCCCCGCGCGACGCGAACCGTTCGCCGTGCAGGGGAGCCAGGCCGGCCAGTGCGGCGAAGCAGACACGCAGGCGCGGATGGCGCGCGCGGCCGAAGGCGCGGAAGGCGAACCAGGAGGCGTGCATCTGCTGGAGGTACGGGACCAGGGCGGGCCACCAGGGTGGGGCCTCGGCGCCGGGCGGAGCCTGGCCCGGGTGGACGAACAGGGGTTTGTCCAGGCGGACGAGGGTGTCCAGGAGCGAGGCGCGCTTCCGCCAGCCCGCCGCGTCGAGCAACGCGGTGGCGGGCAGCTGGAGACCGACGCAGCCGCGGCGCAGCGCGCGCTCGACGGCTTCCGGGTCCGGGTCGGAGATACAGGCCGAGGCCCAGACGCCGAAGGGTGCGGGCAGGGCGAGGGCGCCGTCGTGGAAGGCGTCCAGCAATGGCGTGGCCTCCGCCGGCGGCAGCTGCTCGATGCCCAGCGGGCTGGAGAGCGAGACCAGCGCCAGATCGAGGCCGTCGGCGCCGGCGAGAGCGGCGCGGGTCGCGAGGTCGTGATCGGCCGGGGCGACCTCGTACGGCGGCTCGCCCGTCAGGTGCAGGGTCCAGCCGTCGAGGCGCGGTGGCGTGGTGCGGGCCCGCAGCAGCTCGACGAAGGCGGGCGGCCAGAAGTGCTGGTGGACGTCGATGAGCACGCTGGATCCTCGGGAAAATCCTTGCGGCGGCCGGGTGAGAGGCGAGGTTAAGCGCTTCAGTGATGCGTTTAACTTAATCGCTTAACAAGAAGGCGTGTCAAGCCTGCGCCCACGGATCGGACAGGTCCCGGTAGGCTTCCCGGCATGGCCAGGCCCAACAAACGCACCACCCTCAGGGAGGTGGCCGAGGCCACGGGCCTCTCCACCGCCGCCGTCTCCTACGCCCTGCGGGGCCAGCACGTATCCAAGGAGACCGAGGAACGGGTGCGCAGGGCCGCCGCCGAGCTCGGTTACGAGGCCGACCCCATCGCGCGCGCCCTGGCGAGCGGCCGTACCAGCATGGTCGGGGTCCTCGCGGGTGACCTTCAGGACCTCTGGCAGCAGCAGTTGATGGCCGCCATCGGGCGGGAGCTGCTGGTCGGCGACCGGTACGCGCTCATCGTGGACGCGGGCGGCGACCCCGACCGGGAGCTCGCACTGGCCAAACAGCTGCGCGACCAGCGCGTGGACGCGCTGCTCGTGTCTCCCGTGAACCCCTCGGCGGAGGACTGGGCGGCGATCGCCGACGCGCTGCCCGTGGTGGCCGTGGGGGATTCGCTGAGCCGGGCCCGTACGGCCGGGCAGGTCATCTTCGACAACAGGGCCGGCATCGACGCCGTACTGGAGTATCTGCACCGGCTCGGCCACCGCAGGGTGACGGTGCTGACGCCCACCCGGCCGAGCACACCGGACCGGCCCGCCGACGTCTATGTCGGCGAGGCGGCCGACCGGCTCGGTCTGGAGGCCGAACTGGTCCCTTGTCCACAGGAGTTGAGTGAGGCGACGGCGGTGGCGCGGGGCGTCCTGGACGGGGGGCGGCGCAACACCGCCGTCTTCTGCTTCTCCGACTCGCTGGCCTACGGGGTGTACGCGGCCGCGGCGGAGGCCTCGCTCACGGTCGGGCGGGACGTCTCCGTGGTCGGCTTCGACGATCACCCCGTCTCCCGCGTGCTCACACCGCCGCTGACCACCGTCGACTGGGGGCTGGCCGAGATCGCCGCGGAGGCGGCACGGCTGACCGTCGCGGCGATCGAGGGCAAACGGGTGCGCCGGAAGCGGATCCTGTGCGCGCCGCGGATGAGCGAGCGGGGCTCTGCGGTACGGGCGTGAGGAAGGCCCGGCGGCGGTCCTGACCGGGCGCGGCCGGGTCGTGCCGTACCTGAAGGCTGTCCGGGGTTGCCGGATCTGATCCCCGTCCGGTGGTGCCGGACCTGGCCTCGTCTACGGCGGCGGACCTGATCATTGCCTGACGGCGGCGGACCTGGGCTGTGCGGGGCCGGTGGTGCGGGCTCGGTGCTCAGCTGGGCGAGGGTGCCAGACGGTCGAGTTCGTCACCGATCGCCTCGCGCAGGTCGGCGTGCCGCGGCCCGAGGGCGTAGTCCCCTTCGCTCCACATCTCCCGCGGGTAGAGCCACACCGGCAGGCCCACCAGGTCCGCGGGCTCCCACTCGAACCGCGGCCACACGTGAGCGTGCAGGAATCCGTCGGTGTTGCCGAGGATCTCCAGGTTCACCCGGCGGAAGGCCGGGTCCAGCCGTCGGCAGGCACGCTCCACGGCCTCGCCGAGACGGTCCATGTCGGAGAGGAAGGCCAGCCGCCTGCCCTTCGGCAGGTCCGACAGCCGCTGCACCGCGGGATCGTCCGCCAGGAGCACCGAGTATCCCGGCAGGAACTGGACGTCCCCGATCACCGCGAATCCCGCGTCCAGCCGTCGCAGTACCGCGGGGTTCTCACCCCGCAGTGCGCTGCCGATCCGGTCCTTGCGCCACTCGTCACCCATGTGCGGCGACTCTACCCACAGGCCGGTGCCGTACCGGGTGACCGCGGCGGTCGGTGCGAGGAACGGCCAAGGTGCCCGCGCGTCTTTCGCGGGACCTAGTCGCGGTCGAGAGCGGTGCAGACACACACCTTGTTGCCGTCGGCGTCGGCGAGCACGGTGAAGGACGGTGCTTCGGAGGCGTCGACCACCGTGCCGCCCGCGGCGACGGCGGCCGCGATACGCTCCCCGGCGACCTCCGGAGCCAGCCACAGGTCGATGTGCCAGCGCTGGCGCGGGGTGTCGTGGGCGTCGGTCCGCTGGAACCACACGTTGGGCACGCGGTTCGTGGGGTCGAGGACCGTGTCGAACACGAGGTTGTCCGGGTCGCCGGTCAGGAGCGCGGACCAGAACGGGCCCACAGCCGTGTCGTCGGCGGTGTCGAGGCCGAGTTCCACCTGCGCCACCGCACCCGGGGTGGCGGTGAGGTCGTGCTCCTGGGCGATCCTGCTGATCGCGCGGGCCAGTTCGAGGTCCTGCGCCGTGATCCACCGACCGCCCCGGGTGTCGTCCCTGGACGACAGGGCCACGTCGACGCATCCGTGGCCCAGCCGCACCTCCGGGTCGCGCCCCGCGGCGACCGCCGCCTGCGCGACGGCGGTCACGAACGCGGCTCCTCGAACGATGTCCGCGACCGGATAACGGGTGGTGAGGGACTGGGCCAGCTTGCGCCAGTCGCCGAGTCCGTCCGCGATGGCGGCGAGCACGGCCGGGGTGCTGAGCGTCTCCATGGCGTCGATGATCCCAGTGGGGGCGCGCGTACACCATGTCGGTAAGGGCGGATGCGGTCGTGACCTGCTGCTGTGCGGTGGGGTGGGAGGGGCTGTCGGAGGTGCCGAGGATGCCGGGCGGAGAGAGGTGCGGCGGGCCCGAGGTGTCTCGCCGCGGCGGACACCGGGTGTGCGCTCGGCGGACCGGTGACAGTGGGCGGTGTGCCGTGAGAGGGTCCGGGGGTGACCGATGCTGCGGGTGGGGGAGCGACCTCGGGACGACCGGACGACCGGACGGCGTCCGTGCTGCGCTTCGCGACGGAGATCGTCGCCTGGGTGGCGACCCCTTGGGCGCTGGCGGGTCACTCCTGGCTTCTGGCTGTGGTGTCCGTCGTCGTGCTGATCGGTCTTCCGACGGTGTTCTCCACCCCGGGCGACAAGGCGAACGTCATCGTCGCGGTGCCGGGTCCGGTCACCATCCTGCTCGTGCTCCTCCAACTGGCCGCCGCCGTCGTATCGTCCTGGGCGGCCTGGCCTCTCTGGGCAGCGGTCCTGGTGAGCGCGATGGCAGCGGCCACGCTGCTTACGGAGCGTGGACGCTGGCGGTGGCTGATCTCGCCCGAGCGGGGCGCCGCCTGAGACGGCGCCGATTCGGTACGGCCGCCACTCGCCCGTCCTCACGGCCGGGTCGGCGCGGAGCGACCGGCCGACGCGGTTCGGGCGAGAGCGCGTCGAGCCGAGGCGCACGGCAACGCCGTCGAGGCGGAGGCGCGCCGAGACCGAGGCGCTCCCGTCACCCCGGGTCGTCCGGCGTGCGTTGCGCAGCCGTGCGCTCGTGGCCGGTGCGGCGGCGCCGTCTCCCCCGTCAGGGGGAGGCACTTCCCCTACGAGCGGGATCTTCGCGCACCGGTCCGGCGGATGTACTGAAGCGGTCGGCGACACAGACCGTGGCGCCGCGCCGGGGAGTCGGTGACACCGGCGCTGCCCCGCTCGGGAAGGACTCAGGATGCGTACGTGGACGAGACGGCATCTGCTCGCTTCGACGGCCTCCGCGGCGGCCCTCACCGCCGCGGCGACCGTGACCGCGAACCAGGCGGTCGCGGCCGCACGCCCGGCCGGTCGCACGGACGACGGGGTACTGGACGCCCTGCGGGCCCTGCCGGGACTCAGGGTGATCGAGGAACCGGCCGGGGCGGAGCCGGGCTACCGCTTCTTCGTTCTGGGCCTGCGCCAGCCCGTCGATCACACGGACCCCTCGGCAGGCACCTTCGAGCAGCGCCTCACGCTCCTGCACACCTCGGTGGACCGGCCCACCGTGCTGTTCACCACCGGCTACGAGGCCGTGCTCAAGCCCCGGCGGACGGAGCCGGCCGCACTGCTCGGCGGCAACCAGATCCAGGTGGAGCACCGGTACTTCGGCACCTCGCGCCCGGCGGCACACGGCTACAAGTTCCTGACCATCCGTCAGGCTGCTGACGACCATCACCGCGTCGTGCGCCTCTTCCGCGGCCTGTACCGCGGAGCGTGGATCTCAACCGGTGGCAGCAAGGGCGGTATGGCCACCGTGTACCACCGCCGGTTCCACCCCCACGACGTGGACGGCAGCGTGGTCTACTCCGCCCCTGACAACGTGGACGACCGCGAGGACTCGGCGTACATCCGCTTCCTGGAGACCGTGGGTACCCGCGAGTGCCGCGACGCCCTCAAGGAGGCGCAGCGGCAGATCCTGCTGCGCCGCGAGGACATGGTCGCCCGGTACGAGGCCTGGGCCGCCTCCACCGGCAGGACCTTCCGTATCGTCGGTAGCGCGGACAAGGCCCTCGAAACCGCCGTCCTGCGGGCGCCGTTCATGTTCTGGCAGTATTCCGACGCCCCGGACGCGGCCGACATCCCCACCGCGACCGCGACCACCGACGAGTTGTACGCGTGGCTGGACGACGTCGCCGGGCTGGCCCTCTACACGGACACGGTCGCACAGGACTTCATCCCGTACTTCTATCAACTGGGCACCCAGCTCGGCTACTTGGACGTCCCGCAGGAGCATCTGTCCGGTCTCCTCCGCCACCCCGGCGCAGTCGAACCGCGCAATTTCGTCCCCCGTGACATCCCCATGACCTTCGACGCCGAGGCCATGCCCGACATCGACCGCTGGGTCCGCCGTCACGGCACCCGTCTGCTCTTCGTCAACGGCACCCAGGACCCCTCCGTCGCCGAGGCCTTCCGCCCCGGCCCCCGCGACTCCCGCGTCCTGTGGGCTTCCGGCGGCAACCATCACGCGACCATCGCGCAACTGTCCCCGGCAGACCGGGCCGATGCCACCGCCGCCCTCTCCCGCTGGGCCGGCACCCCTCGCACGGGTCGCCCCGGCGACGCGGGGGCCACGGGGCACCCGCGTCGCCGAGGCGACGGGACGATTCAGGCGGCCAGGAGACGGTTGAAGAACGAGCGGTAGTGGCGCAGGGCCAGCCGCAGATCCTCGGTGTCGGCCTGCTCACCCCGATTCCACTGGTCCTCAAGCTCCCGCTTGTGATCGGCGAACGTCGAGGCCAGCTCCTGCATCACGTCGGCCACGAGGGCGTCCGCGCTGTGCACGGCATCGCGCGGGTCGTCGACGAACTGACTCTGGGTCTCCTGCCAGCGCGCGCGGAACCCTTCCTCGTCCCGCGGGCTCAGGAGCTGTACGTCGTCGTCGCCCCGGGCGTCGCCGCTGGGTGCGTGTGTCTCTTCGGGCTGCGTGCGGGTGTCGGGGCGTGCGGCAGGGTCCGTCGCCGTGGGCGCGGTCCCCGAGTCCGCCGCGTCCGTCCCGGAGCCCGGGGTCCTGTCCGCCGCGGTGTCCGGGGGCGTGCGCGTAGGTGTTTCCGAGCGCGTGGCGGCAGGTGTGTCCGAGGACCTGCCCGCCGGGGTGCCGGGGGCGCTGCCCGCCGAGCCCGTGCTCTCACCGGGGAACATGGGCGCGTCGCGTCGGGCGTCCGTCGCCTCCTCGGCGTTCCCTTCGCGGGGCCTGGCGAGATCCTCGGTCGACAGACCGCTCTTTCGGGCGCTGTCAGGTTTGTGTGCGCGTCGCATGTCTTCTCCGTTCCACAAGCCTCGGTGTCTCGGACGGTGGCGGGCCGTGCGGCGGGTGCTCAGACCCGGGCGTGGCGGGCGCCGCCGCCGTCGGAGAGCAGCTCCTCGAACAGGGCGCGATAGTGGACCATTGCGCCCCGCAGTTGTTCGGTGGTCGCCCTGTGCTCGGTGCTCAGCTCGTCGACCTCGTGAGCGGCCCGGTAGTGCTCGAGTGTGCGCCCGTGTTCGACCGAGAGGTCCTTGAGCTGCTGGTCGAAGTCCTGGGTGGGGTAACCGCGTTCGTGCATCAAGGACGTCACCAGGCGGTCGGCGTCGTGCACGGAGTCCTCCGGACGGTCCACGAACTCCTCCTGCACGCTGGTCCAGTCCCGCGCGTAGCGGTCCCGGACGTTTCGGTCCAGGGGCTTGATGTCCAGCGAGTCGTGGCGCTTCTCGCGGGCCTTGAGCTCGCGCTCGGCGGCCGTGCGGCTGTCGGCCTCCTCCACCGTGCGTTCGTACTCCGGGCCGAAACGCTCGCGCAGCCGGTTGCGGCGCATGAGCATCGACACCACCACGGCGAGCAGGGCGATCACCACCACCACGGGAATGACGATGGCGAGGATTGTCCCTGTTGACATGGGGTCGCACCTCCCTCTTGGTGTCCCTGATGTCCGACTTGTAACGACTTCCCAAGGGTCTCCGGCTGAAACACGGGCGGCGCACGGCCGGGCCGACCTCCGCTCGCCGACGGCGCGGCACGGAGTTCCGGAAGCCCCGGCCCGCACGGGACGCCGCGCGCGCGACGCGGAGCCGAACGCGTGATCGACGGCCCGCCCGTGTCAGGCGGTGCCGTCCGCGAAGGCTCCGCCGCCGGTGAAGGCCTGCCGGGCGAAGCGCTCACCGATGAGCCGATGCGTGGCGGCGTCCGGGTGGAGCCGGTCGGGCAGGGGCAGTTCGGCGAAGTCGGCCTCGCCATAGAGGTCACGACCGTCGAGGTAGTGCAGATGCGGGTCCTCGGCCGAGCGTTCCCGTACGATCCGCGCGAGTTCCGCGCGGATGACGGTGAGGGTCAGCTTCCCGCTCGCCGTCTCCGCCGGGTCTCCCATGGCCGCGAACCGGAGCTGTCCGGTGCCGAGCGTGCTGAGGTCCGGGGCGCACGGGCCGGGGGTGTCCTCGTGGATGGGGCACAGGATGGGCGAGACGACCAGCAGCGGTGCGGTGGGGTGACCCTCCCGGATCGTGTCGAGGAAGCCGTGCACGGCCGGGGTGAACGCGCGCAGCCTCATCAGGTCCGCGTTGACGACGTTGATGCCGATCTTGACGCTGATCAGGTCCGCGGGGGTGTCCCGCAGGGTGCGGGCGGTGAAGGGGTCGAGCAGCGCGCCGCCGCCCAGACCGAGGTTGATCAGCTCCACCCCGCCGCGCGCGGCGGCGAGCGCGGGCCAGGTGCCGGTCGGGCTCTGCGCGTCGGAGCCGTGGCTGATCGAACTGCCGTGGTGCAGCCATACCTTGCGGCCCGCATCCGGCGCCGGCTCGACGGGGGCGTCGCTGCGCAACGCGACGAGTTCGGTGCTCTCGTTGTGCGGGAGCCAGATCTCGACGTCCTTGACGCCGTCGGGCAGTCCGGTGAAGGCGAGCGTTCCCGCCGCGCCGGGCCGGTGTCGGACGGTTCCGGTGGTCAGGTCGATGGTCAGGACGTTGCCGCCGCTCACCGACGCCTGACTCGTCAGGCGTCCGTCGACGAGCAGGTCGTACACCCCGTCCGGACGGGCCGGGGCGCCCGTGTACACCCGCTTGGTGGGCAGGACGTCCAGCTCCAGGGCGGTGGCCCGGGTGCGCAGGGCCAGCCGGACGCCGGACGGCTGGGACTCGGCCATGGCGAGCTGCCCGTCCGAGCACTGGGCACGGGCCCAGCCCGGCAGCCGGTGAGGCAGCACACCGTGCGCGGTGTGCTCAAGTTCGAGGGCGCCGCGCACGATCTCCGTGGTGATGGGCGTGGTGATCCAGTGGTGCTCGCTGTTCATGGTTCCTGCTCGGTGGTGTGGATGTCGGGATCTGCGGCACGGCACGGCACGGCGCGGGGCGGGCGCGCGCTCGGGGCGGCGGGTGACGGCGGTGCCGCGCGGCGCCGCACCGAGCGGCACGAGGAGGGCCCGTGCGGCTTGCGGGCGGGGTCCGGGTCCGGGGTGCCGGAGCTCCGGGGCGTTACGGGGCAGGGTCGGCTCCGTGGCCCGGTCGCGCCGGATCGGGCAGACCCCGGCCCGGCTCCGGGACCGGGACCGGTCAGGAAACCGGTCGGCTCCGGGACCGCTCACGATGGGTCGGCTCCGGGACCGCTCACGAAACGGGCCGGCTCCGCAACAGCCCGTCGAGGTGGTCCAGCACCCATGACCAGGACTCCTCGGAGTCGGGAGCACTGTGGCTGAACCCTCCGGCCATCTCCAGGCTGACGTAGCCATGGAAGACACTGCCCATCAGCCGCACCGCGTGCGTCTGTTCAGGCTCCGTGAGGTCGTAACCGCGCAGGATCGCCCGCATCATCTGCGCGTGCTTGACTCCGGCGCTCGCCGCCGCCGTCGCCGGGTCGAGCCGCAGCTGAGCGGCGGCGTACCGGCCGGGGTGCTCGTGGGCGTAGTCGCGGTAGACGTTCGCGAACGCGGCCAGCGCCTCCCGGCCCGCGCGCCCGGCCAGGGCATCGGCCCCCCGCTCTGCCAGCTCCTCCAGGGCCAGCAGGGCGATCTTGGTCTTGAGGTCCTGCGAGTTCTTCACATGCGAGTACAGGCTCGCGACCTTGACGTCGAACTGCCTGGCCAGCTCCGAGACCGTCACCTGGTCGAAGCCTTCCCGGTCGGCCAGTTCCGCCCCCGCCCGGACCAGTCGTTCGGTGGTCAGTCCTGCACGTCCTGCCATGACTATCCCTTCACTAGCCTGAGGTCATTATGCATTTGCCTAAAAGCTTTAGGCAAATTAGCGTGCCTCTTATGAAGCCCCTCACCGAGCAAGAGATCCGCGCCGCGTTCGTGAACTGCACCAAGGGCGAGGCGAAGCGGCTGTCCGTCCCCCGCGAGCTGGCCGAGACCCCGTGGGACGACCTGGACCACCTCGGCTGGCGGGACCCACAGGCCCCCGACCGCGCCTACCTCGTCACCGAACTCGACGGCCGGCCCGTAGCCGTCCGGCTGCGGGCCGGCGGCCCCGCCTCCGGGCAGACGCGGCGCAGCATGTGCTCGATATGCCTGACCGCCCACACCGGAGGCGTCTCCCTGATGGTCGCCCCCAGGGCGGGCAAGGCCGGGCAGCAGGGCAATTCGGTGGGCATCTACATGTGCAGCGACCTCTGCTGCTCGCTCTACGTACGGGGCAAGAAGGACGCCGGAATCGGTGCCAGGTTCCACGAGTCGCTCACGCTGGAGGAGAAGATCGAGCGGACGGTGATGAACCTGGCCGCGTTCATCGCGAAGGTGACCGGCTGACTTCGGCGTCCATTACCCGCCGGGTAATCGACCCGCGCCCTACGAACCGGCAGTGTCGTCCGTGCGGAGCGGCAGCCAAGTGCCGCGAACCGCACCGGACTTCGGTGCTCAAGTGCGGAGCGCCGTGAACAAGAGGAGACTTGCGTGCCTGCCTACGCCATCGCCAACCTGCGCCCGTCCGCCGAGCCCCACGACGAGGTCCTGACGTACATGGAGCGTGTGCAGGACACGCTCGACCCGTTCGGCGGCCGGTTCCTCGTCCACGGAGCACCGGAACGCGAGGTCAGGGAAGGCAGCTGGCCGGACGCGATCGTCATCCTCGTCTTCCCCTCCTTCGCCGACGCGCGGGACTGGTACGACTCGCCCGCGTACCAGGAGCTGCTGCCCCTGCGTACCCGGCACATCGACGGCGACCTCCTGCTGGTCGACGGCGTCGCGCCCACGTACCGGGCCGCGGAGACGGTGCAGCACCTGCGGGCCGCACGTACCGCTTCGTGAGGCCTGGGCAGGCGCCCGTGGCCGCCGCGATCACGCCACGAAGCGGGGGCCGCATCCCACCGGACGCCTGGGGGCACACTGCGCGCCCCGCCGACTCGGCGCGACGCCGCCGAGGCCTTCCTGGGACACCACCGCAGCGGACGCCCGGCCCTGCCGGACGTCCGACCGCCGGCTGCCACCGCCCGTACGGGTCACTGCTCGCGCATGCCCCACGGAGAGCCGTACGCCGTCAGCAGGTCCAGGAAGGGTCCGGCCGGGAAGGCCTCCGGACCGAGGACGCCCGAACCGGTCCAGGCGCCGGTGGCGACGAGTTCCAGGGCGACGACCGGATTGACCGCCGTCTGCCACACCACCGCCTGGCAGCCGTACTCCGCCATCGACCACTGGTTGTCGACCACGTGGTACAGGTACACCTCGCGCGGCGCACCGTCCTTGCTGCCGCGCACCCAGGTGCCCGCACAGGTCTTGCCGTGCATCCGCTCGCCCAGCGTCGCCGGGTCGGGCAGACAGGCCGCCACGACGTCCCGGGGCGACACGGCGACCGGGCCGTCGGCGCCCGGCACCGTCACCGGTTCCGTGCGGTCGAGCCCGAGCAGGTGGAGCGTCTTCAGCGTCTCGATGAACTCGCGCCCGAGGCCGTACTTGAAGGTGACACGGCGGGCGTCGACCCAGCGTGGCACGAGCAGCACCTCCTCGTGCTCCACGTTCACGCACTCGACCTCACCGATGCCCTCGGGGAAGTCGAACACCTCGGGTTCGCTGAACGGCGCAGTGGTGAACCAGCCGCGCCCGGCCTCGTACACGACGGGCGGGTTCAGACACTCCTCGATGGTCGTCCAGATGCTGAAGGACGGCGCGAAGTCGTAGCCGTCCACGGTGAGGTTCGCGCCGTCGCGGACGCCGATCTCCTCGATGTCGTCGAAGAGTTCGTCGGCCGCGTACCGTGCGAACACATCGGACAGGCCCGGCTCGACGCCCATGCCGACGAGTGCGAGCGCGCCCGCCTTCTCCCAGTCGGCGGCCTCCGCGAACTGGGCGTCGCCGAGCTTGACCCCGCACTCCTCGTACGGCCGGTCCGGGTGCGGCCGTGACAGCGACATCGCCATGTCGAGATAGGTCGCGCCACCCGCCCGCGCCGCCTGGAACAGCGGCATGACGAAGCGCGGATCGGTGGCGTTCAGCAGCACGTCGCAGCGGTGCCGGGCCAGCAGCTCGGCGACCGCCGCGGTGTCACCCGCGTCGACACGGGCGGCCACGAACCGGCCGTCGTCGCCCACGGCCGCGACCGCGGCCTCGGCTCGGCCCGGATCGTAGTCGGCGACCACCATCGCCTCGAAGAAGGTGCGCCGGGCCGCGATCCGGGTGATCGCGGTGCCCACGCCACCGGCGCCCACGAGCAGTACACGCATGGCAAGAACTCCCTGTCGGTCCTACGGAACGAGGCGCGCCCCTCGCGGCAGATACAACGCCCCGGCGTCCCGTAAGGTCAATGGCGTTGGCATAAGAGGTCCGGTGAGGAGGCCGCCGTGGCGAAACCCGTGGTGCCCGAGGAGAAGCGGCGACGCCGCCGACCCACTCGGAGCGGCACCGTGCTGTCCGAGCGGCTGATCGTCGAGACCGCGCTGCGCATGCTCCGCGAGCACGGCAGCGCCGGCTTCACCGCGCGCCGCCTCGGCCTGGCACTCGACTGCGACCCGAGCACGCTCTACCGCTACTTCCGGGGCATGGACGACCTGACCCTCGCCATCGGCGACGCCCTCGTCGGGCGGGCCCTGCGGGGCTGGCGGCCGACGGGGGAGTGGCGGGCCGACCTGCGCGCCGTGGGACTGCGCATCCACGCCGCGTACGTCGCCCACCCCCAGGCCGCCCAGCTGACCGCCAGCCGTGTCAGCGGCCGGGCCAACGAGCTGGCGGCCGACGAGGCGGTCCTGGAGGTGCTGCGCACCGCCGGGTTCCCGCTGCCCGACACGGTGCGGATCTACCACGCCTTCATCGACCAGACGCTCGCCTTCGCCGCGCTCGACGCCGCCTCCCTCGCCCTGCCCAGCGCCGCACTGCGCGCCGACGAGGCCATGTGGCGCTCCACGTACGCCGGACTGCCCGCCACCACCCACCCCCGTATCGCCGAGGCCGCACCTCTGCTCGCCACCCGCATGGTCACCAGCGCCTATCCGACGGCCCTGGACATGCTGCTGGACAGCGCCGCCGCCCAACTGCCGCAGGGGTTGCCCCCGCGGCAGTTCCACGACCAGGACTCGTGAGGTGACCGACGACGCCGATGCCTCCGACATAAGGTCGCGAGCACACCGTCGCCGACGCGGACCTGCGCACGTTCCTGGAGATCACCGCCGCCAACGAACTCGACGTACTGGCCCACGACGAGGAGCTCGCCGACCGGTACGGCCCCGCTCTGCACCGGTCGTTCGACGGTGCGGGCTCCTTGCTGTCCACCGCGGCCCGGGACGCCTGCGCCCGGCAGCTCGCCCCGCACGGCCCGGCGCCCGGTGCAGGGATCACCGGGCGCGACCCGGGAAACCGACGGACGACACGTCGGCGATAGACGACCGGTCGTACACTGCTCTCATGGGACGCACCAGCGATGCCAGGAACAAGATCCTCAGTGCCGCGCAGACGCTCATCGAGCTGCGTGGCTACTCGGCCCTGGGTGTGGCCGAGATCTGCAAGGCGGCCGGTGTGCCGAAGGGCAGCTTCTACTACTTCTTCGATTCCAAGGAGGTCCTCGCTCTCGCCGTGATCGACGAGCACTGGGCCGACCAGAAGCAGGCCTGGACGCGCATCCTCGGCAGCGACGCGGAACCGCTGCAACGGCTCCGCACGCTGTTCGAGGAGACGGAAGCCACCCAGCGCGCCGGACAGCAGAGCTGCGGCACCGTGTCGGGCTGCATGTTCGGGAACCTCACGCTGGAGATGAGCAACCAGACCGAGTCGATCCGGGAACGGCTCCAGGAGATCTTCGAGGCACAGGTCGACATGGTCGAATCGGTCGTCGCCGAGGCTCTCGCCCGCAAGGACATCACCGTGACCGACACGCGGGAGGCCGCACGAGCGGTGGTGGCCCAGCTGGAGGGCCAGGTCCTGTTCGCCAAGCTCTACAACAGCGCTCAGCGGCTCAGCCCCCTGTGGGCGAACTGCCTGGCGCTGCTCGGTGCCGCCGCGCCCCGGGAGGCCGTGGCCGCGGTCTGACGCGGTCACGCGGCGACCGCGACAGGCCACGCGGTGCGGTCACCGCGAACCGGTCACGCGGCGCCGTGCCCGCCAGGGGGCCAGGACGCGGGTGCCTCGCCCACCGGCCCGGCCCCGGCCGCGGTCCCGGCCCCGGGTCGGCGGGTGCCTCGCCCGCCGTCCCCGGCCCCGGTTCGCTCAGGCACCGCTCCCGTCCGGAGCCGGAACGCGCTGGGCGCCTCCAGAGCGCCCCTCGGGCGTGCCCTGGTGCACCACGACGACGTGGTGCGGGAACCCGCTGCGCAGGATCGCCGCCGCCACCGCCGCCGCGAGGACCACGCCGGCCGCAAGGAGCAGCGCCTGGTGGTAACCGTGCCGGAGCAGGGGTGCGACGACGAGGGGGCCGAGGATCTGACCGACGGAGTATCCGGCGGTCAGTAGGGCGACGGACCGCGGGAAGCGCAGGTGCGCGCCCGCGGCGAGGGCGAGAGTGCTGATACCGATGAAGGTCGCCCCGAACAGGACGGCCGAGACCAGAGCGGCCGTCACGCCGTCGAACAGCGCGGGCAGCGCGATGCCGACCGCCTGGATGACGAGCGCGGCGAGCAGCAGGCCGGGACGCGACCAGCGGCGCCCGAGCCAGGCCCACAGCGCCGACGACGGCACGGCGGCCACGCCGACCAGAACCCAGGCGCCGCTGCCGATCCAGCCGGGTGAGCCCTGCTCGATCGCGGCGACCAGGAACGTACCGGCGACGATGTAGCCGATGCCTTCCAGGGTGTAGGAGGCGAAGAGGGCGGTGAACCAGCGCCCGGTCCGCGCCCTCGGTTCGTGTTCCCCGGCGGTGGCGGGTTCCGCCGGTGCGGATTCGGGGCGGAGGTTCCACGCCATGACGGTGAGGAGCGCGGCGAGTGCGGCCGAAGCCCACCAGGCGGCCCGCCAGTCGGCGAAGGAGCGTACGGCGAGGACGAGCAGTCCGGACAGCGCGATTCCCGCGCCGACCCCGCCGAACGCCCAGCCGGGGAGATGGGCCGGATGCTCCCGCAGGTGGCTGAGGAGGGAGCTGACCGCGATGACGAAGATCAACGCGCTGGCCACCCCGGCCTGCAGTCGCAGTGCGATCCACACGGCCGTGCTGTGGGTTGCGGGCATGCCGGCCAGACTGGCGACCAGCACCACCAGGCTCGCGCGCAGGAGGGCGGGGGAGCGGACCAGGGCGGGACACAGGATGCCGGCGAGTGCGCCGACGAGGTAGCCGATGTAGTTGGCGGTGGCCAGACGGGCGCCCGCGCCCGCGGACAGCCCGGCCTGGACGTGCATCAGGGGGACGATCGGAGTGAAGACGAACCGGCCCACCCCCATGCCCGCGGCGAGTGCCGCGGCGGCTTGGGCGACGTGGCCCCAGGGAGAGTGCGGCGCGGCGCCCTCCCCGGCGAAGGAGGCACGCAAGGGCCGTCGGAGTGGCATGAGGAGTCCTTGGAAGGCGGTGCGGATCACGAACTGTGCGGATCACGAAGGCGTGCGGATCGTGTACCGGCGGAGGGCTCGCCGCCGGGTGAGCATTCGGAGGGATGGCGGGCGCCGGGTGACAGGCGGCGCCACGTGGTCAGTGCCCGGCGGTCACGCCGCGCACCCACGTCGGCAGCGACGGACGCGCCCGCGCCCCGCCGCTCCGACGCGACCCGCCAGCCGGCGGCTCAGGCCGTGGAGTCGGTCCGGCCCGGGTCGTTGGGGTGGGATTCCAGCGGGGTGATGCCGAAGGCCATCCACGGGCTCAGCGGAAGCGTGCCGAGCACCTTCTCCCGGAGGTCCTCCTCGTCGGCGGCCCGCCAGATGCCGATGCTGCGCAGCTCCCCGACCGGGCGCCACAGCCGTGCCAGACGGCCGGTGGCGGCCAGCTCCCGCGCCCGCACGGCTTCGGCGGCGCGCCGCCGGTCGACCTCTTCCTGCGGGGTGCCCTCGGGAACGGTCGTGGTGATCTCGACCAGGAACTCGCGCATGGTCCTGCTCCGTTCGATGAGGCGTCCGGTCGGTGAGACGTCCTGCGGTGGGGCGGGCGTGTCGCCCCGCCGTCGGGCATTCATGCCCTCATGGTCCGCTCGCTCCCGGCCGGGCGCCACGACCGGCTGACTCCCTGCTGGTAGGCGCATCCTCCCAGCCACGTAGCATGACCAGCGTGGAACTGCGCCAGCTGCGGTACTTCGTTGCCGTCGCCGAGGAACTGAACTTCGGCCGGGCCGCCGAGCGTCTACTGATCGCCGGCCCCTCCCTGTCCCAGCAGATCAAGGCGCTCGAACGCGACCTCGGCGTGCGTCTGTTCGACCGGGACCGCCGCTCGGTGGCGCTCACCCCGGCCGGTTCCGCCCTGCTTCCGCACACCCGCGCCCTGCTGGAACGCGCCGACGACCTCCAGCTCCGCGCGCGCAGGCTGTCCGGATCGGAACCCGTCCGCCTTGGCTACGTCAACTGGCTTCCGCCGGACCTGACGGCGCGTACCGCACCCGTGGCCCAAGTGCATGTCGACGCATGGGTCGCACCCTCGCACACCCAGGCCGCACGGGTCGCCGACGGCGGTCTGGACGTCGCGGTCTGCTGGGTGCCCACCGGCTCCCTGGAGGAGCGCGGCCTGCGGGCCCGCCTCGTCGGCGCCGACCGGCTGTACGCCGTCGCCGTCGGCGATGCCACGGGGGACGTGGCGGCCCAGGACACCGACGTGCTCCTCGACGACGACACCACCTCCTGGTCGTCCTGGAACGCCTACGCCGAATCACTGGCCAAGAGCACCGGGGCCCGCGCGGTACGCATCTCCGACGGCGGCATCACCGGGCCCGCGTTCTTCGACCATGTCCGCCGCAGCGGCAGACCGGTGATCAACTCGCCCAAGGGGCAGACCACACCGCTGCCGTCCGACCTGGTCAGGCGTGCCGTGGTCGGGCCCGAGATCTACTGGACCTGGTCCCTGGTCTGGCGCCGGAACGAGGTCCGTTCCTCCGTCCTGGCCGCCGTCGACGCGCTCTGCGACGGCGTCGGCGACCTCGGCATCCATGCCCCCGGCGCCTGGCTTCCGGACTGCGATCCGTACCGGCGGTAGCGGCTTCCTGTCGCGGGGCCGGCGGCCCGGGGCCTCCTCGGCCCGGGTGAGGGCCCCGACCCCCGCGCTCCTTCGACTCGCGAACCGGTACGTGCCGCTGACCTGTGCTGGGAGCCTGCGCCTACCAACTGAGAGGAATTCGGTCCCGGACGGGGACCCGTCCACCTTTGACGATTGCCCCGCGACACCGTACGTTCAAATAGTCGACCGGTCGGCTAGTGGATCGTTCGGCGGTCGTCTCCCACCGGGACGGTCGTTCCACCTATCACGGAGAAGATCATCATGAGCACTCAGGACCAGAAGGTCGCAGTCATCACCGGCGCCTCGCAGGGCATCGGCGCGGACCTCGTCGCCGCCTACCGCAAGCAGGGCTACGCCGTCGTCGCGACCTCGCGCACCATCGCTCCCGCCGACGACGCGGGCGTTCTGACGATCCAGGGCGACATATCCGACCCCGCCACGGCGGAGCGCGTCATCGCCGCGGGCATCGAGCGGTTCGGCCGTATCGACACGCTCGTCAACAACGCGGGCATCTTCGTCGCCAAGCCCTTCACCGACTACACCCAGGACGACTTCGCCGCCGTGACCGGGGTGAACGTCGCCGGCTTCTTCCGCATCACCCAGCTGGCCATCGAGCACATGCTCGCGCAGGGCGGCGGTCACATCGTCAACGTCACCACCAGCCTGGTCGACAACGCCGATGCCCGCGTCCCGTCCGTGCTGGCCTCGCTGACCAAGGGCGGCCTGCAGTCCGCCACCAAGTCCCTCGCCATCGAGTACGCCACCCGCGGCATCCGCGTCAACGCGGTCGCTCCGGGCACCATCAAGACCCCCATGCACCCCGAGGAGACCCACGAAGTGCTCGCGGGCCTGCACCCGGTCCGCCGTATGGGCGAGTCCAGCGACATCACCGACGCGGTGATGTACCTGCAGAACGCCCCGTTCGTGACGGGCGAGATCCTCCACGTGGACGGCGGAATGAGCGCCGGCCACTGACGCGCCGGTCACCCCCTTGCGGGGCGTGGGACGGGTTTCCCCTACGCCCCGCGCGACACGCGCACCGGCAGATCCCAGCCCGCCCGAGCACCAGGAGCACCCTGATGGACACCATGACAGAAAACAGTGAAGCGATCCTGCGTGACGTCCTCGACCGGTGGAAGACCGCCGTCGACGCCCACGAACCGCAGCAGGTGGCCGCCCAGTTCACCGAAGACGCGATCTTCCAGGGACTGCACCCCTACAGCACCGGACGGCCGGGCGTGGCCGCCTACTACGACGCGCAGCCCCTCGGCCTGGCGGCCGCGTACCGCATCCTGGAGACCCGACGCCTGTCCGAGGACCTCGTCCTCGGCTACCTGGCCGTCGACTTCTCCTTCACCGACCGCCCCACCCTCGCGGTCAACCTCGGCGTCCTGGTGCGCCGTACGGCCGACGGCTGGCAGATCGCCCACTATCAGGTGTCGCGTCTCGCCTAGCGGGATCCCAGGTGCGGGCATGCGGGGCCCAGCCGCTCCGTGCGGCCGTGGGCGGGCGGCGACTCGAACGGGAGACCCTGTGCCCTGACAGGCAGAGCCGCCCGCCGTGTTCCCCCGTGGCGGGCGGCTCGTGCCGTGGATGTGCAGAGATCAGGGTCGGCGGCGGCTGAAGGTGTCCTGGGCCGCTGGACGACACCGGCGAGAAGCCGGTGACGGGATTCGAACCCGCGTTTCCCGCTTTGCAGGCGAAGTAGCCGCAGCCTGCGCACCTGCACGACTCCGACCTTAACGGCAGTGATCGCGCGGGTGCAGCTGGTTTTCGCGAGGCCACTCGGCCTCGCCGACGGTGGTGCTCAGCCGACGTCGGCGGGCTGCGGGATGCGCGCCCCGCTCACCTCGTCCTCGGCCTCGTCCACCGGTTCGCCCGGTTCCGCACCGGCTCGGCCCAGGAGGAGAGCGACCGCCACGGCGGCGACCCCGGCCGCGAAGGCCGCGCCCAGCAGGGCCAGTTGCATTCCGTCCATGAAGGCCGTGCGTGCGTGGCGGGCCACCGGTCCACCGATGGCGCTCGCCGCGGCCAGCGACGAGCGGGCGACGCCGGTGACATGCTCGGGCGCGCCCGGCAGGCTCAGGTGACTGCGGTAGGCGGCGCTGAGCAGGCTTCCCAGGACGGCGATGCCCAGCGCCCCGCCCAGTTCCCGGGACAGGTCGTTCATCGCCGAGCCGACGTTCTGCAGCGAGCGCGGCAGGGCATCGGTGATGGCCGTGGTGGCCGGCGTCATCGCGAGGCCCATGCCCATGCCGAGCGGCACCAGACCCGCCGCGATCAGCCAGTACGAGCTGGTGGTCTCCAGCCGGGACAGCACGCCCATGGCCAGGGCCACGGCCACCAGACCCGTCACCCACGGACCCCGCGCGCCGAATCGCGCGACCAGCTTCGGCGTCAGCCGCGACACCGGAATCATCGCCAGCGCCATGGGGAGCATGGTGACCGCCGCCATCAACGCACTGTCGGAACGCACCAGTTGCAGGTACTGCATCATCACGAAGATGAAGCCGAAGAAGACGAAGAACTGAAGCATGATGGACAAGGACCCGGCGGCGAAACGGTGATTGCGGAACAGCCTTGGGTCCAGGAGCGGATGACGGCGGCGCAGTTCGAAGAGGACGAAGCCGGCGAGGACCAGCAGGCCCCCCGCGATGCCCGTCAGAGTGAGCGGGTCGTCCCAACCGCGGGTCGGCGCCTCGATGACCGAATAGACCAGCGCCACCAGACCCACCGTGGCCAGCAGCGCGCCGACGACGTCCAGCCGGGGCTGGTCGGAGTCGGCGGATTCGGGGACGAAGAGCACGGTGCCCGTCAACGCCACGGCGGCCAGCACCACGTTCAGCAGGAACACCGAGCGCCACGACCACGCCTCCAGGAGCGATCCCGTGGCGAAGATGCCGACGATCGCGCTCGCACCGGCGACCGCCGCCCACACGCTCACCGCCCGAGCCCGCTGGGCGCGTGGGAACGTCCCGGTGATGGTGGACAGCGTGGCCGGCATCACCATGGCCGCACCCACGCCCAGCACACCGCGCAGGGCGATCAGCGCGTCGGGGTCCGTGGTGCAGGCCGCCGCCACCGAACCGCCGCCGAACAGGGCCAGTCCCGCGATCAGAGCCCTGCGGCGGCCGAACCGGTCGCCCAGCGCGCCGGCCGGGAGCAGCAGCGCCGCGAAGACGAGACTGTAGGCGTCGATGATCCACGACAACTGGGTCTGGCTCGCGTGCGTTTCACGCGCCAGGTCGGGCAGGGCGACGTTGAGCGACGCCATCGCCGCGACCACCGCGCCGAGCGCGAGGCATGAGATCGCGAGGACCAGATTGTGGCGTACGGCCCGGGCGGGCGCCGTGGCGGGAACGACTTGGGTGGTGGGCATCGTAGGCATCTCTTCCTGGCGACGACCCGGGGTGGGCCGGCTGTGTGTGCTCCAGGGTGGGAACCGCGCACAGGTCATTTCCAGGGCGATGAATTAACCGCGCCGGTCATCACCGGCCTGCCATGCGGCACCACCTGGGCGAACTAGGCGGTGACCTGCGTAGAAGCCGACCTTCCGGTGCGGGTCGTCGAGCGGTGCCGGGGGATTGGCGATCGGTGATGAATTCCTGCCGAGGTCTTCGTGAACCGGACCGGGCGGGCGCACCGGGCCGCGCGGGCCGTGATGAAGGGGTCGGAGCGCGCGAGCCGAAGTTGCCGGGATGAGGGGGCCGGAGCGCGCGAGCCGGACGGTCCCGGAGCGAGCGGGGTCGAGCCGATCCCGGCCGGGCACAGGGAGGTTGGCCGGTCCGAGGGCGCCGGGCCGATCAGCCGGACGCGGACCTGGACCGTGCCGTTCCCCGGTGGCTGCTCCCGGCCGAGAGGGCCATCCGCAGTTGCGGACCGAAGACACGCACCAACGCGTCGGGTTTCATCGACGCGACGGGCTCCAGCCGGAGCATGTACCGGGCGGTGATCAGCCCTGCCATGACGGTCGAGAAGGCCCCGGCCCGCCGCAGCCGGTTCGGCCCCGTGAGCCGGGCGGCGATGCGGTCGATGACCTCGCGGCCCAGCATCTCCTTGAGCAGGGCCGCGAACGTGTCATCGGCGGCGGCCTTCTTGAACGTGGCCAGCAGGATGGGTCCGGAGACCGGGTCGTCCCACACGTGCAGCATGTGACGCAGGGCGCGCTCGGGGAAGGTGGCCGGGTCGCCCTCTTCCAGCAGGCGGTTCACCAGGTCTGCCGGGTTGGCCGGCAGCGCCAGTACCGCGCCGAACAGGCCCTTCTTGGACCCGAAGTAGTAGCTGATCAGGGCGAGATCGACATCCGCGTCGGCCGCGATGTCCCGCATGCTCGCCTCGTCGTACCCCTGGGTGAGGAACCGTCGTCGTGCGGCTTCGAGGATCTGCGCGCGGGTGTCGGGCTTGCCGGGCCGGCGCCCGCGACGGGGCGCGGTGTTCGTCACCGTACGCAGTGTAGGACGTGACACGGCACGCGACCTGCGGCGGGAGCCGGACGCCGCGGTGTGCGAACGACCGGGCGGCCGCCGCCCGGCAGCGACTCGACGGGCCACGTCGCCACCGCACATGAGTACGAGAACTCATGACGTCACGTGTGCCCCGGGGGAGGATCGGACCATGACGAAGATCAGGAAGACGGCGGTGCGTTCGGCGATGCTGCCGGTGGCGGTGCTGGCCGTACTGGTGGCGGGATGCGGATCGCAGCGGCCGGGCGACACCACCGGCGCCGGTGCGCCCTCGCGGACCCCTGCGGCGACGCCGAGCAAACCCGCCGACTTCCCCTGCCCCGGCGAGAACCCGACCCCGACCCCGACGCCCAGTGCTTCGACGTCGGGCCCGGCCGTGCCGCCCACCGACCACTACGCCGAGAACCACGGTTTCATGGTCCCCATCCCGCTGCACGGCGAGCGCCGCTGTGAAGGACTCGCCGTCGTCCGCCGTGTCGAGGACGCGCTCGAACCGCTGCGCAGGCGCGGTGACTTCGCCCCGGAGAACACCCGCAGCGCACTCACCGCCCTCGGCTACTCGGCGGGGAACGTGCAGTCGTACCAGAACGGCTCCACCGGGGTCGGTTTCCTCATCGACGCCTCTCCGCTGTGCGTGGAGGGCACGATGAACCTCGACTCCACCAAGGCGGACGCCTTCGCCGGTTATCCCGACCACACCGGCTGCGACCGGCCCAGCGGCGGCCACTGAGTCCGGACGGTCCGAGCGTCCGGCCCGGCCACGACCGACCCGGTTCGAACCTTCGACCGCCGTGGGACACGATGCGAGTGATCGGAGAGAGGCCTGGCCCATCTGCCGGCAGCCTCGGACGGTGCGGCCGTGCCCGTGACCGTGGCCGACGGCCCGGTCGCGGGCACGGCCGGCCGCGCTCTCGCCACACTGCTCCCCACGGGCCCGCCGGAAGGGACTGCGGCCCCGGCAGGTCCGGCCATGACTTCGTCCGGGCCCGCCACCGGCATCGTGTCCGGAACCCCGGTTTCTCGGCCAGCTCCGGCCGGATCACCTAGACCGCGACGGCGCGTCCGCCGGGTGAGTGCGAGAGGAAGACACGGCCCATGCCGCCGGACCCGAGTCGCGCCACCAGCACATAGCGGACGGGCACATGCGGATCACCGTCCTCCAGCGGCTGAAGACTCCCCTCGTCCGGCCCTCCGATGCTCAACACGCCCCACTCCGCCCCGAGATGTGGGATCTCACCGCCTATGGCATGGGCCATGCCCCTGACCAGTATTCCTTCGCCCGTCTCACGTTGTGTCCTGGCCGCGCTGTCTCAGGAACGCGGCCATCGCCTCAGCTGTTTGAGGAATGCTGCGTTCCGGTGGCCCTGAGGGCGGGTCGTGGTGCGGTCATGTCGAGGAGGAGCAGGGCGTCGTGGTCGGGAGTGCCGGGTTCGGCGGTGTAGACGCCGATGCGCTGGCCGGGGGTGCCTTCGACGTGCAGGGACTGGGAGGTGAGGGTGAGGGTGCCGACCTGTGGGTGGTGGAAGGTCTTGTGGGTGGGTTTGCGTCCGGTGACTTCGTAGCGTTCCCAGAGTCCGGCGAAGTCGGGGCTCTTGAGGAGGAGTTCGCCGACGAGGTTGGTGAGGTCGGGGGCGTCGGGGGCGGTGCCGGCGATGGCGCGCAGGCGGGCGACGCAGGCCGTGACCTGCCGGTCCCAGTCGGGGAGGAGATCGCGGGCGGCCGGGTGGAGGAAGAGGTAGCGGGCGAGGTTGCGGTGCTTGACGGGCCAGTCGTCCAGGCCCGCGTACAGGGCGAGGCCGCCGGGGTTCGAGGCGAGCATGTCCATGCTGCGGCTGATGACGTAGGCCGGGTTCGGGCGCAGCGACTCGAGCAGCAGCTTGAGGTGGGGGCGCACGGTGCGGCTGGGAGCCGGTGGTGGTTCGCCGACGTAGCGGGCGGCGCGGGCGGCGAGCTCGCGCAGGTGCTGGTGCTCCTGGTCGTCCATGTGCAGGGCGCGGGCGAGGGAGTCGAGCACGGCGGGGCTGGGGCGGGTCTCCTTGCCGCGCTCGAGGCGGACGTAGTAGTCGATGCTGATGCCGGCGAGGGTGGCCAGCTCCTCGCGGCGCAGCCCTGGGGTGCGGCGGACGCCGGCGCCGGGAGTGAGGCCGACGTGCTCGGGGCTGGTCTGGGTCCGGCGGGCGCGCAGGTAGCGGCCCAGCTCGGCGCCCTCGCTGTGCGCGCTCTGGGATGCCATGACCCCAGTCTCACGCGCCGTGCACCTGCCGCGCAGCCGGGAGGGGGGCCCTGTCATTACCCCCGAAGAGCCCGCCCTGCCACACCGCCGCAGTCCGGGCGAAGGTTGATGAGCAAGACGCCGACATCCTGATCACTTCGCCGGTCCAGCAGAGGCACGCTCTGCTGGACCGGACGACGATGAGGGTGCCGGGCGACGCCACGATGCGAAGAGGGCGAGATGCGGTACATCAAGCTGCGTGACCTGGAGGTTTCCCGGATCGGGCTGGGCGCCATGGGCATGTCCCACGGCTACACCGGCTCTGGCACCGACGACGCGGAGTCGATCAGGACCGTGCACCGGGCGCTGGAGCTGGGCGTCACGCTCATCGACACCGCCGAGATCTACGGCCCCTACACCAACGAGGAGCTGCTCGGGTGCGCGCTGAAGGGTCGCCGGGACCAGGTGGTGCTGGCCACGAAGTTCGGCCTGGTTTCCCACGGCGGCGACGGCGCCTGGAACCTGGACTCCAGCCCCGCCAACATCCGCACCGCTGTCGAGGGTTCCCTGAAGCGGCTGGGCACCGACCACATCGACCTGTGCTACCAGCACCGGGTCGACCCGGACACGCCGATCGAGGAGACCGCCGGTGCAGTCGCTGAGCTGATCGCTGAGGGCAAGGTGCGTGCCTTTGGGCTCTCGGAGGCCGGCCCGGACACGATCCGCCGCGCCCACGCCGTCCAACCGGTCACCGCGGTCCAGTCCGAGTACTCCCTGTTCACCCGCGGTATCGAGGACCGGGTCCTGCCTGTGCTGCGGGAGCTGAACATCGGGCTGGTGCCGTTCTCCCCGCTCGGCCGGGGCGTTCTGACCGGCACCGTCCGCTCCACCGACCAGTTCGACGAGAACGACTTCCGTCGCGGCAACCCGCGCTTCACCGGCGAGAACTTTCAGCGCAATCTGGCGCTCGCCGACGAGGTCAAGGCCCTGGCCGACGAGGCCGGTGCCACGCCCGGTCAGGTGGCACTGGCCTGGCTGCTGGCCCAGGGCGACGACGTCGCCCCGATCCCCGGCACCAAGCGCGTGGCCCGGGTCGAGGAGAACACCGCCGCCGACGCCGTCACCCTCACCACCGAACAGCTCGACCGGCTCGCCGGCCTGCCGCCCGCCGCCGGCGCCACCCACACCGAGGCCCAGGCCCGCATGCTGGAGCGCTGACCCCCCACCGTCGCGGCCCCTCCCCACCCCCTGTTTGGAGCAATCCCCCTCATGCGTGCAGCAGTCATGTACGGAGCCCGAGACGTCCGCGTCGAGGACCGGCCCGACCCGAAGATCGTCCAGCCGGCCGACGCCGTGGTCCGCGTGGTCGCCTCCTGCGTGTGCGGCAGCGATCTGTGGCCCTACGCGTCCATGCCCGCCACCGACACCGGCCGTCCCATGGGACACGAGTTCCTCGGCGTCGTTGAGGAGACCGGCACGGGAGTGACCGGCCTCAAGGCGGGAGACCTCGTCGTCGCGCCGTTCACGTACAGCGACAACACCTGCGACTACTGTGCCAAGGGCCTGCACATCTCGTGCCGCAACGGCGGCCGGTACGGACTCGACGGAGTGGACGGCGGTCAGGGCGAAGCCGTCCGTGTCCCGTACGCGGACGGCACCCTCGTGAAGCTGCCCGTGGCCGCAGACTCCGCGCTGCTGCCCTCCCTGCTGGCCCTGTCCGATGTCATGACCACCGGCCACCACGGCGCCGTCTCCGCCGGCGTCACCCGCGGCGACACGGTGCTCGTGGTGGGCGACGGCGCGGTCGGCCTGTGCTCGGTCATCGCCGCCAAACGGCTCGGCGCCGAACGGATCGTCCTCGCCGGCCGCCACACACCCCGCACCGACCTGGGCCGCTACTTCGGTGCCACCGATGTCGTCGCCGCCCGCGGCGAGGAGGGCATCGCCCGGATCCGCGAGCTGACCGGCGGCGTGGACAAGGTCATCGAGGCCGTCGGCACCCGCCCAGCCCTCGACACGGCGCTCGGCGCGGTCCGCGACGGCGGCACCGTCAGCCGCCTCGGCGTCCCCCAGTACGAGCAAGGGCCGATCGGCCCGGCCCAGTTCATGCGCAACATCACCCTGACCGGCGGCACCAGCCCCGCCCGCGCCTACATCGAGCAGCTGCTGCCCGACGTCCTGGACGGCACCATCGCCCCCGGCCGCGTCTTCGATCAGACCTTCACCCTCGACCGGACACCGGACGCCTACCAGGCCATGGCCGACCGCCAGGTCCTGAAGGTCCTCCTCCGCCCCTGAACCCGAACTCCCCGTGCCCGGCAAAGGACTTCCGCTCATGCAGTACGTGACCCTGAACAACGGCGTCGAGATGCCGCTGCTCGGCTTCGGCGTCTACCAGATCCCCGCCGAGGACACCGAACGCGCCGTCTCCGACGCGCTGGCCGCCGGCTACCGGCTGCTGGACACCGCCGCCGCCTACGGCAACGAAGAGGCCGTCGGCCGCGCCATCAAGTCCAGCGGCATCCCGCGTGAGGACCTGTTCGTCACCACCAAGCTGTGGGTCCAGGACGCCCCGGCCCAGGACAACACCCGCCGCGCGTTCGAGACGTCCCTGACCAAGCTGGGCCTGGACCACCTCGACCTGTACCTGATGCACCAGCCCTTCGGCGACGTCTACGGGCAGTGGCGCGCCATGGAGCACATCAACCGCGAGGGTCTCGCGACGGCGATCGGCGTCGCCAACTTCTACCCCGACCGCCTGATCGACCTGATCGTCAACAACGAGATCACCCCGGCCGTCAACCAGATCGAGACCCACCCCTTCTTCCAGCGAGCCGACTACCAGAACCTCATGCGCGACCACGGCGTGCAGATCCAGTCCTGGGGCGGCTTCGCCGAGGGCAAGAACGACCTGTTCACCAACCCCCTGCTCGCCGAGATCGGCAAGCAATACGGCAAGTCGGTCGCACAGGTCGTGCTGCGCTGGCTCACCCAGCGCGGAGTCATCGCCATCCCCAAGTCCGTGCGCGCCGAGCGCATGGCGGAGAACATCGACGTCTTCGACTTCGGGCTCACCGACGAGCAGATGACCCGGATCGCCACCCTCGACACCGGCAGCTCCCTGTTCTTCGACCACCACGACCCCGAGATCGTCACCTGGCTCGCCAAGCGCCGCCTCGACGCCTGAACCGCGTACCGGGAAGGGGCGGGCGACAGGCCGGTCCGGCCTGTCGCCCGCCCCTTCGCCGATTCCGGAACCCTCGCGAAGGGCCCACCCGTGAACCAGCCACACCCCACATCTGTCCGGCGCCGCACGCTCCTGCGCGCCGCACTGCTGACCGGAGTCACCACCATGACCGCACCCCACCTCACCGGCTGCTCACCCGCGAACGATCAGCAGCCCGGCCGGCAGACATCGCCGAGCTCAGCCCGCAGCGGTACGGCGCGGGGCGACGCGCTGCTGGCCTACTTCTCACGCCCCGGCGAGAACTACTACTACGGGGACCGCACCAACCTGAAGGTCGGCAACACCGAGGTCATGGCCCGCACCATCCACGACCTCATCGACTGCGACATGTACCGCATCGAGCCTGCCGATCCCTACCCGGACAGCTACGACGCGACCGTCAGACGCAACGTTCGCGAGCAGGAAGACGACGCCCGCCCCGGCATCAAGGGCTCGCTGCCCGACCTCGGCAGATACGACACCGTGCTGCTCGGCAGCCCCGTCTGGAACGTCCGCGCCCCCATGATCATGACGACGTTCACCGAGCAGCTCGACTTCACCGGCAAGACAGTCGTCCCCTTCACCACACACGCCATGAGCGGCCTGGGCACCACCGAACGCGACTACACCGCGTCCTGCACAGGCGCGACCCTCGCCGAGGGCCTGGCGGTCAAGGGCGAGGAAGCCGGCGAAGCCGAGGGAGACATCGCGGCCTGGCTGCAGCGTGTCGGCTTCTCCGTCTCTGGGTGAGGCCGGGCGCGCGATCCCGAAGCCAGCTCAACGCCTCCTCGGAGGCCCTGGGGGAGGAACCGGCCGGACGTAGCGAGACGTCGTGCTTGAGGAGCGCCAGACGCACCGTGGCGAGGCTTGTTCCTTCGCGGTCGGCAGCATCCGAGCCCGAGCGCCGTGATTGCTGGGGAAGCGGGTGGAGGGGACGGCGGTCCGGTGCCGCAGGCGCGCTACCGGCATCAGCTTGGTCTCCAGACTGCATCGCAGGGCTGCGTGGAGACCCGGTGAAAGGTTGCCGCCCAGCGCGCCGGGATGATCCCAGCTCCGGGCTCCCCGAACGGAACCCCGTGAGCAACTCGCTTACGTGCTCGGCACGTTCCAGCACCTGACGCCGTTCGCCTTCATGCAGCTGGTCAAGAATCACCGAGGCGATCTCCTGGTCATCCCCTGCGGAAGGGCCTGCCTCCTCGCAGATCACCCCCGCTCGACCGGAGAACACGAGCTCGCTCAGCGAGAGGCGCATGAGGCGGCCTCGCCCGTCCTTGAGGACGACCTCGTTTCCAGAGATGGTCGATGCCATCTCGACCACCTCGACAGTCTCGCCATCGAAGCGCAACCTGCACGAGATCCGGTGTGGCCCCGTTGGATCACGGTGCCTTACGGATCTTCACGCGGCCGTGACGCTCCGGAAGCGATCGTGGTAGGCAGGGCGGATGCTTCGCCGACTTCCTCTCGATGAGCAACTCGACGGCCTGCGGGCCGTGCTCTCCCGCAACGAGATCCTGACGGACGTGATGACCAGGGCGGCGACACTGGAGCTGCCCGGCTGGTACGTGACGGCGGGATGCCTGTTCCAGACGGTGTGGAACGTGGTCACCGACAGGGACCCGACCCACGGCATCCGTGACTACGACCTGTTCTACTTCGACGACGGCGACCTCTCCTGGGAAGCGGAGGATGCCGTGATCCAAGCGGGTCGGACAGTGTTCGCCGGTCTCCCGGTCGAGGTGGAGATCCGGAACGAGGCCCGCGTGCACCTCTGGTACGAGCAGAAGTTCGGGGTGCCCTGTCCACCGCACGAGTCCACCGAGGCCGCGATCGACAGCTTCGCGGCGACCACGTGCTGTCTGGGCGTCCGTCTGGAACCCGACGGACACTGGCGCGTGTACGCACCGCACGGGCTCTCCGACGTGTTCGGCCTCGTCCTTCGGCCCAACGCGGCCCTCGCTCCGCGGGAGGTCTACGAGGCCAAGGCGGCCCGTTGGAAGGACGCGTGGCCGGAGCTCACCGTCCTGCCGTGGCCGCACTGAGCCGCTCGCCTCGACACGTGGAGCGCGCAGGAAGCGCAGGAGCAGTGACCGTACGGCCGCGCTGTTCAGCCCCTTCTCGGCGGCGGAATGACGGCCGGGGTGCTGTCCAAGCTGAGCAGACCGATCGCCACGAGCGTGTCCAAGAAGACCGGCATCCCGGTGGCCACCGTCACCCGGGCCGTCGAGGTGATGGTCCCGGCCCTTGTGACGGTCCTCGCCGAACGCGCGTCCGCCGAGCGCGCAGGAGCCGGTTCCCCGGCATCCGGAGCCCAGCCCGCCGGTGGCGACCTCGGCGACCTGCTCGGTTCGATCCTCGGAGGCGGCAAGAAGCAGCAGTGACCCGGCTGCCCGCACACCCGGCGCCGTATGCGCCGGCGGCCACTTCGCGCTGAACCGACCCGAGACCGCCGCCTCGGGCGTCGAGGCGCGCCAGGACGAGGCGGCGGAGCCGCCTCAGCCCTCCGTCTCCGGTGTGCCGACGTCCGGGGCCGTGGCCTGCTGCCCCTTCCCCTCGGCGAACGTGTACATCACCGACCTCTCCCGCTTGTGCCGCTGGATGCGGCCCTTGGCGACGAGCGCCTCCAGGGTGTTGCGCACGACCTGCGGTGTCGGTGTGCGGTCGGTGTGCTTGCGCAGCAGTTCCTCGCGCAGCTCCTTGGCCGGCCGGGGCTCGTCGTGCGTGCGCAGCAGGCCCAGCAGGACTTCTCCGAGGGACTGTTGTGGCTGCGCCTTCGTGACGGCCTTGGCCGTCTTCTTACTAGGCCGGGGAGTTGCGGCCCTGGACCGGCCGGGGCGCTTGGACGCTTTTGTGGGCGGCGCGGGAGCAGCGTCGGCCTCGGGGGTCTCGACCTCCGGGCCGAGCGCCTCCGGCGCCTCGGCCGCGGGTTCATCCTGCGGTTCGGTCACGGCAGCGGGCTCGTCCGTCGCCTGCTGCGGCACCCGGACGTCGAAACGTTCCGCGACCTTCAGGATGTCCAGCAGGAGTGTCTCCTCCTGTTTCAACACCTCAAGGGCATCGATCAGTTCACGCTGTCGGCGGCGGTTCTCCTCCAGGTCCGAAGCGGCTTGTTCCTCATACCGCGTTCGGAGCGTGGCGGCTGACTGGCTGGACACAACCGTTCACTCCCTCGCATTCGGGTGACGTTGCGCATCGTACCCACGCGGATGACATGTGCCGCAGTGTTCGGCGCACACGATGCCCGCGGACTTCGGCGACAGGGGCCGCCGCACCCGCATCGGTGCTCCGGCCGGAGGCGTCGTGGCGACCCCGGACCGTCCGACGGGCAGGAGCGGTCAGGGGGGATGAGGACGCGTGCGGTACGAGGCCGGTCCTGCGGGGTGTGACGTCACCGGTGTGCACATCCGTGCAGGTGAGATGGCCTGCGGTCGCACACGGAGCGATGGTGGAACCGATCGGCGACGCACACGTGTGGGGCGCCGACAGTCTGCCGGCACAAGCGCCCACTTCCTCGTCGAATTCAGTGACTTGGGCAGGGCCCGTCACTGGCCGACCCGACATGCGTGCCCATGCCTTCGGCGCGGTGATCCGAACCGCGTGCGAGCGGAGCCGAGTTGACGGACGGCCCCGCATGGCCGGGTCACGCGGGAGTTCGGCCGGGGGCTGCCCGAAGAGGCGCCGACGGCTGGCCGACGTGCCGACAGCCCCCGGCCCTCCGTCGGCGTACGACGCGGCGGCTGCCGAGCGCCACCGTGGTCCGCCGGGCCGGGGGTGCGCCGTCCGCCCCGTCCGCGGCGCCCGGACCGTAGTGCGCAGCCCGAAGCCTTGACAGGAACGGTCGCCCCGTCACAGCCTATGGCAACGTTGTCATGCCGTCGGGGTCGCGCCGCACCGAGCCGCTCGACCCCGGTACCGTCTTGTGATTGGACGTCTCCTTCATGGCCGATCAGGCGAGTCCGTCGCGCCCTCCTTCTCGGCGCTCCGTCGTCACCACCGGCTCGACGCTGCTGGCCGGCTTCGGGCTGGGCGCAGTTTTTCCCACCGCCGGCGTTGCCGCCGAGCCCACCGGCGCCGGGACCGAATCAGCGACCCCGAGCGCGACTCCGGGGGAGATCGCCGCCTTCCGCCCCGTCGAGGTCTCCTCGCAGGCCTACGCGTCCGCCGCGGCCGAGTTCGTGGTGGACGGCATTCCCGCGAAGGGTGTGCGCGGCACCGGCTGGAGGGCCGGGGCGGGCGATCCCCAGTGGATCTCGGTCGACCTCCAGGCGGACTGCGAAGTCAGCTGGATCCGGCTGACGTTCGAGGCCGACGGTGCCGATCCCGTCTTCACCCCGCCGTCGAGCGGGAACTGGGCGCAGGGCACCACCGGCAAGGAGATCCTGTCGAGTTACGCGACCGAGTTCGTCGTGGAGACGTCCCAGGACGGTGTCTCCTGGTCCAGCGTGTACCGCACCACGGCGGGAACCGGGGGAGTGGTGAACATTCACCCCGCCCGTCCGGTGACCGCCCGCTGGGTGCGCATGACGGCCCGCAAGCGGTCCAACCCCAACCCGCTGGGTCTCAACGGCTTCGAGGTGTACGGCACGGCCCGCGGGCATCGCCCGGACGCCACGGGCTGGACGGACTGGGGAACCCACCACTCCAAGGCACCGAAGCTGGCCGTCGCCGACGACGGGACCGTGCCGCTGGAGTCGGGCTGGACCCTGACCATGGACGACTGGGCCGACGGTACGGGCAAGGAGCTTTCGGCGACGGGCGTGGACACCAGCCGTTGGCTGCCCGCCACCGTGCCCGGCACGGTCCTCGGCTCGCTCGTGGAACAGGGCAAGCTGCCCGATCCCGTCGAGGGCCTGAACAACCTGCACGTCCCGGAGGCGCTGTCCCGCCACTCCTGGTGGTACAAGCGGGACTTCGAGCTCCCCCGCGGCCTGCGCACCGGTGCCGAACGGCACGTCTGGCTGGAGTTCGACGGCATCAACCACAGGGCCGAGATCTGGCTCAACGGGCGCAGCGTGGGCGACCTGACCTTTCCCTTCGCCCGGTCCGCCCACGACGTCACCTCCCACCTGGCCGAAGCCGACGACGGCCGGCACGCCCTCGCGGTGAGGATCACGCCGATGCCCGTGCCCGGCAGCCCTGGCGACAAGGGACCCGCGGGTGAGGCCTGGGTGGATGCCGGCGCGAATCAGATGAACCTGAACTCGCCCACGTACCTGGCCTCTTCGGGCTGGGACTGGATGCCCGCCGTCCGTGACCGCGGCGCGGGCATCTGGAACCACGTGAGGCTGCGTTCGACCGGACACGTCGTGATCGGCGACCCGCGCGTGGACACCGTCCTGCCGAAGCTGCCCGACCTGTCGGTCGCCGAGCTGACCGTCACCGTCCCGGTCCGCAACGCCGACTCCGCCGACCACCGGGCCACCGTGTCGGCCTCGTTCGGCTCGGTGCGGGTGTCCAGGACGGTCACCGTCCCGGCAGGAGAAGACATCGTTGTCACGTTCGCTCCCGACTCCTTCGAGCGCCTGCGGGTCCACAACCCCGAACTGTGGTGGCCGAACGGCATGGGCAGCCCCCGCCTGCACGACCTGACGCTCGTCGCCGAGGTCGACGGCACCGAGAGCGACCGGCGCTCCACCCGGTTCGGCATACGGCAGTTCGGCTACGAGTATGACGTTCCGCTGCCCTTCGTCGCCTCGGGCGACGCGTACACGCAGTCCGTGGACGTCGCGGCGCAGCAGGCCCGGCACATCAGGATCAAGTGCCTGACCCGGGCCACCGACTGGGGCAGCTCGCTGTGGACCGTGTCCGTGTTCGACGGCGCGCGTCCGGGCATCGACCTCGCCCTGCACGCCCAGGCCGACGCGTCCACCGTCGACGAGGACGGCCACGGCGCGGGCAACGTCACCGACGGGGACCCCGCGACCCGCTGGTCCTCGGCCTACCAGGACGGCGAATGGATCAGCGTGGACCTCGGTTCCGTGCAATCCTTCGACCGCGTGGACCTCGTCTGGGAGCAGGCGTACGCGCTGACCTACGTCGTCCAGGTGTCCCAGGACGGCAAGCAGTGGACGGACGCGAAGGCCGTGGACAACACCGCGGTGCCGCTGCCCTTCAACAGCGGTGACGCGAGCCTGCGCGTGGAGGACTTCGAGGCGAGAACCGCCCGCTTCGTGAGAATCGACTGCGGTGTGCGCAACACCAGTTGGGGCAACTCACTGTGGTCCCTGGCCGTCGTCGACAGCTCGGCACCGGGCACCGATCTCGCCCTGCGCAGGCACACCACCGCCTCCACGGAGGAGTCCGACCACCCGGCCGGGAACGCCACCGACGGCAACCCGGGCACCCGCTGGTCCTCCGCCTACGAGGACCACCAGTGGATCCAGGTCGACCTGGGCTCCGCCCGGCGCTTCGACCGCGTGGCCGTCCTCTGGGAGCAGGCCTACCCGAAGACCTACACCATCCAGGTCTCCGACGACGGCGACGACTGGACCGATGTGAAGACGGTGTCCAACACCCCCGATCCGCTCAAGATCAGCGTCAACGGGGTCCGTGTGCTGGTCCGCGGCGGCAACTGGGGCTGGGACGAACTCCTGCGCCGCATGCCCGCCGACCGGATGGACGCGGCGGTGCGCATGCACCGCGACATGAACTTCACGATGATCCGGAACTGGGTGGGCAGTTGCAACCGCGAGGAGTTCTACGCGGCCTGCGACGAGCACGGCATCCTGGTGTGGAACGACTTCCCCAACGCGTGGGGCATGGACCCGCCGGACCACGACGCCTTCGACTCCCTCGCGCGGGACACCGTGCTGCGGTACCGCATCCATCCTTCCGTGGCGGTGTGGTGCGGTGCCAACGAGGGCAATCCGCCGGCCGCGATCGACAAGGCCATGCGTGAGGCCGTGGAACAGCAGGTGCCCGGCATCCTGTACCAGAACAACTCCGCGGGTGGCATCGTGACCGGCGGCGGCCCCTACGGGTGGGTCGAGCCGGAGCGGTACTTCGATGCGGGTACCTACGGCAGCAAGGACTTCGGTTTCCACACCGAGATCGGGATGCCTGTCGTCTCGACCGCCGCCAGTATGCGCAACCTCGTGGGTGACGAACCGGAGTGGCCGATCCGGGGTGCGTGGTACTACCACGACTGGAGCGAGCACGGGAACCAGGCTCCGCAGAACTACAAGGCCGCCATCGAGAGCCGTCTCGGTACGGCGAGCGACCTCGACGACTTCACGCGCAAGGCGCAGTTCGTCAACTACGAGAACATGCGCGCCATGTTCGAGGCGTGGAACGCGAACCTGTGGGACAACGCGAGCGGTCTGATGCTGTGGATGTCCCACCCCGCCTGGCACAGCACCGTGTGGCAGACCTACGACTACGACTTCGATGTCAACGGCGCCTACTACGGCGCCCGCTCGGCCTGCGAGCCCCTGCACGTCCAGGCCGACCCGGTGAAGTGGCAGGTCCTGGCGGTCAATCACACGCCCGTAGCTCTCAAGGGCGCGACGGTCACGGCACAGACGTACGACCTGTCGGGCCGTCCGCTGGGGAAGGCCAGGAGCACCCAGGTCGACGTGAAGGCCGCGTCCACGGCCAAGGCATTCACGGTGGAGATGTCGCAGGACCTGCCCGAGCTGCATCTGCTGAGGCTGACGCTGCGGGACGGCACGGGCGAGGTGGTGTCCCGCAACACCTACTGGCGCTACCGCACTCCGGCGGCGATGAAGTCGCTCAGTGCGGTAGACCGGGTCCGGCTGTCGGCCTCCGTCACCGGCGTGTCCGGTACGGGGGACCGCAGGAAGCTGACCGCCACGATCCGCAATCGCGGCTCCGCCGTCGCGGCGATGCTCCGGCTCTCCCTGCTGGACGACAAGGGTGCCGCGCGGGTCCTGCCGACGCTGTACGAGGACAACTATCTGTGGCTGCTGCCCGGCGAGAGCCGCACGGTCACCTTGTCCTGGCCCGCCGAAGCACTGGCCTCGGGGCGGCCGGCCCTGCGGGTGGAGGGCTACAACGCACATCCCGTCACGGCCCGGCCGTGAGATGACCGCTCGCCGCCCCGGCCGTCCGCACGGCCGGGGCGGCCGTGCGGCCGAGACGGCCCCCGAGGGCATGCCTGTCCGGGGCGGTGAGCGGCGGCCGACGTCAGTGGGCGGCTGCCTGGACGGTGAGCGGCGGCCGGATCAGCGCGCGGCTGCCGGAGCGCTCTTCTTGCGGGCGCGGTAGGCAGCCGCCTTGATCTTGTTTCCGCAGGACTCCATGTCGCACCACTGCCGGCGCGTGCCGCGGGAGCGGTCGATGTAGATGCGGGTGCACTCCGGGTTGCCGCACTCCTTGAGCAGCGGTACGTCCGGTCCGCTGAGCAGCTCGATCGCCTGGCGCGCGACCGTGGACAGCGCTTCCTCCGGTGTCGCCTCGGTCCACCGCCCGGACGGGGTGAGCTGCGGTGTCGCCGGGGGCTTGCGGGCCGCGCCGTTCAGGACGGCCAGAGCCTGGACGTTGTAGTCCTCACCGAGCCGGCGGGCGGTGATCAGCTCGTAGAGGGCCTCTCGCACGGTCGTCGCCTGCTCGACGTCGGACTCGTCGCAGGGGGACACCGCGTCGACGATCCCCGACTCCAAGTACCACGCGTCCAGCCTGTCCGGTGACGCGAACATCTCGAACCTGGCCGACCTGCGCGCGCGCAGGGTCGCGGCGAAGTCGAGGGCGGGATTTCCGCATACGAAGGCATGATTCAGGTTCACATCACCATTTTGACAGGTGACAAGTTCTGCTGCAAGATTCGTCACTCGCCAAAGTGGTGTCCGTCCGGTGCCGGGCCGGTGAACCATGCTGGTCGAGCGAGGGCGGGACAGGTCTCAGGGCCGGGTGGCCGGCCTCCGCCAGACGAAGACCTCGGTGCTGGGCGGGCGTTCGGAGAACCGGCCGGCTGCGGAGGCGTCCCGCAGGATCCGGCGCAGATCGTTCTCGAAGGCCGCGCGGCGCGTGCCGAACAGGTGGGGCGCCGACGACGACATCGAGAACACCCAGGCGACGACGTCGTCCTCGCTGCGTTCCAGTGCCTGTCCGGCGGGCACGACATGTCGCTCGGGTCCGAGGAATCCGGTCCGGCGGAACACCTCGGCCTCGCCCCCGGGAGTGCCGTGCGGGAGCATCCCGCGGCCGGCCCGCCGCACCGGCCCCAGGTACTCCTTGACCAGCGCTTCCATCGCGGCGTAGGGCACGGCCGGATGCGGCAGCCCGGCGACGCCGGGGATGTCGCTCTTGAGGTCCGAGATGTGCACCAGCGCCCCGCCGGGACACAGCATGGTCATGATGGTCGCCGCGACCAGGTCGCGGTCCATCCAGTGGAAGGACTGGCCGAAGACGGCGACGTCGAAGCTGCCGAGGCCCGCCGGAAGATCCTCCGCCCGGGCCCGCACCCACCGGGTCTTCGTGCCGGCTCCCGCCTCGGCGGCCCGGCGCCCCGCTTCGGCGATCATCCCGCCGTCCGGGTCCACGCCGACCAACTCGCGGAACACGTGGGCGAAGGCCAGGGCCAGGATGCCCGGCCCGCATCCCACGTCGATCAGGCGTCCACGCGCGTCGAGACCCAGGGTCTGTGTCAGCACCTCCGCCAGTCCAGGGGCGTAGGGCAGTCTCCCGCGCTGGTAGTAGGGGGCGGATCCCGAGAACAGGGTCTCGTCCCACTCCCAGCCGTCGATCACTTCGGCTCCCGCCCTTCGCGAAGCTGTCTCTTCGTCGGAAGGGCCCATGCTTCCACGGTTCGGCCGGCCGCAGGGCTTCCTGGTCCGCCCCCGAGATCACGTCAGAGGCGGTCGACTTCGACGACGGCCTGGGCGAACGCCGCCGGAGCCTCCTGCGGCAGGTTGTGGCCGATGCCCTTGAGGGTGCGGTGGTCGTACTTGCCGGTGAACCTGTCCCGGTACGCGGAGCCGTCGCCGGGCGCCGTGAAGGGGTCGCGCTCGGCGTCGAGGGTGATGGTGGGCACCGTGATGACCGGACGCGCGGCCAGCTGCTTCTCGTAACGGTCGTAGCGACGCTCGCCGTCGGCGAGGCTCAGCCGCCAGCGGTAGTTGTGCAGCACGATGGGCGTGTAGTCGGGGTTCTCGAAGGCCGCCGCGGTGCGCTCGAAGGTGGCGTCGTCGAAGTCCCAGGTCGGTGAGACGGTGTCCCAGACGAGCCGCGCCAGGTCGTGACGCTTGGTCTTGTCCTCCATGGCGATCCGGCCGCGCTCCGTGGCGAAGTAATACTGGTACCACCAGGCGTACTCGGCTTTGGGGGGCAGGGGCTGGAGGTTGGCCTTCAGATTCGTGATGAGGTAGCCGCTCACCGAGACCAGGGCCTTGCAACGCTCGGGCCACAGGGCCGCGATGATGTCGGCGGTCCGCGAGCCCCAGTCGAAGCCGGCGAGCACGGCCTTGTGGATCTTCAGGGCGTCCATCAGCGCGATGATGTCGAGGGCGATCGCCGACTGCTGGGCGTTGCGGAACGTCCGGGAGGAAAGGAACCGGGTCGTGCCGTGGCCGCGCAGGTAGGGCACGATCACGCGGTAGCCCTCCGCCGCCAGCAGTGGTGCGACGTCGACGAAGCTGTGGATGTCGTAGGGCCAGCCGTGCAGGCAGATGACCACGGGGCCGTGTGCGGGGCCCATCTCTGCGTAGCCGACGTCCAGCAGCCCGGCCTTGATCTGCTTCACCGAGGCGAAGGACGTGTGGTCACCGGGGACGGCCGTGGGTGCGGTCCCGGCCCGTGCCGGCGTCGAGTGCCGTGACCCCGGGGCGGCGGAGGCGCTCGGGAGGCCGTGCAGACCGGTCACCGCAACGGCAGTCGCGCCCGTGCCCAGCCCCAGGGCCTTGCTGAAGGTGCGCCTGTTGATCATATGAAAACCCTCCGCGTAATCCATTGTCCTGATATGCCCGATGCGGGCCATCCGGGCCGGGTAGCGGTGTGTGGCGCTGTCCCGGATCGGCGTCCGGGGTGACCCTCGCACGGCATGCATCACCGGTCAAGCTGGTGACGCTGTTCTGTGAGGTATGCGACGGCGACTCTTCCGTGCGAGTGAGCTCGCAAGGTTTGCCGATGTGTGAGTGGGGACGCCCGTCGGGTGACCTTCACTCTCGGTAGCCGCGACTGGGCGTGTTCGTCACCGGCTTGACTAGTGATTCTTGGCGTGTGACGATCGTCGGCACATGATGAGTGGTGACTTCGGAAAGGTGCAGTCCCATGAACTTCGCGAAGGGCCTCGTGGCCGTGTTCGCCGTGGTCGTCATCTCGGTCGGCTGCTTCACCCAGGTCTTCTGACGGGACGTCGGGCGGCCTTCACCGGACACCTGTGGGCGGCGCGCGCATCCTCGTGCAGGGTGTCGGCGCCGCCCACGCGTGTTTCCGGCGTGGCTCGGCGCGTCGTTCCCTTGTCTCTCCCGATCGCCGCGTCACCGGCTTGACGGGCGTACGACGGCGAGGCGCGGAGACCCCGGGTCTCCGCGCCTCGCCGTCGTACGCTCATCCCCGCCCGATGCCGGCCGGGGGTCTCATAGGCACGTGCGGACGAGCCACTCGTCGTAGTTGAAGGCGTCCTTGGCCGGGTCCGGCGCCGAGGCCGGCCTCTCCTCGACCGTGTCCTCCAGGCGGATGCGCTCCGGCAGTGTGCCGAAGCGTGCGCGGCGAGCCGCTTCGGCGACGGTGTCCGCGACCACTTCCTTGCGTGACATCTGCTCTCCTCGACCGGGCCCCGGCGGGCCCATCCGGGCGGACGGGTCGGCCGCCGTGAACGGTTTGCTCGCAGCCGGCGGTATGTCGGCGACGGCCTCCATCGTTGCTCAGGAGGCTCCGTTCGCGATACCGCTTGAACTGGTGACGATGCTCGCAGTATCACCATCACCTGTCAAGGTGGTGACGGAATTGAGGTGTGCCGACCCGTCGGATCGCTTCGTGTCGAGCGAGGGGATCAAGCGGTGCCGACGCCGTGCAGCAGGGTGTCGACGACATGGTCGGCCGCCTGGGCGTCGCTGAGGTCGGGCAGTTGCTGTGAGGCCACGTGCATCAGCTGTGGCAGCAGAGAGCTCACCCATCCCGTGGGCAGGCCGGAGCGGAGCAGTCCCTCGTCGATGGCGCGTTCCAGGAAGACGTCGAACTCCCGGATCACGCGGTTGCGGCGTTCGCGGATGGACTCCTCGGCTCGCATCCGGGTCAGCTCGACGGGCCACTTGCGGTTGACCGCGATGATCCCCTCCACGTACCGGTGCAGCGCCACGGTGACGGGCGCCTCGCGCAGCCGGGCGGCCTCGACGGCCTCTTCGATGGCGTTGAGGCGGGCCTCGTAGACGGCGGCCAGGAGCGCTTCGCGCGAGGCGAAGCGCCGGTAGACCGTCCGGCGGTCCACGCCGGCCTCCGCGGCGATGGCGGCGATGCTCGCGGCCGGATCGGCCGCGAGCATGCGCGCGCCGGTGGTCAGGACGGTTTCCAGGTTGCGTGCTGCGTCGGCTCTCACCTCCTCAGTTTAGGCGCCGACGTGACTCCTCGGTCGCGTACTGGCGCATGAATGTAGCTGTCATGAAAATAAGTGCTACGATGCAGTGACACTTAAGGCTCGAGAGAGCCCGCCGAACGCATGCGGAGGGATCCAGGATGATCACGTATGACCAGCTCTTCGTCGGAGGCTCATGGGTCGCGCCGAGCAGTGCGGAGCTGCTCGACATCCAGTCCCCGCACGACCGGACCGTGATCGGCCGTGCGGCTCAGGCCCAGCCCGCCGACGTGGACCGCGCGGTGGCGGCCGCCCGTGCCGCTTTCGACGCCGGCCCCTGGCCGCGTACGGCACCCGCGGACCGCATCGCCGTCCTGCGGCGGTACAACGCGCTGCGCGAGGCCCATGCGGAGAAGATCGCCGAGCTCATCTCCGCGGAGGACGGTTCGGCCCGGTGGTTCACGCTCGCCGGTCAGCCCGGGCTCTCGCGGCAGGCCAACGCGTACTTCAAGGCGGCGGAGGAACTGGACTGGGAGGAGGCTCTCGCGCCCAGCGATCCCGCCTCGCCCGTGCGCAGCCTGCTGCGCCGCGAAGCCGTCGGTGTCGTCGCCGCCGTCATTCCGTGGAACTCGCCGTTCTCCGCCGCCAACGCCAAGATCATCCCCGCGCTCCTCGCGGGCAACACGGTCGTTCTCAAGGTCTCCCCGGAGAACTCCCTGAGCATGGGATTCCTGGCCGAACTGCTCCAGCGGGCAGGCCTGCCCGAAGGGGTGATCAGCGTGCTTCCCGCCGACCGTGAGACCAGTGAGTACCTGGTGTCGCACCGCGACGTGGACAAGATCGCGTTCACCGGCTCGACGCGCGCCGGCCGCAGGATCGCGTCGATCGGGGGCGAGCAGCTCAAGCGGGTCAGCCTGGAACTGGGCGGCAAGTCCGCCGCCGTCATCCTGCCCGACGCCGATCTGGACAAGGCGGTCCAGGGGCTGAAGTTCGCCTCCCTGCTCAACAACGGCGAGTCCTGCATCGCGCACACCAGGATCCTCGCGCCGCGCGGCCGCTACGAGGAGGTCGTCGCCGCCCTCAAGGATCTCGTGGAGTCCCTGAAGGTCGGCGACCCGGGCGACCCCGGCACGTTCATCGGCCCGATGGTGCGCCGCGATCAGCAGCGGCGCGTGCGCGACTACATCGAGCTCGGCATCCGGGAGGGCGCCCGGCTCGTCACCGGCGGCCCCCAGGTCCCGCCCGGTCTGGAGGGCGGCAACTACGTCACTCCGACGGTGTTCGCCGATGTCGACAACACGATGCGGATCGCGCAGGAGGAGATCTTCGGTCCCGTCCTCGTGGTCATCGCCTACGACGACGAGGACGAGGCTGTACGCATCGCCAATGACTCCGAGTACGGCCTGTCGGGCGGCGTGTGGTCGGCGGACGAGGCGCATGCCCTCGATGTCGCCCGCCGCATCCGGACCGGCACGGTCACCGTGAACGGCGCGTCCATCGGCTTCGACGGGCCGTTCGGCGGCTTCAAGGCCAGTGGGATCGGCCGAGAGTACGGGGCCGTCGGGCTGGCCCAGTACATCGAGTACAAGACCGTCACCGTGTGACGGCCGGTTCGGAGGCGAGGGGCGCGCCGATGACCACGAGGCGGACACCCGCCCGTACGCGAACTGCGCACCCGCATCGGTCATGTGAGCTCGGCTCAGGCCGTGCCGAAGGGCGTCGACTCCCGCACCGCCGTCCTCGCCGGGCGCGGCGGCACGGTCCAGTCGCAGTGGCGCACGTACGGCGACGGGGTGCATGAGCGTGCCGACGCGCTCCGCACGGAACTCTTGGACGTGACCTCATCGGGTGCCAAATCGGATAATTGACGCATCTGGCGTATTTTGGAGCTCATTGGTAGGGGATTCCCGTGGTGCCCTCACCCGGCCGGTCGTCCCCACCTACGGCGGTGCCCCCCACCGGCAGAGCCCCGAAAGCGAGACCACAGCCATGGACTTGAAACTCGAAGTCGTCGTACTGCCCGTCTCCGACGTCGACCGGGCCAAGGACTTCTACACGCGTCAGCTGGGCGGTCGCCTCGACGCGGACCTGCCCGTCAAGGACGGCTACCGGGTCGTGCAGGTGACACCCCCGGGTTCCGCCTGCTCGGTCATCTTCGGCGAGGGCGTCACCGACGCGGAACCCGGCTCGGCCCAGGGCCTCTACCTGATCGTCTCCGACATCGAGAAGGCTCATGAGGAACTCACCGGCCGCGGCGTGGAGGTGAGCGACCCCTTCCACGACGACACCGGGATCTTCCACCAGGCGGGCGAGACCGGCCGGGTGCCCGGGCCGGACTCCGAGCGTGCCAGCTACGGGTCCTTCGCGTCGTTCACCGACCCCGACGGCAACGGCTGGGTCCTCCAGGAGATCACGGAGCGGCTGCCCGGCCGGTGACCGCGGCCCCCAGGGGGCGGCCGGCACCGGCCTGCCCCCGCTTCGGCGCCTGGCGAGGCTGCCGCATCCCTTTTGGCGTGTAGCCCGCCTCGAAGAGACTCATGGTGGCTCGGCCATTCTTCGGCCATCGATGACGTCGTCGAACGAGCCGAACGCGAACTGGACCTCAACTCCGCAGTCCGGTGAGTGACTTCGGGTGGCAAGGACGTCGTCACCAAGGCCGTCGGACAGTCCATGACCGGCGTGGCGGCACAGCCCGGCACGCGCTTCCGGTCCGGCTCGGTGGGCATCGCCTGCATGGCCCCCGTCCTGCCGCAACCGGCCACCGGCCGGGGCGACCGGGCGACGGACCCCGACCGCGTCGCCACGTCAGCGCAGCGCCGCGTCGAGTTCCGCCAGCCGGTTCGCCACCGGGCCCAGCGTGAGCAGGCCACTGCCCGCCGCCTCCTCGGCGGCCGCCGGCAGCAGATGCGCCCGCGCCCGCTCCATCACGCCCCGCTCGCCCACGGCGACGGCGGCCCGCGCCACGAGGCACCACAGCGCTTCGAACATCAGATCACGCGGCGGTGAGTCCAGACACCGCAGTGCCTCGCGCGCCTCCTCGGCACGTCCCTCGTCCACCAGGAGCGCGGGACGCACCCAAGGCTCGTACGGTCCGGGGTCGACGTCGCCGTCCCCCGCGAGGGGCAGTCCGTGCCGCACCCGCACGCTCATCAGCGCCAGCGGCAGCAGACCGCGGCTCAGGCCGGGCATCCCGGCCCCGCGCAGCGACCCGGCCGCCCGCCGGTAGGCGTCCAGGGCGGCAGCCGGCGGCTCCGTCGCCGCGACCCTCAGCGCGCGGAACCAGGTGGTGAAGACCGACACCAGCGGCAGCTCGTGCCGTGCGGCCAGTTCGTCCGCCGCGTCCGCGTGACGGCCGGCCCCGGCCAGGTCCGCCCGCGCACACCGTGACTGGAGTCGGATCAGATGCCCCAGCACCTCGTACCTGACCAGGTCGTGCCGTGCCGAGAGCGCCACGATCTCCGCCCCGACCGCGTCGCGTCGCGCCGCCAGTCCGGCTCGCTGGAACGACTGCATGAAGACGCCGTTCAACGCGAAGGCGAGCAGGGACGGATCCCCGAGGCGCCGGGCGATCTCCTCCGCCCGCCGGGCCGCCCGGACGGGCCACGCGTGCTCATCCGACGGCGGTTCCTCCGGCGGCAGCGCGCCCCGTGATTCCACGGCGACCGTCGCCAGCAACCGGCATCGTGCGGCGTCGTGCCCCTCCGCGGGCAGCGACCGCAGGGTCCGCTCCGCCGCTCCCACAAGCCGTCGAGCCTGCTCCGGGTCGTCGGAACGCGTCCAGATCGCCGGTACGTCGTAGACGCCGATGACCCGTGCCGTCAGCTCGGGGTCACCCAGCTGTTCCGCGGCCGCCACCGCCGCGACCCGGTGCTGCCGCGCCGCCTCCAGACCGCCCCCGCCCGTGACGGCGAGGTCCCGCATCAGCCCCGCCGTCGATTCCAGTCTGGTCCGTGCCCGCGCCGCCACGGCACTCTCGTAGGCCGCCGTGGCCCGTGCCCACACCCCGTCCACGGTCTGCGCCGCGTCGGGATCCAGATGATCCGCGTGCCGCAGCACGTCCTCCTCCAGCCGGCGCAGCCGAGGCCCCGGATCCACGCCCAGATGCTCGCGGAGCATGCCGCGCGCCCGCCGCAGCACGGTCAGCGCGTCGGCCTGACGGCCGGAGTGGTACAGCGCCAGCGCCAGCAGACGCCACGCCTCCTCGCGCCACGGATGCTCCGTGACGTGCGCGTCCAGGTCGGGTACCGCCTCGGCCGCCGCCCCCAGGGTGATCCGCGCCTGCGCCATGCGCTCGACGGCGTGCAGCCGCAGCTCGGTGAGCCGGGAGCGCTCGGCGCGCAGCCAGCGTTCGTCCCCGAAGTCCGCGAAAGCGGGGCCGCGCCACCAGGTCAGCGCCTCGGCGAGCCGGTCCGCCACCTGCGCGGGCCCGGCGTCACCCAGGGCGTCCAGCACCTGCTCGAACCGCCAGGCGTCGACGTCGTCCTTCGTTGCCCGCAGCGCGTATCCGGGTCCCTCGGTGACCAGCAGCCGGGGCGGTGTTCTGGGCACCCGGTCCGGTTCGACAGCTCGCCGCAGGTCGCCGACGAACGTACGCACCGTGCCCACCGCGTCGGCCGGGGGGTCCTCCCACAGGTCCTCCACCAGCCGGGAGACGGGAACCACCCGCCGGCGGGCGACGACCAGCCGGGCCAGGACCGCGCGATGTCGCGGTCCTCTGAGCGGCAGCGGGTCACCGGCCTCGTCCCAGGCGGTCACCGCCCCGAGCACCCCGAACCGCACCCTCACCGCCGCTGCCCGTCCCTTCCACCTGCCGCTTCTCCCACGCGCCGATCCGTCCAACCTACAAGCGTTCATCCGTTGCTGATCCGCGCCCCGCAGCCTGGGTCCCGTCAGCCGCCGGGGACCACCTCACGGCGGCAGGAACGGCGATCGCCACCGGGCCGAGGAGAAGTGCCATGGCACACACCATGACCGGATTCGACCACCAGCGCGTGCGGGTGGACGACGGAGTGGAACTGCACGTCGCGGTGGGCGGGAGCGGCCCAACGATCGTGCTGCTGCACGGTTTCCCGCAGACCCACCTGATGTGGCGGCACGTCGCCGCGGACCTCGCCGCCGACCACACGGTCATCTGCCCCGACCTGCGCGGCTACGGAGACAGCGACAAACCGCGGGAGGAGGGCCCGCAGACGTACGCGAAGCGCACCATGGCCAAGGACGTCGTCGCGCTGGCCCGCGCCCTCGGCCACGAACGTTTCGCCCTCGCGGGCCACGACCGCGGCGCTCTCGTCGCGTTCCGGGCCGGACTCGACCGCCCCGACGTCGTCACCCACCTGGCCTGTCTGGACGTCCTGCCGACCCTGGACATGTGGGAGGCACTCCACGGCACCTCGGCGGCCGTCGGCTTCCACCTCTACCTGATGGCCCAGCCTGCCGGCCTGCCCGAGCGGATGATCGAGGCCAGTGCCGACGCCTTCTTCGGCCACTTCCTCGACGCCTGGACCAAGGCCCCCGACGCCGTGCCGGCCGGCGTTCGCGACGTCTACCTGGAAGCGTGCCGTGGCGCCGTCCCGTCCATCGTCGCCGACTACCGCGCCTCGGCGGGCATCGACGTCGAGCACGACCAGGCGGACCGCGCGAGCGGGAAGCGGCTCACCATGCCGGTGTCGGTGCTTCAGCAGGACTGGGGCGCGGCCCTCGGGTACGAGGCCGCCGCACTGTGGGGCGCCTGGGCCACGGACCTGCGGCACTCCACCGTGTCGTGCGGTCACTTCATGGCCGAGGAGGCACCCGGCGACATCGTGAAGGCCCTGCGGGACCTGATGGCCCGCTGACCGACGCGGGGCCGGCTCGAGCGGAACTCCGGGCGCGCACCCCGAACGGGCCCGCACGCATCCCGGAACCGGTGGCCGCCCTGGACCGCGTACGACCAGAATGGGCCAAGTCGACTCAGGCGCAGGCGAGTTGTGGCCGAGCCGGTCGTACCAAGGATGCCGGCCGCAGTGCCTCGCGGCCCCGGGGACGGATTCGTCGGTGGCCCCGACCACGAGGCGAGGCGGTGAGTTTCTACGAGGAGGACCTGCGTGACGCACACACTGGCTCGACTGGCCGTCGCCGGATCACTGATCACCGCCGTCTCGGCACTGGCCCCCGGCGCGCAGGCGACACCTGCGGGCCCCGGGGTCACCGGCCGGGTCATCTCACAGACCACGGTCGGCGGCACCGACTACATCCTGCGGGAGGTGACCATACCGCCTGGTCAGGCGACCGGATGGCACTACCACGACGGCGTCCTCTACGGGTACGTCAAGCAGGGGACCCTGTCCCATTTCGACGCCGCGTGCACGTCGGACGGCGTCTACCCCACAGGCAGCGCCCTGAAGGAGCCGGCGGGCCCCGGCAACGTGCACATCGGCAGGAACCTGGGAACCACGGACGTCGTCCTCGAAGTCCTCTACGTCCTGCCGCACGGCGCCCCCTTCTCGGAGGACGCGGTGAACCCCGGGTGCGACTTCCAATAGCCCTTCCCGGACGGCCTGTTCCCCCGTCGCGGGGCTGCCCTGTCGGGCAGCCCCGCGCTCCGGCGAGGGGCCTGGCGCGGGCCGTGGGCGTCGCCGGGGAGCGGTGGGGGTGCCGGAGAGGGGCCTCAGCGCCTGTGGCCTTCGGGTGCGGGTCCGGGCTCGGCGGGGGAGCCGGCGGAGAGAAGACGGCGCAGCCAGCGCAGTCTCGCCGCGCGCGCCTCGCGTGAGACGGTCGCCTGCGGAGCGGCGAAGTCGAATCCGTGGAAACCCCCGGGCCACACGTGCAGTTCGGCCACTCCGCCGGCCTGCCAGATGCGCGAGGCGTGGGCGACCACCTCGTCGCGGAACGTCTCCGCCGAACCCACGTCCAGGAACGCCGGGGGAAGTCCGGACAGATCCTCCGCCCGTGCCGGAGCCGCGTAGCCGGGTACGTCGTCGCTGCCGTGCAGACCGCCCAGGAAGTGCCGCCAGGCGGTGCCGTTGGACTCCCTGTCCCAGATTCCCCGCCCCTCCATCTGCCGGGCGGAGGGGCTGTCGTTGCGGTCGTCGAGCATCGGGCAGAGAAGCATCTGCCCCAGTGGCCGCGGGCCCCCGCGGTCCCGGGTGAGCAGACACAGGGCCGCGGCGAGCCCGCCGCCTCCACTGACTCCGGTCACGACGATGCGCTCGGGATCGATCGCGACGTCCTCGGCATGTCCGGCGAGCCACTCCAGCGCGGCGACGCAGTCGTCCAAGGCGGCCGGGTACGGGTGCTCGGGTGCCAGCCGGTACTCCACGGACACCACCGCGAGTTGGAGTTCCGCCGCCCAGGGCAGGAGAGAGTCCACCCCGAGGCGACTGCTGCCCATGATCATGCCGCCGCCGTGCAGATGGAACAGCACCGGCAGAGCTCCTCGGGCACCCGACGGGCGGCACACGAGGAGGCGGACGCCGGGCGCGCCGACCGGGCCCGGGACGGTCCGTTCCTCGACGTGGAAGGCGCCGTCGCGGGCGAGGTCCTCGTTCGTGGGCATCAAGGGAACCTGCTCGGCACGCAGCGAGACCAGCTCGCCCGGCGACAGCGCGCTGTTCATGTGCTGTGCCAGCGCGTCGGCCAGGCCTTCGAGCTCGCCGTCGAACGGCGGGGGGTTCAGTTCCACGGGCCATCCAGTCGGAATCGGGAGACGGTCCCGCCCGTGTCACGCACGAGGCGGGCTTCGAAACCGTGTGCCCTCCGCAACGCCTCCGCATGCGCGCACATGCAACCGACCACACCCATGGACGGGGGCGTTCTTGTGGGTTTCGCCTCGGCAGCAGGTCCTCCACCGACCTGTCGGCGGCGGGGCCCGCCGCGATGGACCGGACGGGCACCACCCACGTGCGCCTCCGCTTCGCATCGAACTCCGCCTCGACCGCGTACCTCTTCGTCACCAAGGGCACCCGGGCCACAGTGACCATCGAGGACCAGTAGCGACAGACCCGCAGGAGACGGGGGCTTCCGGGGGCTTCCCATGGCCGGCGACCGCGCCGCCGGTCACGGAGAGCTCAGTTCGGCTGCTCGGCCTCGAGCGAGCCGATCATGCGAACGGCGTCGCGCAGCCCGTACGGCCGCAGCAGCCCGGGCTCGGGCCGCCGGTCCCAGCCGGGCCCGCACAACAGCACCGTGGTGCGGGTCCGGGCGCCTTGAACTCCCCATTGTTCGGCGGCGATGTGACGTGCCAGCGGGAGGCTCGAGGTGGAGCGGGACTGGGACCACAGGACCACGGCGAGAGGGCTCACGCGATGGACGGCCGCGAGGAACGCCTCCGCCGGGACGTCGCCGCCCAGCATCAGGGCGGCTGCTCCCTGCTCCGCGAGGGCGGCGCCGAGCGCCTCGATCGGCAAGGTGTGCGGTTCGCCCGGGACACACCCGAGGAGGACGGGGGAGGCACCCTGGCGTGCTTCCGGGGCCGCGGTCGCGGTCACATACGCATGGCGCAGGGTGGCCGAGACGTGCCAGGACAACAGGTGCTCGACCTCGACATGACGGTCGTCCGAAGCCTGCCACTTGCGTCCGACCGCGTGCAGGGCGGGCATCATCACCTCTTCCCAGGCCGTGGCCAGGCCGTGGGTGCGTACGGCGCAGGTCAGGTGCCGCTGCACGGCCGCGCCGTCCAGCCGGACGGCGGCGGAGGCCAGTCCCCGGCATCGCGTGCGCGCGTCCCCGGCGAGCGGTTCGCCGTCCAGGGCCTCGTCCTCGGGATGCGGGGTGCGCGCGGAGTCCGTGACCGCGGGCCCGTCCGTCGTCCCGGGGGGCGTGCCGAGCGGGTCGGCCGTCGGCGCGCCGCGGGTACGGGCATGTCTCTTGGCCGTACGGGCGGCCTCCGCGGGCGGCACGCCCGCCGTCGTCAGCCTGCACATCTCCTGCACCATGCGGACATCGTCCGGGGACCAGCGACGATGCCGACCGTCCGTCCGTACGGCCGGCCCCAGCCCGTACCGGCGGTCCCAGGACCGCAACGTCATGGGGGAGACACCCAGTTTGCGCGCCAGGAACCCGGTCGTCACACCTGCGTCGGCGGGTCCCGCCGCCCGGTGGGCGTTCACCTCCATGGCGAGTCCCCTCAGTTCAGCCGGACGCCGGAGCCCAAGTGCTGGTCGAGGGCCTGCGGCAGCTGCCGGGAGACCTCGTTGCCGAGGCGTTCGAACTCCCGCTTCAGCAGGGGGCCGGCCAGCCGGACCCAGCCGTGGAAATCGATGCGGGCCCGGTAGACGAGCAGCGTGTGCCCGCCCCGGCTCTCGAAGAGCATGTCGTCCGTCGACGTAGCGGTCCTGTTGCGTCCCACGAAGGTCAGACGATCGTGCTGGTGCCGCACGAGCCGGTAGCGCAGTTCGGTGCGACGGCCGCGGAATTCCGACACGTTGAGCCACTCGGCGCCTTTGGCGACCGGGCCTCTCCCGACCCGCTCGCAGCTGACTGTGCCGGGATCCCAGGCCACGGCATGGGAGAAGTCCGCGAGCCAGGGCAAGACATCGGACAGCGGATGGCCAAGGAGGACGGTGCGCTCGACTCGGACCATGGGCCTCTTCCCTCTCGGACGTCCCGGCGGACATCGCCGGTGCGGGTGGACACCCTCCCTTCGGCGCGGACCACCGCCATGGATGCGGGTGTCACCCAAGAGGAGGACCCACCTCGGGGGGAGCACGCTGCGAGGGCATATCGATGCAGACTCGATGCAAGTTGTATCGATGCATTCCTGCGCCGCATGGTGGGAGCGTGACGTCGCCCGGAGCGACCGGCGCACCCCGGCATCCGAGGGACGGCACGGCGAACGCACGGTCCGCCGCTTCCGCCGGGACAGACGCCGATCCCGCGAGGAGACGGTCTTCCACGGCGCGAGGAGCAGTCGTCATGACCACCATCCAGACCCGCGAGCACTCCCGCGACGACATGTCGCTGTGGGCGCCGGTGGAGGAGTCACTCGCCGACGAGCAGCTCGCCGAAGGATTCCGACGAGGGGACGAAGCCTGCCTGACGGCCATGTACCGACGATGGGGCTCGCTGGTGTACACACTCGCGAGGCGATCCCTGGGCGACGCGCGCGAGGCCGAGGACGTCACCCAGGTGGTGTTCCTGGCGGCCTGGCGCGGCCGCGGCGGCTACTCGCCCGAACGCGGTGAGCTCTCGGCCTGGCTGGTGGGCATCACCCGGCGCAAGATCGCCGACGCGCTCTCGGCCCGTACCCGGCGCTCCGAACTCGTCGCGGCGGCAGGCGCGAAGCTGTCGCTGGACACCCACGACGGCCCGCCCCGGCCGGACGCCGTGGTGGACCGCGTCGTCATCGGGGTCGAACTGGACCGACTGCCCGCACCGCAGCGGCGCGTGCTCAGCCTCGCCTTCTACGACGACCTCACACAGACCCAGATCGCGCGGCTCACCGGCTGGCCGCTCGGCACGGTCAAGAGTCACGCCCGGCGTGGCCTGCACCGGCTCGGCCGCAGGCTCCGGGACGCCGACGCGGCCTTCCACCAGCCGACGGCCCCCGTGGCCACGGGTGACCACCCGTAGTACCGACGCAGCATCGATGCGACCTGAGTCGGCGCTCCTGGGCGGTCGTCTTGCGCCAGCTGCATCCGAAGGGGCCGCGTCGCGGCGAAGAGAAAGCGTCGTCCGCAGTTCGCGCCGTGTGCACGACGGCGCCGATCGACCGCGGAGGTGTGACCGATGAGCGATCCCCGGCAGGCCCCCCACCTGCATCCCGCCGACCTGGCGCAGCACGCCCTCGACGACGGGGAGGTGCCACGCCCGGTGTACGCACGCCACCTCGCCGAATGCGCGCCGTGCCGGCGCCGGCTCGCGGAATTCCGGCGCGTCGTGGCCGCGGGCAGGAGCTCACGCCCGAACGACCCTTTGCACGCTCCACCACCCCGCGTCTGGCAGGCCATCCGCACGCAGGCGCGCGCCGGTCGTCCGCCGCACCGTGCGACGGACCGTCCGCTGTTCCCCGGTACGAAAGGACAGGGCAATGCCCACTGATGAAGCGGACGTCGTCGTGATCGGCGCCGGCCTGGCGGGACTCGCCTGTGCGAGCGACCTGAGCGCCGCCGGGATGAAGGTGCGCGTCCTCGAAGCCTCGGACGGGGTCGGCGGGCGGATGCGCTCCGACCGCGTCGACGGTTTCGTGGTGGACCGGGGCTTCCAGGTGTTCAACACGGCCTACCCACAGGTCAAGCGACGTCTGGAGCTCCGCCCTCTGCGCCTGCGCCCCTTCACTCCGGGATTCCTTGCGCACACCGACCGGGGACGCATCCGCCTCAGCGACCCCAGCCGACGGCCCCGGCACGCCGCGGGGTGGCTGTCCAGGCACGGCGCAGGCACGCGCGACCTGCTCGCCCTGGGCAGGCTGTCGGCCCGCGACGCGCTCGCGCCGGCAGCCGTGCTGAAACGCGGCACGGAGCACACGACCCGCCACGCCCTCAACGCCTGTGGTCTGTCCGGGAAGTTCGTCGAAGACGCCCTGCGGCCGTTCCTGTCGGGTGTCTTCCTGGAGGACGAACTGGAGACGTCCAGCCGGGTCTTCCACCTCGTGTGGCGCAGCATGCTGCGCGGCACGCTGTGCCTGCCCGCCACGGGTGTCGGCGCCGTCCCCGCCCAACTGGCGGCCTCGCTGCCGCCGGGCACCCTCCGCCTCGATCACCCCGTCCGACGCCTCACCGACGAAGGGGTGCTCGGCGCCGACGGCACCGAGACCGCCGCCCGCGCCGTCGTGGTGGCGACCGGGCCCGGCCCGGCCACCCGGCTGCTGCCCGGCCTGCCGGTCCCGGCCTACCGCACCGTCACGTCGTACTACCACGCCGCCCCCACGTCACCGCTGACCGAGCCGACCCTGATGACCGACGCGCGGCGCCGGTTCGTCAACACGTGCGTCCTCAGCGAAGTGGTGCCCGGCTACGCTCCACGCGGGGCCGCTCTGGTCGTCACGTCCGTCCTCGGCGAGGACACGCCGGGCCGCGAGGACCTGGTGCGCGAGGCGCTGGCCGAGGCGTACGACACGGACACGGCGGGATGGAGCCGGGTGGCGGTCCGTACCATCGCGGACGCCCTGCCCGCGATGCCGCCCCCGCAGCCGCTCACCCGCACGACCCGTGTCGGCTCCGGCCGTTACGTGTGCGGCGACCACCGGGCCACCGGCTCGGTGCAGGGTGCCCTGGCCTCCGGCGGCCGGGCGGCGCGCGCGGTGCTGCGCCACTCGGGCCGGTAGCCGGACCGGGGCGCGGACCGCACCCGCGAGGACGGACGGCGTGGCACGACCTGGCGCCGACGCGATGGCAGGTCGCGCCACGACGGTCCGGGGGGCACGGCGGGCGCGACGGGCGCCGCGGACGGAACGGAGGGCACGGAGGGCACCGGCGCCGCGGGCGTCACGGAGGGCACGGGCGGCACGGGTGCGAAGGAGGGCACGGGTGCCATGAGCGCGACACTCACGCGGTCGGCCCGGCACGCGCTCCCACCGGAACGGCGGCGCGGCCGGTCGGCCGACGGGACTGTCACGGCGCACCGATCGGTCCGGTGCCGGGCTCAAAGGGCAGCCGCAGGGCCCGGACCGCGAACGAGACGGCGTGGTACCAGCCGCAGATCAGGACCGCTTCGAGTGCCGCGTCCTCGCCGGCGACCGCGACCAGCGACGCCCAGGTCCCGTCGCAGAGGTCGTACGTCCGGTGGAGCTCGTCGACCGCTTCCAGCACGGCCCGGTCGTCCGCGTCCCAGCAGTCGTCGGCCGGCATCCCGGAGGCCAGCGACGTGAGTTGCTCCGCGCCGAGACCTGCCTTCCCGGCGAACGCGGCGACGTGGACGCCCCATTCGTAGTCGGCGCCGCACAGCGAGGTCGTCCGGTCGATGACCAGTTCGCGGCGGCGGACGGTGAGGGCGGAGCGCTGGGAGAAGTAGTAGCGGCCCCAGCCCGCGACGCCGCGGGCGAGGTCCGGGCGCCGGGCCCAGATCCGGAACAACTGGATCGGCGGCCCGAGGAGATCGAGGGCCGCCGCGGTCTCCTCGTCGTACGGCGGCGCGAGGGGTTCGATGCGCGGTTGCTTCGAATTCAGAGGCATGGCGGGATGCTAGTGTCGGCGCTTCGGAAAGGGAAGCAGATGACGCGACCGACCCCGCTGCCCGGCCGACGGGTCCGCGGTTCACACACCGGGCGCCCGATCATGGCGCTGCTCGACCTCCTGGGGCGGCGCTGGGTGCTGCGCGTTCTGTGGGAGCTGCGGGACGGGTCCGCGCCGACCTTCCGGCAGCTCCAGCAGCGTTGCGACGGGGTGTCGTCAAGTGTCCTGGCGGCCAGGCTCCGTGAGCTCGCGGAGGCGGACCTCGTCGAGCACACGGGCGACGGCTATGTGCTCACCGGACAGGGCACGGCCCTGCTCGGACGACTCGCGCCGCTCGATGCCTGGGCCACGGACTGGCGCCCCAGGCCGGCGGACGACTGAGCCCCGACGGGCATCGGCATCGGCATCGGCGTCGGCGTCGGTGCCGGGGCGCCGAGGTGCCAGGATGGCCGAACCGCGCTGTCGCGCCCGCCAACTGCCGTGCTCCGCAAGGCGACATGATGTGCGAGACTCGATGATCGTCAGCACCCCAGGTCACCTCGCGCGACGGAGTCCGCCATGACGACCGGCACCCCCGGCCCCCAGCAGATCGACACGAGCAAGGCGCACCCCGCGAGGGTGTACGACTGGCTTCTGGGCGGCAAGGACAATTACCCCGTCGACGAGGCGGTGGCCGAGAAGCTCCCGGCCGAGGCGCGCGACGCGGCCCGGCAGAACCGCGAGTTCATGCATCGGGCCGCCGCCTGGCTCGCCGGACAGGGCATCGACCAGTTCCTCGACATCGGCACGGGCATCCCCACCGAGCCCAACCTCCACCAGATAGTCCAGCGACTCACGCCGGCCGCGAAGGTCGTCTATACGGACAACGACCCGATCGTGCTGCGGCACGCGGAGGCCCTGCTGGTCAGCCGCCCCGAGGGGGCCACCGACTACATCCAGGCGGACGTCCGCCGGCCGCGCGAGATTCTCGAACACGCCCGGGGCGTACTCGACTTCGAGCGTCCCATCGCCCTGTCCCTGATCGCGCTGATGCACTTCATCCCCGACGACCAGGACCCGTACGGCATCGTGAGCGATCTGCTCGCCGCCCTGCCGCCCGGCAGCCACCTGGTGCTCTCCCACGCGGCGTCGGATCTCTACCCGGAGCTCGCGGAGCAGGTCACCGCTGAGTACGCGAAGGGCGGCATCCGGCTCGGCTTCCGCACCCGCCCCGAGGTCGACCGGTTCTTCGACGGCCTGGACCTCGTCGACCCGGGCCTGGTGACGGCCCCGGAGTGGTTCAAGGGCACCCCGTCGCCGTCGCCCGAGGGGAGCGGCATCTACGCCGGCGTGGCGCGCGTCCGCTGACGGCCACCGCTCCACGCACACCGCGAGAACGCGTGCGCGTGGCCACGACCGAGGGCGCGTGGCCACGACCGCGGGCATGGCGACGAACACGCGCGCACCGCGACGGACGGGGCGTGCGGAACGGCCGGGTCCGACCCGTCGCGGCCTCGACAGGGGGCCTGGGCCGGATATGTTCACCCCCGACAAGGCCCCGCGGCGAGGTCTGGGAGACTGAGACCCTGTGACCACACACTCCGATCTCGCTCGCCGTATCCATGCCGTCTCCCACCTGACCGGGCAGTTCACTCTGCGCTCGGGACGCACCACGGCGGAGTACTTCGACAAATACCGCTTCGAGGGCGACCCGGTGCTCCTCGACGAGACGGCCCGCGCGATGGCCTCCCTGGTGCCGGCCGGCACCGAGGTGCTGGCCGGGCTGGAGATGGGCGGTATCCCTGTCGTCACCGCCCTGGGCCGGCACACGGGACTGCCGTGCGCGTTCGTCCGCAAGCAGGCGAAGCCGTACGGTACTTGCCGTCTCGCCGAGGGCGCGGAGGTGGTCGGGCGCAAGGTGCTGGTGGTCGAGGACGTCGTCACCAGCGGCGGACAGATCGTGCTGTCGACCGCCGACCTGCGAGCCCTGGGCGCGGAGGTCGGCGCGGCTCTGTGCGTGATCGACCGTGAGCAGGGCGGGACCGATGCCCTCGCCGCCGAGGACATCGAGCTCATCTCCCTGCTGACCGCCACGGACCTGCGGGACGCCGTCTCCGACTGCCCGTGAGACGAGCCGCGTTCTCGGCTGCCGTCGGGGTCCGGCGCTCCGCGGCCGAGCGCGGCCTCGCTCTCGAGGAGGGCGTCGGGATCGGCGAGGGCTTCACCGAACATACGGTGGACCCGGTGGAGACGCCGGCGGGCGGTCCGGGGATGGATCCCCAGGCGCGCGGCGGTCTCCGGAGCGGTGCAGTGCGGGGTCTGGAGGCAGCCGGCGGGGTGCAGGCGAGCCGGTCGCGCTGCTCGGGGGTGAGGGGCGCCGGGGGCCTGAGCCGGTGGGCGGCCATCAGACGTACCAGGGTGGGATCCGCCGGAAGCGGCAGTTCGGCGAGGCACCCCCGCAAGGTGCTGTGCCAGGTGGTTGTGCCCCTGACCGGTCCGGTCGTCCCGACGGACTGACATCGCGGGCCCGTTCACACGCCGGCCCGACCACCACCCCTGTGGACACTGTGCAAGGCATCGAGGTGAGGCCTCGGGCAGTGCGGCGGGCCCTGCCGTGGAGAGCCGGCAGGGCCCGCCGCCTTGCGGGGAGGTCAGGCCGTGTGGAGCGTCAGACCGTACCGGTTGAGGATCTCGTTGACGGGCTGGAACCAGGTCTCGCCGCCGCTGGAGCAGTTGCCCCAGCCGCCGGAGGTGACGCCCTGGGCCTGGTCACCGCTGATGAACGAGCCTCCGGAGTCGCCGGGTTCGGCGCAGACGTTGGTCTTGGTCATCTGATGGACCGCGCCCTGGCTGTAGTTGACGGTCTCGTTCTTGGCGAGCACCGTGCCGCAGTGCCAGTGCGAGGTCGATCCCGAGCGGCAGATGGAGGCGCCGACGGGGGCCTCCGCCGAACCGCGCACGAGCTGGTCGGAGACCGTTCCCCAGCCGAGGACGACGGGGACCGTCCACCAGCCGCTGCCGACGTTGACCCAGGCGTAGTCGTTGTCCGGGAACGACGAGCCCTGGAAGTTGCCAATGTAGGACCTGTCCCAGCCGCTGACTCCGGCGCCGGGCTGTCCGCAGTGCCCCGCGGTGACGAACCCGCCGTACACGGAGAAGCCGATGGAGCAGCGGACGTTGCCGGTGTAGTACGGGTCGCCGCCCACCGTTCCTGCCGCGAGGGTCCGCGGGGCGCCCGCCGTCTGCTCGACGGTCATGGGGCCGGCCTTGCGGGCCTTTGCGAGGAAGCGCTGGACATCGTTGTCATCGCGCGCGCCCGGGGCGACGTTCACGATCACGGTGCTGGCCTTCGGGTCGACGTGCCAGCTGCTGACGCTCGCCGGTGCGGACAGCTCGTCGATGCGCGCTTTGGCGGCGTCGAGTTGCCGCGCGGTGTGTGCCACGGTGCGGACGGCCGCTCCGGTGGCCCGTATCGCCCGTCGTGTCGCGGGGGACGCGTCGGAGGTGACGCCGACGGTCAGCCGACTGTCGGCGGCGTCGAACCATGAGCCCCCGAAGGAGGTATGCGCGGCTCGGCGGGCCTTCGGTTCCACGGCGGTGGCGCGCTGCTCGGCGGCCAGCCGTGCGGTGGCCTCGGTCCTCGACAGGTGCAGATCCCGTCGCATGGCCGATAGGAGGGCGGTGGAGGCGGGGGCCTCGGCCGACCGGCCGCGTATCGGGGAGTCGCTGGCCGAGGCGGGCAGGGTGCCCGTGGTGACGCAGGTGCCGAACGTGAGCAGTGCGGCGAGGCCTGCGAGGCTGGAGGTGGTGCGTCTCATGGGGGTTGCCCTTCGTCGTTCCATCTGGGTGGGGGTGGAACAGAGCCCTGAGAGCGCTCTCAGTCTGGTGTCGCGGCAGAGCCTAGCGGGTGATCATGGGCAGGTCCATGCCAATGCGAGGGGTAATTGGTCCGGAGCTGACACTGTGTGATCTCCGGCCTTCGGGCACAGGCCCGTACGGATCACGGGCGGGACGTCTCCGCCCCGCTCGGAACCCCGGGCAGGCGTACGCCGCGGGCCGGGCTAGGGTGCCCGCACGGAATCGCCCGGCGCGTGGTCGCGCACACGCCGCGTGGCGTTCAGCCCCGGCGCGGGTTCGGCTTCAGAACGGCGAACATCGCCTGGCTCGGGTCCGCCAGCCAGGCGATCCGCCCGACCTCCGGGACGTCTGTGGCCGGCATGAGGACCGCACCGCCGTTCTCCCGCACCGCGGCGACGGTGGCGTCGGCGTCGGCCACCGCGAAGTACGGGATCCAACGGGCCTCTTCCTGATCCGACCGGAGCGGGGCCACGCCGCCGAACGCCCCGTCCTGCTGATCGCCGTCCCGGATGCTCAGCACCCGGTAGGTCATGCCGGGTGCCTGCATCTCCTGGGAGCGCCAGCCGAACAGCCCGTCGTAGAAGCGGATCGCGGCATCCGGATCGCCGACGTGCAGCTCCACCCACACCAGGGTGTCGTCCTCGGACGTCGTCTCCAGGCCGCCCGTGCCTGGTTGCAGCACGGCGAACTCCGCGCCCTGGGGATCGGTGAACTGGGCGAACGACGCCTCACCCATGTGCGCCGGCTCGACCCGCACGGTCCCGCCGCCGGCGACCACGTCGCGGGCGGTGGCCTGGATGTCGTCGCTGTGGAAGTACGTCGTCCAGGCGGGCCGGGCTCCCTCCTCGCTCAGCCGCCCGAGGGCGCCGACGGTCCTGCCGCCCCTCTGGAAGAACCCGTAACCGCCCGCGTCGGGCCCGGCCGACACGTACTGCCACTCGAACACCGACCCGTAGAAGGCCGCGGCCGCGTCCTGGTCCGGGCTGCCGAGGTCGATCCAGTTGGGCGAGCCGGTGCGGAAGTCGGTGCCGAGCATGTCGTGCCTCCTGCGGTGCCGGGTGCGGACCCGGCCACTATGCCGCCTCGGCGGGCGCTGTCCGGCGTACCTGTCGCGATGTCCCGAGGGAGTTCACCCGGGCCGGGGCCGGGCGGGTGCGGATCACTTCTGCGGGGCCGGGCGGCCCTGGGGATGACCGTCGTGGTGGGCCGCGAGGTGGGGGCGACGGTGCACCGGGGTGCGCTGGATGACCAGTAGGGCGGCGTCGTCGGTGGGGCGATGGCCGACGTGGTCGACGAGGTCCTCGTGGATGCGTTGCAGAAGGCCTTCGGGGTGTCCGGTGGCGAAGGCCGCGACCCGCTCGGCCAGCGGGTAGAAGGCCCCGCTCGGGGAGCGTGCCTCGATGACGCCATCGGTGTAGAGGATGAGGGTGTCGCCGGTTGCCAGCTCGAAAGGTTCGGGGTGGTGGTTGGTGGCCGGGAGCTCGCACATGCCGAGGGGCGGCACCGGGCTGCGCGCGTGCAGGACCGTGACGTCACCGTCCTGGAGCAACAGGGGAGGCGGATGACCGCAGTTGATCAGCATCGGCTGGGCGCCGTCGTCGGGGATGTCGAGGACGAGAGCGGTGATGAAGTGCTCGCCGGGGTCGAGCGCGGTGTCGGCGACTTCTTCCATACCCCGGCAGACGCTCACTTCGAGCGCGGACGTCAGTTCCGGCAGGGTCGCATAACGGTGGGCACCCTCGCGGAATGCGCCCAGCAGCACCGATGCCTCGGCGATGGAGGCGAGCCCCTTGCCGCGGACGTCGCCGATGATGACGCGGGTGGAGGAGCCGGTGGCGCGGGTGACCGCGAAGAGGTCGCCGCCGATGCGCGCTTCGTCCTCTGCCGCGAGGTACAGCCACGCCACGCGCAGGGGGCCGACGCGGCGGGGCGGCGGCCGCAGGAGGACGCGTTGCGCGGTCTCCGCCACCGAGCGGGCCCGGCTCAGTTGCCGAGCGCGGCGTTCGCGCAGGAAACAGACGAAGACGACCAGGGCGGAGAGCACGGTCAGGGCGATGATCTGCGCGATGTGGTTCGCCGTCATCAGGCCTCCGTGGAGGGCGGCGATGACGATCTGCGCGATCACCGCGAGCGCTCCGACGAGGGCGGTGACTTTCGCTCCGGCGAGCGAGGCGGTGAGGGCCGGTGCGATGACCAGCAGCGGACCGAGGTGGATGTCGGTGGGGGAGTGGACGTCCACCACGGTGATGACGACGATCAGCGCGAGGGGAATCAACACCCACCCGCGGCCCGGCGGCTGATCGGCGAGGTGGTCCACTGGCACGCGCCGGATCTCCACGCGCCCATTTTGCCCTGAAATCACCGGCCTGTCGCCTGTCGCCTGTCGCCTGTCGCCTGTCGTCAAGGAGGGCGACACCTGCGGCGGGAGCGGTCGCGCCCTCGGGGAGATGCGGTGTGCGCGGTGGTGGCCGGCTCCCGGGGGCCTGGCGGCGACGGTCCGGTGGAGCGGTGTCAGGCGGCCGGATGTGGCCTGTGACACGCCCGTGACAGTCGACGGACGTGGTGATGACGTCGCCGAGTCAGTCTTTTGGAACCAGGGCAAAACACCTTAATCGGGCATTTGCCTACTGCTTCCGAGGGTGCGGGCAGTGACGACCCGGCCGACCCGTCGACAGAGAAGGAAGACCTCATGAGCCCCGCCCTCACCGCCCCGATCTCCACCCCGTCCGCCGAGACCTCGGCCCCCGGCGCCCAGGTTTCCGCCATGACCTCCGCCACGACCTCCGAGGCCGACGCCCCCGCGCTGGCCCCGCGCGAACGCGAGACCCTGCGACATATCGCCGCCGGCTGCACCTACCTGCAGGCGGCACGCCAGATGGGACTGTCCAAGCACACGGTCGACGCCTACCTGCGCCGGATCCGCGCCAAGCTCAACATCACCACCACCGCCGAGATGACCCGACTGGCCATCTCGCTCGGCCTGTGACGGCCGTGCGGCGAAGCAGCGGAGAGAGAATCGGAATATGACCTTCCGATTCCGTGGCGGACGGGCAATCCCGAGGCGCGGGCGGACCGTATATACGGATGTGACGAGATTCAGGTTCCCGGTGGGCCGTCTTCCGGACGAAGCACTGTTGTCCGGGCTGGCCGACGGTGATCCGGAGCTCGCGGTCACCTTCGTACGAAGGTTCCAGCACGCGGTCTTCGGCGTCGCCATCGCCGTCACGGGTGATCCGCAGCTCGCCGAGGACATCGCTCAGCAGACGTTCGAGCGCGCGTGGCGCCACGCGCAGATGTACGACGCGCGCCGCGGTTCGGTGAAGACCTGGCTGACGGCCATCGCCCACAACCTCGCCATCGACGCCGTGCGGTCGCGACGGCTGGAGCCGGTGGCGCCCGAGGATCTCGAAGCGATCCTCGACGTGGTCAGCGACACTCCGGAGCAGCACGCGCTGGCCGACGAGGCCTCCGCCCGACTGCGGGCGGCTGTCGCGCAGCTGCCGCGCGAGCAGGGCCGTGCCCTGGTGATGGCGGGCATCTACGGCATGACCGCCCAGCAGGTCGCCGACTCGGAGAAGATCCCGCTGGGCACCGCGAAGACGCGCATAAGGACAGCGATGGGCAAGCTGCGCACGACGCTTGCGTCTCCGAAACGAGGCGACCATGTCCAGTGAAGTGACCTGCGAGAAGGTGCGGGAGGTCGGCACCGAGCTGGCGCTCGGCGTGCTGCCCGGCCGGGAGCGGGCCGGCGCGGTCGCCCATCTCGACGAGTGCGCGGGCTGCCGGGAGTACGTCGAGCAGCTCACTCTCGTGGGGGACGGCCTCATCGGGCTGCTGCCGGGCAGCGAACCCCCGGTCGGGTTCGAGGCCCGGGTGGCCCAGTCGCTGACGCAGGAGAAGCACGTGCGCGAGGCCCGCGGGCACGGGGCCCGCATGCGCGGGCCGACGGGACGCGACATGGCGCACGAGACATCAGTGCATGAGACGTCCGAGCGCGAGACGTCCGTGCGCGAGGCGGCTGTGCGCGAGACGCATCCGCGTCCCGGCGGGCACTCGGCCAGGCGCAAGGGCGGACGCGGACGGATACGGCCTCGGGTCGCCGCCGTCGCGGCCGCGGTCCTCGCCGCGGTCGGTTTCGGCGGCTGGGCCGCAGGTACGGCGATCGAGAACGTCATTGCCGGCCCGGCCGCCACGTCCGTCGGCACCGACAAGGAAATGCTCTCCGGTGACCTGATCTCGACCGTCGCCCAGAACAAGCCGAGCGGCGAGGTCTACGCACACACCGACCCCGAGGGCTGGGTCTACATGACCGTCGATCTCGCCGAGGCGGGCAACCCCTTCAGCGGCAAGATCGTCTGCCTGTTGGAGCACAAGGACGGCAGCACGGTTCGCGTGGGCACCTTCACCTTGCGCGACGGCCGCGGATCCTGGGGGAGTCAGGCCCGAGTCGACCCCTCGGCGGTCTCCGGCGCCCGGGTCGCGACGCCCGACGGCACCGTGCTCGCGTCGGCACACCTCGGCCCCGGCGACGTGGGGGGCGACCAGGAGTCATCCGCAAGCTCCGTAGCGAGCCACCTGGAGTGATCCGCGGTTTTCCAGTGAGCGCACGGCGGAGCGGACCGCTTCCCAGGTCACCGGTCCGCTCGGCCTGCCCTCGCCAGTCGTGGTCACGTCTCTTCCCGCGACACGTTCGTCGGGCAGGCCCTCACACGTGTTTCGAGCCAGGCCCTCACACGCGTTTCGACAGGTCTCGCCCGGTGTCCGACAGGTCTCGCTCGGCCGGTGCCGGAGCGTGGGCCGTCCTGCGCGGCAGCCCGGGCACGACGCCGTGCGCGGTCCTGTCGCCGAGCCAGACGAGGAAGGTCAGGACGAAGAGTGCCTCGACGAGTACGGACAGGGGGCCGTAGGGCGCTTCCCAACCGGGCTCGTAATAGCCGCCCGGCAGGCCGACGGTGCGCGACAGCACGAAGCCGACGATCATGCCGAGACTGACGAGCGCCCCGGTCAGCCAGGCGATCAGCGCTCGCCTCATCAGGATCAGTGCCACGGCCACGCCGAGCATGACGGCACTGCCCACGGCGAACAGGACGCCGATGTAGAACATCTCCTCCAGGTGGTCGGGGACGAGGATCGTGTGCAGCACCGTGTTGGCGACGGCACAGCACACGCCCAGCCCCCGCAAGGCCGCTTCGGCGGCGTTGTGGGACGTCATGGCGACTCCAGGTGTTCATGGGCACGGACAAAGCCCACGGGGGAAAGGCGTCCCGGCCGGGGGATCGCCGCGCGGTGCGGTGCGGACCAGAGCGCGGCACTGGCCGGATCGCGGGCGGGCACCGGCCGGCCGGGACGCATCCGCGCGCCGGGCGCCGCCCTGGGACACCCGGCGCCGGTCACCACGCGGAGCCCGGCGTCGCGGAGCTGTCGTCTCGGAGGGATCGCCTCCTGTCAATGCATACGGACAACAGCCCTGTAGGGATTGCACGACTCGGCGACGACCGGACGGCGGGAGTCGTAGGACCGGCCTGAAACCGGACCTGCCGACAGCCGCGGACCGAGCCCCTTCGCACGGCCGTCCCCCTTCTCGTACATGCGTCCGGCGCCTCAACGTGCGTTTCCCGCATCCGAGATGAGCCTTCGGGGTTGCCGCTCGAAGTCCGCGGGCGATTGGCTATCGTGACGGCATGTCCGCCCCTGAACTGATCCGCATCGTCTCGCGCGACTCGCCCATGGCCCTGGCACAGGTGGAACGTGTGCGCGCCGAACTGGCCGTGCTCCACCCCGGGATCCGTACCGAGGTCGTGCCGGTGAAGACCACCGGCGACAAGTGGATGGGGGATCTCGCCCAGGTCGAGGGGAAGGGCGCGTTCACCAAGGAAGTCGATGCCGCGCTGCTGGACGGACACGCGGACCTCGCGGTGCACTGCGTCAAGGATGTACCCGCCGACCGCCCGCTCCCGGCAGGCACGGTCTTCGCCGCCTTCCTCCGGCGCGACGACATCCGCGACGCACTCGTGCACTTGGACGGCCTCACCCTCGACGAACTGCCCGCCGGCACCCGTGTCGGCACCTCGTCGGTGCGGCGCGTGGCCCAACTCGCCGCGTCCTACCCCCACCTGGAGTGCGTCCCGATGCGCGGCAACGCCAACCGGCGCCTGGACAAGCTCGCCGCGGGCGAAGCCGACGCCCTCCTGCTGGCCGTCTCCGGGCTCGAACGCATCGACCGTCAGGACGTGATCACCGAGATCCTCCCGACCGACGTGATGATGCCCCCGATCGGTGCCGGGATCCTCGCACTCCAGTGCCGGGAGGACGACACCGAACTGATCGACACCGTCAGCGCCCTCGGCCACCCCGACACGCACCGGGAAGCAACCGCCGAGCGGATGTTCCTCCATGTGCTCCAGGGACACTGCAACTCGCCCATCGCCGGATACGCCAAGGCCGAGCGCAACGGCGATCTGTCCCTGCGCGCCTGCGTGTTCACTCCCGACGGCAAGACCGTCCTCAACGCCCATGAATGGGCCGGACCCCTCGACCCGGGCACGCTCGGCACCGCGGTCGCCGTCGCCCTGCTCCGCCAGGGTGCCCGCGACCTCATCGACTCCATCGCCCACTGAACCGACTCCGTCGCCCACCGGTCGGACGCGGCACGACGCCGGTGCGAGAGCGTCCGGCGGGCGACCGCCCGCCCGGCGCGGCGCTCTGCCCGCCGCGCCGCGCGGGCCGGCGTACGTCTGCCTCAGGGCCCTCAACAGACCGGCGGTCTCAGTGAATCCGCGTCGCTCAGCGTGTTCCAGGGCGGTCACGCCGTCACCGTCGGCAGGTGCGGGGTGGCGCCCGCCGTGACGAGCAGCCCCACGATCTCCTGGTGTGCGCGCCCGCCGTCATCGAGGATCACGGGCTTGCACAGGGCCGTCCAGCCGAGGCGGTTGACGTGGTCGACGTCGATGTCGGTCTCCCGTGATACCGCGCGTACGCAGTCCACGTGGCCGCGTTCCGCCGTGGGGACGAGGGCGATGCCGCCGAAGCGGTTCCGCAGTCTCAGGTCGGGGGCCGCCGGGAGCAGGGCGCGCGTCATGGCGACGCTGCAGGTCATCCCGGTGACCAGCCAGGGGCTGTCGTCGCGGTTGTCGCGGGCGTTCGGGTCCGCGCCCGCCGCGAGGAGCGCCTCGGCGGCGGTGACGTGGTCGCCGAGCGCGGCGAGCAGGGGTGGGGTACGGCGGTATCCGTCGCGGGTCTCGGGATCGGCGCCCGCGGCCGGCGCGGCCCGCACGGAGTCGGTGTCGCCGTCCCGGCGGCGCCGAGCAGAGCGCGTTGCCGCGTGTTCATGGTGGCTGTGCTCCCCTCCTTGACCTGCGGGCGAGCCGACAGGGCCCACGGATCCCTACGGGCGAGCCGGCAGGGGTCCACGGATCCCTACGGGCGAGCCGCCCGGGTCACGCGGACCTCTGCGGCGCGAGTCGGATCGGGCTCGTGCCGCAGAGGTCCGCGTGCGTCGGCGACCGGCTCGGTCACCGGATCAGCGGCCCAGCGTCGCCGCGCCCGCCGCCGCGAACTTCTCGTCCAGGTCGCCGGACGGCGCACCGGCGACACCGATCCCGGCGACCGGGGCACCCTTGGCGGCGACGGCCACGCCACCCCCGAGGAACAGGGTGCCGGGGATGTCCTTGAGGTTCGGAGCCTGCTCGAGACGCTTGGCGAGCTCGGACGTGGGCGCGTTCCAGGAGACGGCCGTGTACGCCTTGCGCTGCGCGGACTCGTACGACTGCGGGCCCGCGCCGTCGCCGCGCAGGGTGACGACGGTGTTGCCGTTGCGGTCGACGACCGCGACGGTGATCTTCTGGTTCTCCCGCTCGGCGGCGTCGAGCGCGGCCTGCGCGGCCTCGGTGGCGGCGTCGACCGTGAGGTGGGTGGACGTGTTGGTGCTGCCGCTCTTCGCGTTCGCCACGGGAGCGGCCGCGGGTGAGGCGGGTGCCGAGGCGTTCGCGGAGACCGTGCCGAACGTGCCGGCGGCGACCACCGCGATCACGGCACCGCCGGTGGCGGCGCGGGCACGGCGGGAGAGCTTCTTCATGAGGTCGACTCCTGGGGTCGCAGGGCAATCGCTTCTTCCGCTCTCCAGCCTGGTGCCGTCCGCGTCCGGCCCGGTCGGCGTTCCGGCTGGTGACCGGGCGCCGACCGGGTGACGGCCGGGTCAGCCGATCGGATGACCCCGGGGTCGCCGAGACTGGCGACAATGGGAGTGTTTGACCTGGCAGGAGCGGTGGAGGAGGTGGATGACGTGGATTCGGAGGCGAACCGCAGGTACGACACCGGCGCGGGCGATGACCCGGCGCGCGCCGCGTCATCGCGAACGGACCGACGGCGGACGCCGTCCACGCGGACGGGCCAGGACCAGGCGTCCTCCGCGCGGACCGGCGAGGAACACGCGTCCTCCACGCGCACGGGCCGCGACCACGCGTCCTCCACGCGAACGGCCCGGGACCGCTCGGCGTACGCGCGAACAGGCCGGGACCACGGGGCGTACGCGCACCCGGACCCGACGTACGACGCGGACGGCCCCTGGCTCGGCGCCGTGATGCACGTGGCGTTCTTCCTGCTGCTCGGCGGCGCGCTCGCCCGGTTCCTGCTGCGCCACCCCGGGGAGCCCCGCACCCCGTGGATCATCGCGCTGTCCGTCGTCCTCGCCCTGCTCTACGCGATCCCGTCCTCCGGAACCGCCGCGGCGAAGGGCCGCTGGGCGCCGCTGGGCCGGGACGCCGGGCCGGACGACGAGGGCGCGCGGCCCACCGCACTGGGGCTCGGCCGGCTCGCCGTGGTCGTCGCGGTGTGGATGGTCCTCGTGGTGCTCGCCCCCAGCTTCGCCTGGTGCGCGGTGCCGCTCTTCTACACCGGGCTGCGCATGCTGCCGGCCCGGGCCGCACTCGTGCTGGCCGCCGTGCTCACGGTGTTCGTCGTCGCCGTGCAGCTCCGTCTCGCGGGCCACTTCGATCCGAATCTGCTGTTCGCGCCGCCCGCCGTCGCCGCGATCGCGACCGCCGTCTTCCTCCAGATGGAGCGGCAGACCGCGCGCCAGCGCGCCCTCATCGACGATCTGATCCGCACCCGCCGTGAACTGGCCGCGTCGGAGCGCCGTGGAGGGACCTTCGCCGAGCGGCAGAGGCTGTCGATGGAGATCCACGACACGCTCGCCCAGGGGCTGTCGAGCCAGCAGATGCTGCTCCAGGCCGCCGACCGGCTCTGGGAGTCCGACCCGGCGAGGGCACGCGCGCACGTGCGGACGGCCGGGGCCGTCACCCAGCACAACCTCGACGAGGCTCGCCGCTTCGTGCACGACCTCGCCCCCTGCCGACCTCGCCCGCGGCGGCGGCCTCGACGACGCGCTGCGCGCGCTGGCCGCCCGTGAGTCCGGTGAGCGGCTCACCGTCCGTGTCCACGTGGACGACAGCAGTCGCGCGCCCCGCCTTCCGGAGCGGGTCCGGTCCACCCTGCTGCGCATCGCCCAGGGCGCCCTGGCCAACGTACGGGAGCACTCCGGTGCGCGTACGGCCACCCTCACCCTCACGCTCCTGGAGGACCAGGTCGTCCTCGACGTCGCCGACGACGGTCACGGCTTCGCACCCGACGACGCGTCCGTGTCCGCACCCGGCGTCCGGGGCCACGGGCTGCCCGCCATGCGTGCGCGGGCCGGCCGGCTCGGTGGCACCCTCACCGTCGAATCCGCCCCCGGCGAGGGCACCGTCCTGTCCGCCGCGATCCCCCTGGCGCCGCCCCGATGAACGGCGCACACGGCGCCTCCCGCCCCGTCCGCATCCTGCTCTGCGACGACCACGCCGTCGTACGGGCCGGTCTGCTCGCCCTGCTCGGCAGCGCCCAGGACATCGAGGTCGTCGGCGAGGCGGGCACGGGTGAGGAGGCGCTCGCCCTGACGACGAAGCTCGATCCGGACGTGGTGCTGATGGACCTGCAGCTCGGCGACGGCATCGACGGGGTCGAGACCACCCGTCGGCTCACGGCCGCTCCCGGTGACCGCCCGCACGTCCTCGTCCTCACCACGTACGACACCGACGCCGACATCGCCCGTGCCATCGAGGCGGGGGCGACCGGCTATCTGTTGAAGGCCGAGCGGCCGGAGGAACTGTTCGCCGCCGTCCAGGCCGCCGCGCAGGGCCGTACGACGCTCTCGGCCCCGGTCGCCGGCCGGGTGATGGCCCACATGCGCAGCCCGCGCCCCACCCTCACCGACCGTGAGCGGGACATCCTCACACAACTGGCGCAGGGCCTCGGCAACCGGGAGATCGCGAAGGCACTCTTCATCAGCGAGGCGACGGTGAAGACGCACCTCGGCCGGATCTACGACAAGCTCGGCGTCGGCACGCGGGCCGGCGCCGTGGCCGTGGCAAAGGAACGACGCCTGCTGCCCTGAAGACGTCACCGGTGGCCTGTCGACGGCGAGGCTTCAAGCCGTCGCGGGGCCGGGCGGAGGTCACCACGGGGCCGAGGCCGGGCCGTCCCAGGGGTCGGGCCCCGGGCTGTCGGTCCCGGACCATAGGTTGGGGGTGTGACGACCACCGCATCGCAAGAAGCGTTCCTCCAGGCCTTCCACGCCGAACGTCCGGCGGTGACCGCGGAGGCGTTCGGGCGCGGCCGTGCCCCGGACGGCCGGTCCAGTTACGAGATCCTGTGCGACCGGGTCGCCGGCAGCGAGCGCGTGCTGGACCTCGGCTGCGGCGACGGCCTGCTCCTGGAGCTGCTGGCCCGAAGCGGCGGCAGGCGGCTCGCCGGGTTGGACCTGTCGCCCGAATCGCTGGCGCTCGCCCGACGGCGGCCGGCCCTGTCCGGGGCGCGGCTGGAGGAAGGCCGGGCCCAGGCCCTTCCGTTTCCCGACGACAGCTTCGACGCCTGTGTCTCCCACATGGCGCTGATGCTCATGGCCGAGATCGAGCAGGTCGCGGCGGAGGTGGCCCGAGTGCTCTCGCCGCGAGGTGTGCTGGCCTGCGTGGTGGGAGGCGGAGCGGCCGGCGAAGAGGCGTACGAACGCTTCGTCGGGCTGTTGCGTTCCACGGTCCAGGAGCTGCCGCCCTCGCGGCGCATCCCGGCACTGGGAGACAGAAGGACCCGTACGCGCGAGGGTCTTGACGACGTCCTCGGGGCGGCGGGTTTCGCCCCCGTGGAATGGGACACCTTCGCCATCGATCTGAGCGGTCCCGTGGAGCAGGTGTGGGCGACGGTGTCGGGCCTCTACGACCTCGGCCCGCTGGACCGCACCACGGTGGAGCGCCTGCGGGAGGACTTCATCGCCGAGGCGGCGGAGTTGACGACGCCTCAGGGAACCGTCCCCTGTGTCTTCACGATGCACCTCGCGACGGCCCGACTGCGCTAGGGGTGGTTTCGTCTGGACCGGGTCGGATCAGGCCGCGGCGTCCGGTGGGTGCATCGCAAGGCGGAGGATCACCCGTGTTCTGGGGATACTCGGTTGGTCCGACAACGTGGCGAGGTGTCGTGCCGGGCGTCGCGGACCCCGGCCGATCCGAACGAAACCCCCTGGAGGCCGGCCAGGCACGGGCGGTGAGGTGGCCGACGTAATGTGCATGCGTCGGCGCGCGGGCGGACGTGAGCGCGTCGGTGTGCGCGTCGGTGTGCGTGGACCGTCGTGCGGGCGTGCCTCGGCGGGTGCGTGTGCGTCGGCGGGTGTGCGTGGTGCGGCGCCTGTTGACCTTCACCTTGGGGCAGGTCGCAGCATGGGTGGGCCGGGCTACCTGCCCGGCGGGGGAGGAGTGGGAATGGGGTTGTTGACCATCGGGGCGTTCTCGAAGGCGTCCCGTCTGTCGCCGAAGGCGCTGCGTCTCTACGACGAGCTGGGCCTGCTGACCCCCGCTCGCGTCGACCCGGTCACCGGCTACCGGCTCTACGCCCCGGAGCAGCTGGACCGTGCCCGCACCGTCGCCTGGCTTCGGCGCCTGGGAATGCCGCTGGCCCGCATCCGGCACGTGTGCACGCTGGAGCCCGCACAGGCGGCCCGGGAGATCCGCGCGTTCTGGGCCCAGGTCGAGGCCGACACCGCCGCACGGCGCGATCTCGCCGCCTTCCTCGTCGACCACCTGTCCAGGAAGGACCCTGCCATGACACCGACCACAGGCACCCTGGGAATTCGCTACGCCGCCCTCTCCGACGCGGGACTGGTCCGCACCGGCAACCAGGACACCGCGTATGCCGGCCCCCGCCTGCTCGCCGTCGCCGACGGTTTCGGCGGTGCGGGGGCGCGGGCCGGCGCGGCCGCCGTCGACGCTTTCAAGCACCTCGAAACGGGCGGCATCCCCGCGGGCAGCCTCCTCGGGGTCCTCGAGGACGCGGTCGAACAGGCCCGGCAGGCCGTGTACGACGTGGGCGGCTCCTCGCCCGAAGCGGCCGGCACCACGCTCACCGCGATGCTCTGGACCGGGTCGCAACTGGCGCTCGTCCACATCGGTGACTCCCGTGCGTATGTCCTGCGCGACGGCGAGCTGTTCCAGATCACCCACGACCACACCGTGGTGCAGTCGATGGTCGACGAGGGCCGCATCAGCGCGGAGGAGGCCGTCTCCCACCCTCAACGGTCCTTGCTCATACGGGCCTTGGGACAGGGCGCGGACGGCACCCCCGACATGCGCCTGCACGACGTACGGTCCGGGGACCGCTATCTCCTCTGCTCCGACGGCCTGTCGACGGTCGTCGACGCCGCGGAGGTCCGACGGGTGGTCACCACGGTCGCGGACCCGGAGCAGGCGGTACGCGAGCTCGTGGCCCTCGCCAACCGCTCCGGCGGACCCGACAACGTCAGTTGTGTGGTCGCGGACGTGTCGGAGGTGCCGCGGTAGCGGTGCAGCGGCCGGCGCCGCGCACGGCCTGTCGTGCCGTGCGCGGGCAACGGCCCTGTCCCTCCCCGGTGTTCAGAGTTTGCTCGCCTCGGCGCTGCGCACCCGCGTGGCCGTCGGCTGCGGGGTCTCGGAGGCGGGGCGCAGGATGCCGGCCGTGACGGCGCCGACCACGCACAGGGCGACCGGCAGGAGGAGAACCGTGTCGAGCGGGGCGAGGTGGGTGAGCGGGCCGATGACGGCGGGCCCGGCGAGCATGCCGAGGTAACCGAGACCCGCCACCCGGGACACGTTCGTCGCGGCCGTCTCGGGATCGGTGTGTCCGGCGGCGCTGAACAGCTGGGGGACACAGCCGGACAGGCCGATCCCGAACAGGGCCCAGCCGGCCAGCGCCAGGGGAATCCACGGTGCCAGAGCCGCCGTGCCGAGGCCGAGGGCGGCGACACCGGCTCCGTGGCGCAGGACGGCGACCGCTCCGACGCGGGCGGCGATGCGGTCGGTCAGCAGGCGTCCCACGGTCATCGCGGTCGCGAAGGCCCCGTAGGCGAGGGCCGCGGTGGAGGCGGGGGCGTCGAGGACGTCCCGCAGGTGCAGCGCGGACCAGTCGTTGGCCACCCCTTCGCAGAGCATCAGCATCAGGGCGAGCGCGGCCAGTACCCAGACACGGGGCGGTGTCCGCCGTCGTACGGAACCTCCGGCAGGGGCGGCGGCGCCCTGCACGGGCGAGGTGCGCAGCAGGGCGGGCGCGGCGAACAGGCCGGTCGTCAGTCCGAGCGCGGCGACCACGCCCAGGGTGGCGGCCGGGGAGACTCCCTCGCCGAGGGTGCGGGCGCCGAGCAGCGCGGCCAGCACACCGCCGATCGAGAAGACGGCGTGGAAGGCGGACATGACGGGGCGCCCGTAGGCGCGTTCGACGTGGACGGCGTGGGCGTTCATCGCGACGTCCAGGCAACCGTTGCCGAAGCCGAGGACCAGCAGGGCGCCGCCGAGCGCGAGGGGGCCGCTGGCCAGTCCGGGCAGGGCCAGCGCGCCGCTGCACAACGCCGCTCCGGCGGGTACGGCGATGCGGGCGCCGAGGCGGTCGGTGAGCGGACCGACCAGCTGCATTCCGGCGAACGCGCCGGCGCCGAGCGACAGCAGCAGCCAGCCGAGCACGGTGTGGCTGATCCCGGCACGATGCTCGATCACCGGGATGTGCACGATCCACATGCCCATGACGAAGCCGTTCAAGCCGAAGTAGAAGAAGGTGGCCCAGCGGGCGATCCGAAGCGAGCGTGGCATACGGTGAACATACAGAACATTTTCTTTGTTCGTAAACTCCCATCTCGAACATACTTGATGTTCAATAGGACTCATGAGCAGTGAACGACTGAGGCAGATCACGGATGCCGTGCGTGCGGCGGGCCGCATGGGCGTGGCCGAGTTGGCCGAGCTGACCGGGGCGTCGGAGATGACCGTCCGCCGCGATCTGGAGGTCCTCGCCGCGCAGGGCGTCCTGGAGCGCTACCGCGGCGGGGCCCGCACGCTGCTGTTGCGCGGCCAGGAGCCGCCGTTCGCGCTGCGCGCCGCCGAGGGCCAGGAGACCAAGCGGCGCATCGCCGAAGAGGTCTGCCGGCTGATCTCCGACGGCGAGTCGGTCGTCCTCGACAGCGGTACCACCTGCCTGGAGGTGGCCCGGGTCCTCCACGACCGCCGTGTCACCGTGATGCCGCTGTCCTTGCACGCCGTCAACGCCCTGACCGGCGGCCCGGAGGTGACCCTCCTCGTCCCCGGCGGCCAGCCGCGCCCCGGCGAACTCGCCCTGACCGGCCCGCTGACCGAGGCCTCGCTGGCCGCGCTGCGCTTCGACACCGCCGTCATCGGCTGCTGCGGCCTCACCGCGGCCGACGGCCTGACCGCCTTCGACCTGGCCGACGCCGCGGCGAAGCGCGCGGCGATCGGGTCGGCCCGTCGCGTGATCGCGGTCGCCGAAGCCCCCAAGCTGACCCGCACGGCCCTGGCCTTCGTCGCACCCGCCTCCGCGCTGCACGCGATCGTCACGGACACCTCGGCCCCCGATGAACCCAGCGCGGCCCTGGCCGCGGCGGGCGCCGTCATCCGGAAGGTGTGACCCCACGACGCACACCGCGCATCGGCCACGCCAAGCCCGACCCGGCCGCCTTCCGGTGGTGCGTCGACGCGCTGGGTACCGAGCCCCGGAACATCCTCTTCGTGGACGACCGCCACGAGAACGTGCGGGCCGCCGAAGAGCTCGGCATACAAGGCCACCTCTTCACCGGCGCTGCCCCGCTCAGGACCGTACTGACCTCCAACGTCCGAGGCAGCGGGGAGGCTTGACCGTCCACAAACGCCCTCCCGGTGGACTCACATCGTTGCCGCGTCCCGTCGGCAGGCGGCCTTCACCGGCCTCCGCCCGGCCCCTGAACAGCCTCACCCGGCCCACCCGGCGGGTCGGCCGGCCGCCGCTCCTACCGGCGCGCTCCGTGGATGTGAGAGGAAAGCGGCGGCAGAAGGGGCGCGCGTTCGGCCTGGGGGGACGATCCTGTATGCGGGGCGGTCCGGGCTGCGGAAGCCGTGGTCCGGGCGCCGTCCCGCAGCCGACCAGCACCGTGACCGCACTGTCCCGGTCTCGTCCGGGGATGGGAGGAGCGCGTGAGCGAGCGCACGAGCGAGGCGCCGTCCGAGAGGGGCGACGGCCGGCGGACGGATCCACTCGTCCAGTTGTCCCTGGCACAGCTGAGAGCGCGCACCAGCATGAAGTGGCGTACGCACCCCGAGGACGTGCTGCCGCTGTGGGTGGCGGAGATGGACGTCCCACTCGCAGCGCCCGTCGTCGACGCGCTGCGCACGGCCATCGATCTGGGCGACACCGGATACCCCCACGGAACCGCCTACGCCGAGGCGCTCGCGGCCTTCGCCGGCAAACGCTGGCAGTGGGACGACCTTCGCGTCGAGAACACGACCGTCGTGCCCGACGTCATGCTGGGCACCGTCGAGGTGCTCCGCCTGATCACCGGTCCCGGTGACGCCGTAGTGGTGTGCTCACCGGTGTACCCGCCCTTCTACGCATTCGTCTCCCACGACGCCCGTCACATCGTCGAGGCACCCCTCGGGCCCGGCCTGCGCCTCGACCTCGGCGCACTGGAAGACGCGTTCGTACGGGCCCGGCGGCACGGCAGGCGAGCGGCGTTCCTCATGAGCAACCCGCACAACCCGACCGGTACCGTCCATACGCGCGAGGAGCTCGAAGCGGTCGCTGAGCTGGCGCGCCGACACGGCGTACGGGTGGTGTCCGACGAGATCCACGGACCTCTGGCGCTGCCCGGCGCCACCTTCACCCCCTTCCTGACGGTGCCCGGCGCCGAGAACGCCTTCGCCCTGACCTCCGCCTCCAAGGCCTGGAACCTCGCCGGTCTCAAGGCCGCCCTCGCCGTGGCCGGCACGGAAGCCGCCGACGATCTGCACCGCATGCCCGAAGAGGTCGGCCACGGCCCCAGCCACCTCGGAGTCATCGCCCACACCGCGGCGTTCCGCGACGGGGGCGACTGGCTCGACGACCTGCTGACCGGACTCGACGCCAACCGCGCGCTGTTGGGACAGCTCGTCGACGAACACCTCCCCGGGGTGCGGTATCTGCCGCCCCAGGGCACCTATCTGGCCTGGCTGGACTGCACACACCTGAACCTGCACACCGACCACTGCTCCTCGGACGGTCCGGGTGTGGTCGGCGACGTGGCCGGACCGGCGAAGATGTTCCTCGACGAGGCCCGGGTCGCCCTCAGCTCCGGACACGTCTTCGGTACCGGCGGCGCGGGCCGCGTACGCCTCAACTTCGCCACCTCGCCCGCGGTCCTGCGCGAAGCGCTCACCAGAATGGGGCGCGCTCTGGCCGGACTGCGGGGCATGCGCAGCGACGCCGAAGGCCGGTGACCGCCACCACCGGCACCGGGCTCGCCGGGGATCACCGGGCAACGCGGCTTCCAGCCGGTCGAGTTGCGTCGGGAGTGAGGGTGCGTTCCGGTGACCGGTCCGAGGGCGGTACATTCCGCGCAGTAGGCGCACGGGGAGAGCGTGCGCCGGGGGCGGGGGTGTGTGATGCGTGCACGTGCGGCGACCCTGACCGTCGCCGTTCTGCTGTGCGGTGCTGTGTTCGGCGCGGCGGTGGCCCTGGTCGCGACGGGCGCGCGGGGGACGCTCGGGGCGACAACGTGCGTGCTGCTGTGGAGTGTCGGACTGATCGTCGCCTTTCTGGCCGGCTTCGCCGCACGTGGCCGCATCTCTCGGTCGGCCGGCGCGCCGGACACCGTCGGTGACGCGACCGGCGGGAGCGCCCCCATGGACGCGATGGAAGCGGCGGAGAAGACGCGGGCGGCTCCTGAACCCGCCGCGTCCTGGCGCGGCACCACCGTCCGGTCCGCGCTCGCGTTCGTCGTGTGCCTCGGCCTCGTCGGCGGGCTCTGGGCCCTCCGTGCCGGCGACGAGCCGGATCGGCGGCCGGCGGCAAAGGCTTCGGCCGGCGCGGAGCCGCCCGCGAGACCGACCGTCGCCTGGCACGTCGCGGCCACCGGCGACCGCTACGACGAGGGGCCCGGCGCCTGGGGACGTCGTCCCGCAGTGGCCAGAGATCGGCCCAGGCCGCCGTACGGCCGTCGTGCCGCGCCCGGTCCGCGGCGTGCAGCGCGAGGCTCTTGCCGACCCCGCCGGGCCCCGTCGGCGTGACCAGCAGGTCCCTGGCCAAGGCGTTGGTCGGATGGGCCGGTTCGCTGCCGCGGCCGACGAATCCCGTAGGTACCCCGGGCGGATTGCGCAACACCCCACCAGCCTTGCGTCCCGGCGAGACCCGCCGTGCCGGTTGAGCCGAGACGCGTGGCCGTGCGGGACCCGGGCCCCTCCTGCGTACGGCTCGCCCGGGCGGGACTCCACCCGCGAACCCGTGGCGGAAGACCGGTGACCGCCGGGCCGCGACGCCGCCGGCCCTGGCCGGCGGGCCGTCTGACCTTCGCCGCGGGTCACTCACGGAACGTCACCCCTCGAGGCACGGCGCGAACCGGACCCGCCGTGGGCCGACCGTTCCGCCGCTCCCTGCCGGCCACGCGTCGTCGTGGCTGTTGCTCACTTTCGGGTGAGGGAGCGTGCGGGGGAGACCTGGCTTGCCTGCAGGGGAGGGACGGGTGGCCGTTGCCGGTGGTGAATCCGGCGCGACGGGGCATCAAAGTGGGTCATTCAACGCATAGATGGACGTTGCATCCGAGTATCACGAGCATGTGCGGGATCCGTAACAGGCCTCGTGCCGGAGCCGCGGTCCGGTGTGCCGGCTGGAGGGTGTGGATGCGCGGCCACCCGGCCGCCACCCGCACAACACACCGGGCCGGCCTGCGGCTTTGCTGTCGCACGTGCCGGCGGGGGTGTGCTCTCATCCTGTGAAGGGGGACACCTAGTGTCCGTTTCTGCTTCTTTGATCGCCCGCCGTCTGACCGGCGTCACGGCCGTCGCCGCGGCCGTCGTGGGCGCGGTGGCACTGCCCGCCGTCGCCACCGGGCACCACCCGGGCGACCGGGACGGCGACCAGGTGATCATCAGCGCCGTCCAGTACGACGCGCCCGGCTGGGACAACCGCTCCATCCACTCCCTGAACAAGGAATGGGTGGAGATCACCAACACCAGCCGGCACGACGTGAACCTGGACGGCTGGACGCTGTCGAACGAGTACGGTCGCACGTACACCTTCCGCCACTTCCGGCTGGACGGCCGCGCGACGGTGCGCGTTCACACCGGAGTCGGACGGGACAGCGCGCGCGACGTGTACCAGGACCGTCGTGACCACGTGTGGGACAACCACGACGGGACGGCCACGCTCCGCACCGACCGCGGCCGCTTCGTCGACGAGGCCTCGTGGGGTGACTACCGCCGCCACGGCAACCGCCACGACCGTGACCGCGACCGCCGCTACGACGAGTCCCGCCGTGACCACGACGGTCGCCGCTGACGGGCCCGCGCATGCCGATACGCGCGGAACCCTGCGTCCGGCATGACCTGACCGACGGCGCACCGCTCCCTGTCAGCGGTGCGCCGCCGCCCCGCTCACCGGCCACGGCCCGTGCCACAGGGGTCCCGGCGCGCGACCAGGCGGCCGACACGGTGGTAGCGCCGCTGCACGTCGGGGCGGGCCGTCCGCCGTACGCGAAGGCGGTGACCGGCCTGGTCGGCGAACTGACCGCCCGCAGCGAGGAGTTCCGCACCCGGTGGCGGCCCGTGACGTGCGGGACCACCGTCGCGGCACCGAGCGGTTCGCCCATCCGCTGGTGGGGGAGCCGACCCTGCGCTTCGAGGCGCTGGAGATCGCCGGCGCCGGCGGGCTCGGCCTGATCGGCTGCACCGCCGGGCCGGGCTCCCCCTGCCACGAGGCCCTCCGGCCGCTCGCGAGCTGGATCATCGAGGACGGGCACTCGCCCGCCCGCCGGGACACGGACGCCACAGCGCGCACGTCGCAGGGCGAGTGGGCGCCCCCGCGCCCGACGACGGACTTCTCGCGTGGTGGCCCGCGGCCCGTCCAGACCGGCAGCCTGGCGTCAGTCGCGCCCGTGGTCGTCGCCGTTGCCGTCGTCGCTGTCGTGTTCGTCGTCGCCGGAACGATGGCGGTCGCCGCCCGAACGGTACCGGTCATCGTCGGCCCGAGTGGACACGGCCGTCCCGGTCCGCGCGTCGACACCGATCTCGTGCTCCAGCCCCGCGGAGTCGACGACGTCGACGTGCCACCCGACGGCGCCGCCCTCGTGGTCGTCGAGTTCGGCCGAGACCGCCGTACCGTCGACGACGCCGAGCGCCGCGTCCACCGCGCGGCCCAGATCGGCCCCGGCGGTCCGGGCCCGCGTGTCGTCGTCCCGGTCCCGGTCGGCACCGATCCCGAGGATCCTTCCGTCGCCGGCGTCGACGGTGACGTCGCGCTCCACGCCGGCGGCGTCGACGACCTCGACCTTCCAGACCGCCCGGCCCGCGCGTCCGTCGAGTTCGACCTCGGTGACGGTGCCCGCGACGGACTTGGCGGCCGCCTCGGCGGCGGACCCGAGATCGACGTTCGTGCCGTCCACGACGACACGGTGGTGACCGGAGTCGTCCCGCCCCTCGTCCGTAGGGCCGTTGTCGTCGTGCCGCGATGCGAGCGCGCCGCCCGCGGTCGTACGGGTGTCGTCGTCGTGCCGGTCGTCGGCGACCGCCACCGCGGTCGCCGCGGCGCCGCCGCCGAGGAGGGCGGTGGCCGCGAGCACGGCGGCCAGCGTGCGGTGACGACCTGTCAGGGGGCGCTTGAGAGCCTTCATCGAGGGGTGGTCCTTTCCTGGCGTCTGCGGCTCGACCGCAGCGGAGCCGACGACTCGGTCTGACGTGCACCACCATGGACGGGAGACCCTGAAGCCAGGCTGAAGCATCCTGAAGATCACTTCAGGTGTGGTCTGAGACGCTGTGCCCATGCGCCTGTTGATCGTGGAGGACGAGAGACGTCTCGCCATGGCCCTGGCCCGCGGCCTGGCGGCCGAGGGCTACGCCGTCGACACGGCCCACGACGGTGTCACCGGGCTCCGGCTGGCACAGGAGCGCGACTACGACCTGATCCTGCTGGACATCATGCTGCCCGGCCTCAACGGCTACCGGATCTGCACCCAGTTGCGTGCCGCGGGAGACGACACCCCGATCCTGATGCTCACCGCGAAGGACGGCGAGTACGACGAGGCCGAGGGTCTGGACACCGGCGCGGACGACTACCTCACCAAGCCGTTCTCCTACGTCGTGCTCCAGGCCCGTGTCCGCGCGCTGCTGCGCCGCCGGACGCGCGGTGGCGCCCCGGTACTGCGGATCGGCGACCTGACGGTCGATCCCGACGCCAGGCGTGTCGACCGCTCCGGGACCGAAGTGGTGCTGACGGCCAAGGAGTTCGCGGTCCTGGAACACCTCGCACTGCACGCCGGGCAGGTGGTGTCGAAGGCCGACATCCTCGGTGGCGTATGGGACTTCGCGTACGACGGCGACCCCAACATCGTCGAGGTCTACGTGAGCGCGCTGCGCCGTAAGATCGACCTGCCCTTCGGACGGCGGTCCATAAGGACCATCCGCGGGGCCGGGTACCGGCTGGAGGCCGACGGCGGTCGCGGTGCCTAGCCCGTTCTCCTCGGTACGGGCCCGGGCCGCGCTGGCCGCCACCCTCGTCGTGTGCGTCGCACTGATCGCGGCGGGCACGGCGGTCGTCGCCGTCCTGCGGCACAACCTCACGGACCGTGCTGGGCTGGAGTCCGAGGTCAGGGCCCGCACCGTGGCCGCTGCCCAGGCCGCGCTGAACGGCGACTTCGGCGGACTGGATCTGCCCGACGACGAGGACGACCCCGTCCAGGTCGTCGACTCCGCGGGCCGGGTGCTTGCCGCGAGCGACGACCTGGACGGGCGCGCTGCCGTCGCCGACTACGCCCCGGCCGCCGCCGGCACTCCCTCGAGTACCGCGTCCGACGGCAGCGGCGACGACCACGGAGGCGACAACCACGGCCGCGGCGGCCATGGCGGCGACGGCCGTGACGACGACAACGGGGACGACGAGGACAACAGCCCGCCGCGCGGCAAGGTCGGCACGGACGTGGATCACAGGACACTGAGGGTCACGGTGGGCGGCGAAGCCCACGACTACACCTTCGCCGCGGTGCAGGGCACCACCTACGGAGGCCGGACGTACACGGTGTACGCCGGCACCTCCCTCGACGACCAGCAGGCCACGCTCGCCCAGGTGTCCCGGGCCATGCTGACCGGTCTGCCGTTCCTGCTGGTGGTGGTCGCCGGGGTGACGTGGCTGGTCACCCGGCGTGCGCTGCGCCCGGTGGAGGGGATCCGCTCGGAGATGGCGGAGATAACGGGCAGCGGGGACCTGGCGCGTCGTGTGCCCCAGCCCCGCTCACGCGACGAGATCGCCCGGCTGGCGAGCACCACCAACGAGACGCTGGCCGCCCTCGAGAAGTCCGTCGAGCGGCAGCACCGCTTCGTCGCCGACGCCTCGCACGAACTGCGCAGCCCCATCGCCAGTCTGCGCGCCCAGCTCGAAGTCGCCGAGCAGCACCCCGGCCTGCTGAACACCACCGACCTGCTGCACGACGTCGTGCGCCTGCAGGGTCTGGCCACCGATCTGCTGCTCCTCGCCCGCCTCGACGCGGGTGAACAGCCGGGCGGCACCGCTGTCGACATGGCCGTACTGGTGGCGCAGGAGGTCGCCCGGCGCGCCCAGTCCGGCCGCATCACCCCCACCCTGAACATCGAGGACACCGCGCTGTCGGTCCGGGGCAGCGGCGGGCAGTTGTCCCGCGTCCTGGTCAATCTCCTGGACAACGCCCAGCGGCATGCGGCCGCCGCGGTCACCGTCGCCCTGGAGGCCGAGGGGGACGTCGTCCTGCTGACCGTCGCTGACGACGGCCACGGCATCGCACCTGCCGACCGCGAGCGCGTCTTCGAGCGCTTCGTCCGCCTCGACGAGGCCCGCGGCCGCGACGACGGGGGAACGGGTCTCGGACTCGCCATCGCCCGTGACGTCGTGCACCGGCACGGGGGAACACTGGCCGTCACCGACGCACCGGGTGGCGGTGCGGCCTTCGAGGTCCGGCTGCCCCGGGCGGGCTGAAGGCCGTCTCCGGGCCCCGCGGACCGCATACCCTCGGCGGGTACGTCAGTGCGCCCAGACGCCGGGCCCGCCGCCGCGCCACTCGATCCACTCGGCGGTTTCGACGTCCGCGGCCTCGATGTCCTCCCACCCGGCCCGGCGCAGGAATTCCGCGATGTCGACCAGCGTGTAGGCCAGGCCGACGAAGCGTTCGCCGACACGGACGCGACGGCCGCCGTCGGGGGCCGGGGCGTAGACGACCGCGGATATCTGCATGCGTCCAGAGTGACGAGGGCTCCCGGCCCGCGCATTCGGGGCCGTGCGCCGGCCGGTAATGCCGAACACGGTGACGCGCGGAAGGCTCGCCGGCCGCCTGCCGGGCCCGCGGGATGAACGGCCGTTCGGGTGATCCGTATTTACCCCGATAGTGCTTGGAAACCAAGGGATACCGGTGCACCGGCCGCTGCCGACACGCTTTGCGACCGATTCGGAGTGGCAATCTCCCAGTGCCCGAACGAGACTGATCTTACGGTTCGTGATCAGAAGCGAACACGGGTCCGCGGCCGATGGCCGATCGGGCTGTCAGCCGTGGCACGAGGACTGTGGCACGAGGACAAAAGGCAACCATTTCGTGCCGATGTGGCATCGGCGAGCGAGACGTCCTTCAGGAGGTCAAATGGTGGAGAAGTCCTCCGAGGTCCATATAGCCGGGCCGGACCGGTTCGTTGTCGGCGAGCACAGCAGCGCCGGCACGTTGGGGATGGACACCGAGAGTAAATTCGCGGAAGTGCTGGCCCAGGTCACCTGCGTCGAAGACGTTCCGGTCGACGCGCACTTCTTTGACGATCTCGGCGCCAATTCTCTGGTGATGGCCCAATTCTGTGCGCGAATCAGGAAGATGCCCGGCCTGCCGTCCGCGTCGATGAAGGACATCTATCGGAACCCCTCGATCAGAAGTCTGGCGGCGGCCCTGACAGCGGCGGATCCCGCGACGGTCGGCGTTCACGCCCGGACATCGCAGGCGGCGCGGACCACGCCGGTGCTCCAGCCGATGCCGAATCCGACGAGCAAGCTGAACTATTTCCTCTGCGGCACGTTCCAGTTGGCGATTTTCCTGGCGTACTCCGTGGTGTTCGGACTGATAACCGCTCGGGGTTACGAGTGGGTCGCCGCCGGTTCAGGTGCAGTCGACATCTACCTGAGATCTGTCGTGTTCGGGAGCTGCGGTCTTCTGGCTGTGTTCCTCCTCCCGATCGCCGTCAAATGGATCCTCATCGGCCGCTCGAAACCATGTGAATTCCCCGTCTGGGGCATGGCCTACATGCGCTTCTGGGTCGTGAAGGCGCTGCTCCACAGCAATCCCATCGTCCTCTTCGCCGGAAACCCGCTGTTCGTGCTGTACCTCCGGGCGCTCGGTGCGCGGATCGGCAGCGGGGTCACGATCCTCTCCCACTCCGTACCGGTCTGTGCCGACCTGCTCACGATCGGCTCGGGCAGCGTGATCCGCAAGGATTCGTCCTACCTCTGCTATCGCGCCCACGCGGGGCGTATCCAGACCGGCCGGGTCACGCTCGGACGCGATGTGTTCATCGGCGAGAAGACGGTTCTGGACATCGACACCTCGATGGGCGACGGAGCCCAGCTCGGCCACTCCTCCGCGCTGCACCGTGGTCAGTCGATCCCGGACGGCGAGCACCGGCACGGATCGCCGGCGCAGCCCACCGACATCGAGCACGTGAGGGTCGCCCCGGCGACGTGCGGTGCCCTGCGACGGACCTGGTTCGGCCTCGTCACCGTGCTCCAGATGTTCTTCCTGTACGTACCGCTGGGCGTCGGCGGGCTGTACATACTGTTCATCGAGGTTCCGGAACTCGGCCGGCGACTGGGGCCGGACACGAGCGGACTCGCGACGTCGGTGCTGATCACCGATGCCGTGTATCTCTCCCTCGTGGTGTTCTTCGGCTTCATCGTCCTGGGCCTGGCCTGGTTGTACACCGTGCCCCGTGTGCTGAATCTGGCCCTCGAGCCCGACAAGGTCTATCCGCTCTACGGGTTCCACTACGCGGCGCACCGGGCGATCGCCCGCATGACGAACATCAAGTTCTTCGGCTGGCTCTTCGGTGACAGTTCGTACGTCGTGCACTATCTGCGCGGTCTCGGATACGACCTGTCCCGCGTCCAGCAGACCGGGTCCAACTTCGGCACCGAGCTGCAGCAGGACAACCCGTATCTGGTGACCGTCGGTACGGGGACGATGGTGGCCGACGGACTGTCGATCGTGAACGCGGACTACTCCAGCACGTCCTTCCGGGTGTCCCGGACCTCGATCGGACCGCACAACTTCCTCGGGAACAACATCGCCTATCCCGCGGGCGGCAGAACGGGCAAGAACTGCCTGCTCGCGACGAAGGTGCTGATCCCTCTCGACGGTGAGATCCGCGAGGGCGTGGGGCTGCTCGGTTCGCCCTCCTTCGAGATTCCCCGGTCGGTGGAACGCGACGCGCGGTTCGACGACATCAGTACGGGAGACGAACTGCGCCGCCGCCTGTCCGCGAAGAATCGCTACAACCTCCGCTCGATGGCGGTCATGCTGTTCGCGCGCTGGGTGTTCACCTTCCTGCTCACGCTGTTCGCCCTCGCCTCCATCGACTTCTACGGTGTGTTCGGGCACGTGGTGATAGCGGCCTATCTGGCGCTCTCGCTCGCGTTCACCGCCGGCTACTACATCCTCGTGGAGCGTCTGGCCGGTCGGTTCCGCCGGCTGACACCTCAACTGTGCTCCATCTACGACCCGGCCTTCTGGTGGCACGAGCGCATCTGGAAGGTGCCGGACGAGCACCTGAACATCTTCAACGGAACCCCTTTCAAGAACGTGATCTGGCGGCTCATGGGGGTTCGTATCGGCAAGAGGGTGTTCGACGACGGTTGCTACCTGACGGAGCGGACCCTCGCCACCATCGGCGACGAGTGCACCCTGAACTTCGGCAGCAAGATCCAGTGCCATTCCCAGGAGGACGGCACGTTCAAGTCCGACGTCTCCACCCTCGGCGCCGGCTGCACGCTCGGTGTGGGCGCGCATGTGCACTACGGCGTGACGATGGGGGACGGCGCCGTGCTGGCAGCCGACTCCTTCCTCATGAAGGGCGAAGAGGTCCCGGCGAGGGCGCGGTGGGGCGGAAATCCCGCCGTAGACATGCCGGATGCGTTCGAACCACTGCCCTTCGGCGTCGAAACGGTGAAAGCGACGACGCCCTCGGTCAACGGCACTGCGGCGAAGGTGGGTTCATGATGGAGACGCGCGTGGAGTCGGACCGGGAGTTCTGGAGCCGTGTCCTGACCGCCGGTGGGTTCACCGCGGTGCCACGGTGGGCTCGCGAGCCCGTCCAGGGGGTCGCCGAGTACGAGGTGGCCGTGCCGGACGACGTCCTGCGGGCCCTGCGTGAGCTGGTGCGGGAGTCCGGCGTCCCGCTGAGCACGGTGCTGCTCGCGGCGCACGCCAAGGTGCTGGCCGCGCTCTCCGGCGAACCCGAGGTGGTCACGGGCTACGTCACGGGTTCGCGGAGCGGACCGCTGCCGTGCCGGCTGACCGTCGGCCCCGGATCCTGGCGCGCGCTGCTGACCGGTGTCCAGCGCGTCGAGGAACAGCTGCTGGCACACCAGGACTTCCCTATGGCCGAGCTGCGGCGGGAGCTGGGTGTGGCCGGGCCGTCGTACGAGGTCGCCTTCGACGCGGCGGCCTCCGCGAGCGGTCTCGACGACGACACGGCGCTCGGCGTCAGATGGTGCGACCGCGGCGAACGGCTGCTGATGCGGCTGCGGTACCGCACCCAGGTCATCGACGGCGAGTGCGCGGCCCGGATCGGCGGCTATCATCTGGCCGTGCTGCGGTCGGTGGCGGCGGACCCCGACGCCGAGCACACGCGGCAGAGTCTGCTGTCCGCCGACGAGGTGCGCGAGCAGCTCGAAGGACTGGCCGGACCCCGCAGGGAGCTGCCCGACGCGCGGGCGCACGAGCTGTTCGAACAACGGGTACGGGAACACCCGGAGGCGGTGGCCGTGGTGCACGGCGACCGCGAGTGGACGTACGGCGAGCTCAACGCTCGCGCGAACCGACTGGCGCGCGCCCTGCTGGAGCGCGGACTCGGGCGCGAGGACGTCGTCGCCGTGGTGACCGAACGCAATCCCGACTGGGCCGCCGCGATCCTCGCGGTCTTCAAGGCGGGCGGCGTGTACCTGCCGATCGAGCCGCACTTCCCGGCCGGTCGCATCCAGGCGACGCTGTCGCGGGCCGCCTGCCGGCTCGTGCTGACCGAAACCGGCAGCACCCACACCCTCGACCAGGCGCTCACCACCCTGCCCGGGGTCGAGAAGCTGCTGATCGAGGACGCGTACGCGCAGCAGCACGCCGACGGCGACGTCGGTGTGAGCGTCGCCGCCGACCAGTTGGCGTACATCTACTTCACCTCCGGCTCCACCGGCGAGCCGAAGGGCGCCATGTGCGAGCACGCGGGCATGCTCAACCATCTCTTCGCGAAGATCGACGACTTGGGGATCGTGCAAGGGCGTGTGGTGGCGCAGACGGCCCCGCAGTGCTTCGACATCTCCTTGTGGCAAGTGCTGTCCGCCCTGCTGGTGGGCGGTCGGACACTGCTGGTCGCGCAGGAGGCGATCGTCGACGTGGAGCAGTTCCTCGACACGCTCGTCCGCGACCGGGCCGGAGTGGTGCAGGTAGTGCCCTCCTACCTGGAAGTGGTGGTGTCGTACCTGGAACGGCATCCGCGCGAACTGCCCGACCTGCGCTGTGTGTCGGTGACCGGTGAGGCGCTGAAGCGGGAGCTGGTCCAGCGCTGGTTCGCGATCCAGCCGGGGATCAAACTGGTCAACGCCTACGGACTGACCGAGACCTCGGACGACACCAACCACGAGGTGATGACCGGGGTGCCCGAGCGGGTCCTGCTGGGGCGCGCGGTCAACAACGTGCACGTCCACGTCGTCGACGAGCAACTGGCACTGGTCCCCCTGGGCGCGCCCGGACTCATCGCGTTCTCGGGTGTCTGCGTGGGCCGCGGATACGTCAACGACCCCGAACGGACCCGCGAGGCCTACCGCGAGAACCCTCACCGGCCCGGTGAGCGGCTCTATCTGGGCGGTGACTGGGGGCGCTGGCACCCCGGCGGCAAGCTGGAGTTCCTCGGCCGCCGGGACAACCAGGTCAAGATCCGCGGTTTCCGCATCGAGATCGGCGAGATCGAGAACACGCTGCTGCGGGTGACCGGAGTGCGGGACGGCGCGGTCGTCATCGCCGAGCGGGCCGGCGACAGCAAACACCTCGTCGCCTTCTACTCGGGCCGGGAACTGCCCACGGACGAGCTGCGTGAGGCGCTCGCCGCCCAACTGCCCGCCTACATGGTCCCCTCGGCCGTCCACTGGCAGCAGAGCTTGCCGCTGACCGCCAACGGCAAGATCGACAGGAAGGCGCTGACCGCGCTGGCCGAACAGACGCCGGCGGCGCAGAGCGACGGTGCGGGAAAGCGCGAGGACGCCCCGCTCACTCCGTCCGAGCGGAAACTCGCGGGCGCCTGGGCCGAGTTGCTGGGTGTCCCGGAGTACCGGATCGGCAGGCGCGACCACTTCTTCGACTCCGGCGGCACCTCACTGTCGGCGGTGAAGCTCACCATCGCCCTGGACCGCGCGGTGTCCCTCAAGGACATCACCCGGCACCCGGTGCTCGCCGATCTGGCCGCACTGCTCGACGGCGCCGCCCGCCGCCCCCCGGAGCTGCTGCAGCCGCTGTCGACGCCGGCCGGCGTGCCCGAGTACGCCCTGGTGTGCTTCCCCTACGCGGGCGGCAACGCGGTCAACTACCAGCCGCTGGCACGTGCGTTGGCAGGCAGCGGCATGGACACGACGGGCGGTCCGCACGGACCGGACCGGCTCGCGGTGTACGCCGTGGACCTCCCCGGCCACGACCTGGCCGCCCGGAACGAGCCGTTCGCCCCGATAGAGCAGGTGGCGGAACAGGTCGTCGCCGAGGTCACCCGGCGTGGTCTGACCCGCGTCATGCTGTGGGGCCACTCCTCGGGTGCGGCGCCGGCGGTGGAGACCGCCCGCAGGCTCCAGGAGCGCGGCATAGACGTCCCACGGGTGTTCCTCGGCGCACAGCTGCTCGGCTCCGCCGCCGAACGTCGGGCCGCGCTCACCGAACTGACCGGCCGCAGCGACACCGAGATCGCCGCGGGCCTGACGGCGGACGGCGGATACACAGAACTCGGCGAGCTGAACGCGCAGCACACCGCGCAGATAGGCGCCGCCTACCGGCACGACTACACGTGCGCACACCGCTACTTCGCCGAGGCGCTGGAAGCCGCGCCGACCGCGAAACTGTCCGCGCCGGTCACGGTGGTCGTGGCCGCCGACGATCCCGTCACCGCCGGATACCGCGACCGCTACCGCGACTGGCAGCACCTGGCCGAACACGTCGAACTGCACGAACTCGCCGACGGCGGCCACTACTTCCTGCGCATCCGTCCCGCTGAGGCGGCCCAGGCCGTCCTCGGCGCAGCCGAACCACTGGCCTCCCCCTGAAACCCGGCCGGGAGATTCCCCGAGCCGCCGGAGGACCGACCGAAAGGAACCCGAGATGTCGTCCTCACCAATGGCACCACCGCTCGACCTGGATCTGCGGCCGGACAGGCCTCCGGTGCTGCACGTCGAGACGCCCGGTGACGCGCCGAGTTGGGCGACCCAGTACCGCGACGCCCTGCACGCGCAGGTCACCGAGCACGGCGCTCTGATCGTCCGTGGTCTGGCACTGCGGGAGCCTGAGCAGACCGGTGCCGTCTTCCAGGGACTGACCAGCGGTCTGATGACCGAGCGCGAGGCCTTCGCTCCCCGCGAGACGTACCGCCCCGGGGTCTACTCGTCCTCGACCTGGCCGCCCAACCAGCCCATGTGCATGCACCACGAACTGAGCTACACGCTCGAGGTTCCGGGCCTGATGCTGTTCGCGTGCCTGACCGCCCCGGAAAGCGGCGGAGCGACGGCGGTGGCCGACGCCGAGCAGATGCTCCAGGCACTGCCCACCGCGCTGAGCGAACGCTTCGAGCGGGAGGGATGGCTGCTGACCCGCAGCTACAACGACGAGATCGGCGCGTCCCTGGAGGAGTCCTTCGGGACCGACGACCCGACCGCCATCGAGCGCTACTGCCACGCCAACGACATCGAGTTCACCTGGCAGCCGGACGGGTCCCTGCACACCCGGCAGCGGCGCAGCGCCGTGGTGCGGCACCCGCTCACCGGCCGGCGCTGCTGGTTCAACCAGATCGCCTTCCTCAACGAATGGACCCTGGCCCCTGAGGTCCGTGAGTACCTGGTCGATGTCTACGGCGAGGACGGACTGCCGTTCAACACCCGCTTCGGGGACGGATCTCCGATCGGCGAGGACGTCGTCCAGGTGCTCAACAGCACCTACGACGCCCACACGCGCCGTGAGCCGTGGCAGGCCGGTGACCTGATGCTCGTGGACAACATCCGCACCGCGCACAGCCGGGAGGCCTACACCGGGGAACGCCGGGTGCTCGTCGCCATGGCCGAGCCCCGACGCCTCGCCGACAGCGGCCCGGCACCGGAGGCGAGTCGGCGATGACCCACCTGTTGTCGCCCGCCGAAGAGCGGGCCGCGTCCCATCCGGCCTCGGTGCCGACCTTCGCCGTGATCTCTGGCGCACAGGTGCAGCAGGCGCTGGGCGGCCGGGAGAAGCAGATCGTGGAACTCGTCGAGGCCACCTACCGGCTGCACGGCGCCGGTGACTCGGTGAACCCGCCGTCGTACTTCCTGCGCTTCCCCGACCGGCCCGCCTCGCGCATCATCGCGCTGCCGGCCTCCATCGGCGGATCGGTGAACGTCGACGGCCTGAAGTGGATCTCCAGCTTCCCGGCCAACGTGTCGGCCGGGCTGCCCCGTGCCTCGGCGGTCCTGATCCTCAACGACCACGACACGGGCTATCCCTTCGCCTGCATGGAAAGCTCCATCATCAGCGCGACCAGGACTGCGGCGTCCGCCGCGCTGGCGGCCGACTGGCTCAGCCGCACCCGCGGCCGACCGGCCCGTGTCGGGTTCTTCGGCACCGGGCTGATCGCCCGCTACATCCACACCTTCCTGGCCGGCACCGGCTGGACGTTCGACACGGTCGGCCTGCACGACCTGTCCGCGGACAGCACCGCCGGGTTCGCCGGCTACCTGCGAACGACCGGCGCCGCAGGGAAGGTCACCGTCCACGACAGCGCCGAGGAGCTGATCCGCTCCAGCGACCTGGTGATCTTCGCCACCGTCGCCGGTGAGCCGCATGTCACCGACCCGGGGTGGTTCACGCACAACCCGCTGGTGCTGCACGTGTCCCTGCGCGACCTCGCCCCCGAGATCCTGCTCGGCTCGGCCAACTTCGTCGACGACGTCGAGCACTGTCTCAAGGCGAACACCTCGCCCCACCTCGTGGAACAGCTCACCGGCAACCGTGACTTCCTCGACGGCACCCTTGACGACGTCATGTCCGGACGGAAGGCACCGCCGGCCGACCGGCCAGTGATCTTCTCGCCCTTCGGGCTCGGCGTCCTCGACCTGGCCGTCGGCAAGTACGTCTACGACGAAGTAGCCCGGGAGGGCCAGCTCCGCATCATCGACGACTTCTTCCACGACCTGCGCCGACACGGCTGAACCGACCGTCAGCCAAGGCACCAGGAGGCCCACCGTGCCCGTCATAACCTCTCCCTACGCCTTCAACGAGAGCAGGCTCTACGTCGATCTCGAACCGATATTCGGGCGTCGCCTCTACCTGAAGTGCGAGGGGTTCAACTTCGCCGGCTCCATCAAGCTGAAGGCCGCGAACGAGATGGTGGAGAGTGCCGAGCGCGAGGGAGTCCTGAAACCGGACTCGATCCTCATCGAGTCCTCGTCAGGCAACCTCGGCGTGGCGCTCAGCATGATCGCCGCGAGCAAGGGCTACCGGTTCCTGTGCGTGACGGACTCCCGGTGCAACCTGTCGACCAGGCTCCTCATGGAGGCGCTCGGCAGCGAGGTGCACGTCGTGGCCGACCTCGACGCCAACGGCGGCTTCCTCGGCAAGCGGATCGACTACGTCCGAGCTCTGTGCGCGTCCGACGACCGCTACGTGTGGCTCAGCCAGTACACCAACGAGGGCAACTGGCGGGCACACTTCCGTACGACCGGGCCGGAGATCGCCGAGCACTTCCCCGAGCTCGACGTGCTCTTCATCGGAGCGGGCACCACCGGCACCCTGATGGGCTGCGCGCGCTACTTCCGCGAGTGGAACCGCGAGGTGCGGATCGTCGCGGTGGACAGCGTGGGCTCGGTCGCCTTCGGCGGCCCGCCCGGCCGCCGGATGATCCCCGGCCTGGGCATGAGCATGCGCCCGCCGCTGCTCGACGAGTCCTTCGTGGACGAGGTGGTCCGCGTCGAGGAGGCGGACACCATCCGCACCTGCCACCGGCTGGCCAGACGCGGCTTCCTGTTCGGCGGCTCCACGGGGACCGTGGTCAGCGGCGCGATGGACTGGCTGGCCCGGCACGGGTCACGCGACCTCACCACGGTGGCCATCGCCCCGGACCTCGGCGAGCGCTACCTCGACACCATCTACCAGATCAACTGGCTCCAGGATCTGTACGGCGACGACATCCTCGAGACCGAGGGGATCGCGCCGTCCTCGGCCACGGCCGAGTCCGCCACGGACTCGGCCACGGCCGAGTCCGTGGCGCGCACGCCGCACCGGCCGAGTCCCTAGCGATTCGTCCTCGCACGATCCGGGCCCGGCTCACGCCGGGCCGTCCGGGCCGGGCGCCCCTTCCTCCGGGAGGGCGGCGTCCGGCCCGGCCTCGTCGAGGAGGACGTTCGGGAGCGCCTGCTCGGCCCAGATCACCTTGCCGTGCGGGGTGTAACGGGTACCCCAGCGTTCGGCGATCTGCGACACCAGGAACAGGCCCCGGCCGCCCTCGTCCGTCGTGGCCGCGTAGCGCAGATGCGGTGAGGTGCTGCTGCCGTCGGACACCTCGCAGGTCAGCGTCCTGTCGTGGATGAGCCGCACATGGATCGGCTCGGAGGCGTACCGGATGGCATTGGTGATGAGCTCGCTCAGGATGAGCTCCATGCTGAAGGCGAGCTCGGCCAGCCCCCACTCCTCGATCTTCTCGGTCACGGCCTCGCGCATCCCCGCGACGGCGGCCGGATCGGCGGCCACGTCCCAGTCGGCGATCCGGTCGGGCGACAGCCCCCGGGTACGGGCGATGAGCAGGGCGACGTCGTCCTTCGGGCGCTTGGGCAGCAGGGCCGCCAGCACCTCCCGGCAGCTCTCCTCGGGAGGCCGCTCGGGGTGCCCCGCGAGCGCCTCGCGCAGCAGTTCCATGCCCACGTCCAGATCGCGACTGCGGTCCTCGATGAGGCCGTCGGTGTACAGCACGAGCTGGGTGCCGTCGGCGAGCTCCAGCTCCTCGGTCTGGAACGGCATCCCGCCGAGGCCGAGCGGAGGCCCGCCCGGCAGGTCCGGGAAGGTGACCGTTCCGTCCGGGTGGACCAGCGCCGGCGCCAGGTGTCCCGCGCGCGCCATGACGCAGCGGCGCGTCACGGGGTCGTAGATCGCGTACAGACAGGTGGCGCCCACGACGTGCTCGGGGCTCTCCGTACCCGTCTCGTCCTGGTCGATGCGGCCGACCAGGTCGTCCAGATGGCTCAGCAGCTCGTCGGGCGGCAGGTCGAGGGTGGAGAAGTTGTGCACGGCGGTCCGCAGGCGCCCCATGGTGGCGGCGGCGTGCAGGCCGTGGCCGACCACGTCCCCGACGGCCAGCGCCACCCGGCCCCCGGGCAGCGGAATCACGTCGAACCAGTCTCCGCTCACGTTCGCCTGGGCGGGGAGGTAGCGGTAGGCGATGTCGAGGGCGTTCTGTTCGGGCAGGGCCCGCGGCAGCAGGCTGCGCTGGAGGGTGACCGCCATGGCGTGCTCGCGCGTGTAGCGGCGGGCGTTGTCGATGCTCACCGCGGCGCGCGCCACCAGTTCCTCCGCCAGGGACAGCTCCTCCTCGTCGAACGGCTCGTGGTCTCCGCAGCGCCAGAAATTGACCATGCCCAGGACGGCGCCGCGTGCCTGGATCGGGGCGGCGACGAGGGAGTGGATGCCGTAGTCGATGATCTTCTGGGCGCGTACGGGGTCCTGCGCCTGCCACCCGGTGGCGGCCGCCAGGTCCGTCACGAGCTCGCTGTGGCCGCTGCCGTAGCTGCGCGCCTGGGGCGTGGACGGCACGAAGTCGATCAAGCGCCCCATCTCGTAGAGCGGGTGATCGCTGCGGATGCCCTCCACGGCCGAACGGCGCATGCCCGTCGCGGTGGGGGCCGGCTCCTCGCCGCGGAGCACGGCGTCGGCCAGATCCACGGTGACGAAGTCGGCGAAGCGGGGGACGGCGACCTGTGCCAGTTGTTCGGCGGTGTCCTTCACGTCCAGGGTGGTGCCGATGCACAGACCCGCGTCGTACAGCAGCTTCAGCCGCTCCCGCGCGGTCTCCGCCCGGCCTGTCACCGCTTGGAGCTCGGTGGAGTCGCGCAGCGTCACCACCGATCCCTTGGGGCCCCCGTCCGGATCCGTGGGGCGCTGGTTGACGGCCAGCAGCCGATCTCCGGCGAAGTGCACCTCGTCGGTGGCCTCGCGCCCGGAGACGAGCAGTTCGACGGTCTCGGGGTCGAGACCCGGCAGCTCGGAGACGAGCCGTCCCTCGACGTCCGGGGGCAGCTCCAGCAGCCGTCGGGCCTCGTCGTTGGCGAGCAGCAGCCGTCCGTCGTCCGCGACGATGAGCACGCCCTCGCGCACGGAGTGCAGCACCGTGTCGTGGTGGTCGTACATGCGGGTCATCTCGTCCGGCGCCAGGCTGTGCGTCTGCCGTCGTAGCCGCCTTCCCACCAGGGCCGTCCCGCCGGTGGCCAGCACGAGCGCGCCGGCTCCGGCGCCCAGGATGATCGGCAGCTGCCGGGCCACCTGGTGGGTCACGTTCTTCACCTTCAGCCCGGCAGAGACGAGGGCGATCACCTTGCCGTCGTCGTCCTTGATGGGGACGGTGGCCTGCACCTCGCGCCCGAGCGGACCGTTGACGCTCTCCGTGTAGACCTTGCCTGCGAGTGACGGCTCGATGGTGCCCACGAACCTCTTCCCGATGCGGCTCGGGAGCGGGTGCGTGTAGCGGATGCCCTCCGTGTCCATGACCACGATGAAGTCGACGCCGGCGACCTTGCGCGCCGCCTCGGTGAGCGGCTGGAGGACTTTGCTCGGGTCCGGGGCGGCGAGCGCCTCCTGCACGCCGGGGGAATGGGCGAAGGTCTCCGCGACGGCAATGGAACGACGCTTGGCCTCGGCGTTCGTGTCACGTCCGGACTGCAGGACGAGGGCGAACACGCTGAAGGCCACGAGCAGCACCACCACGGCCACCTGGAGCAGGAACACCTGCCCGGCTACGCTCCGCGGGCTCCTGCTGACCAGTGACCTCAGTGAAAGGCGTCGAAAACCGGCGAAACGATCCGCCATGTGACCTTTCTAGCACCGGTGATCCCGAGTGGCCATGGGCCGCCCGAGAGTGGATCTTGCCGTGTCCGCTCTCCGGGGCCGTTCGGGGCGTGTGCCGCATGCCCTGTTCCGCCTGCCCGGAAAGCGGCTCGGGGGCGGGTCCTCCGGGGTGTGAGCGGTCGCTCGCCGTGTCCGGGTGCGTGCCCGTCGGAGATTGGCGTCCGCTTTGGACCGATATGATTCTGTTTGTGGTCAAGTTCGGACGGCTGCGGGGCCATCGACCCCACTACGGCGGCGGGTGGCAAGCTGCCCAGCTGTCACCGATGATCCTGACGGTCCTCATCACCGGCCTTGCGTTCTCCACGCCGAGAGAGATCGCCTTCAGCCGCCTCCTGCCCGCCGCCCCCGCTCTCGCCGCAGCCATGTGGACCGTCGTCCCCACGATCCTGCTGGGCGGGTTCTGCCTCGTGGTGATGATCGTCCTCAGCTTCTTCTATGAGGACCTGGGCACGCAGTACACCTCGGCCGCCATCATCGCGGTCACCCTCGCCGCCGCGTACGCGAGCCATGTCCGACTCCAGCGGGAGGAGATCCTCCTCCAGGTCCGGCTCGTCGCCGACGCGGCCCAGAAGGTATTGCTGCGCCCCCTGCCGCGCCGCATCGAGGACGTCGAGATCGAGTCCCTGTACCTCGCAGCCCAGGAGCAGTCCCGGATCGGTGGCGACTTCTACGAGGCGGTCGGCACGCCGTACGGGGTACGGCTGCTCATCGGCGACGTGCGGGGCAAGGGACTGTCCGCGGTCGGCGCGGCCTCGGCGGTGATCAGCTGCTTCCGGGAAGCCGCGTACGACGAGTCCGACCTGAGGAGCGTCATCTACCGCCTGGAAGCCAGCATCAACCGTCACAGCGCCTCGTTTCCCGGCCAGGACCTGCCCGAACGCTTCGCCACCGCCCTCGTCGCCGAGATCCCCCACGGCGGCGGACGCGTCCGCATCCTCAACTGCGGGCACCCGCCCCCGCTGCTCGTGCACGGCGACAACATCCGCGTGCTGGAGCCCACCATCGCCTCGCCCCCGCTCAACCTCGCGGAGCTCATGGGGCACCAGTACTGCGTCGACACGGTCGCCCTGGGGGCGGGCGACCAGCTGCTGCTCTACACCGACGGCGTCTCGGAGACCCGGGACCGGACCGGTGCGTTCTTCCCGCTGCCGGACTGGATGCGGGGGCAGATCCTGCAACCGCCCCGAGGACTGCTCGACCGCCTCCACCACGACCTGCTCGAGTACAGCGGGGGACGACTCGACGACGACATCGCCGCCCTCGCGGTGCGCTGCCCGAACACACTGGGCCGGGAGCGTTTGGCGTAGGCGGGCTCCGACGTGCGCGCGCCGGGCTCCGGTGCGGCCGTGGCAGTCTCGGTGCGTGCATACCGGGTTTCGGTGCCACCGCCACCGTGTGCGTCCGTGTGCGCGCCGGTCTTCGGCCACCGCGAGGACCCCTCCCGAGTGTGTGCGCCGCCCGTCGGCGTCACCCCGTCCGCCCCGGTGGGACCGCGCCGACCCGCTGGTCCCGGGAGCGCAGCCGTCGCAGCATCCGGGCATCCTCGAAGCCCACCTCGCGGGCGGCGGCATCCAGCGTCGCCCCGTGCCCCGCCAGGTGCTCGGCCCGCTCCAGTCGCAGGGTCTGCTGGTAACGCAACGGAGTCAGCCCGTTCGTGGCCCGGCTGAACAGACGGGTCAGGGTGCGCTCGCTGACTCCCGCGTACGCGGCCAGGGCCGCCAGCGGCAGCGGCTCGGTGAAGCGTCGCTCGATCAGGTCCTGGACCCTGTGCACCGTGTCGTCCAGGTGTGAGCGGTGCCGCAGCATGGCGCTCGCCTGGGGCTCGCCGCCGTTGCGCCGGGCGTAGACGACGATGTCCCGTGCGACCTGGGCCGCGAGCGCCGGACCGTGCCGGACCGCCAGCAGATGCAAGGCGAGATCGATGCCGCTGGCGATGCCCGCGGACGTCACCACACGGTCGTCCGTGGTGAACAGCACGTCGCGCACGACGGTCGCCCGGGGGTACCGGGAGGCCAGTTCGTCCTGCACGTCGTGGTGCGTGGTGCAGCGCCGGCCGTCCAGCAGACCGGCCCTGCCGAGCGCCTCCGCCCCGGCACACACGCTGGCGACGGTGCCGCCCGCGCCGTGATGGGTGCGCAGCCTCTCCAGCGTCTCCGCGCCGGGTTCCGGCCCCTGGCACAGGCGGTGAGCCCGCCAGCCCGGCACGACGACGAGGTCGTCGGGGCCCAGCTCGGGCCACCGGGTGTCCGCGGCGAGCGGCAGCCCCTGCGCGCTGACCACCTGCTCTCGCTCGGCGACGTACGCGAGGGCGTAGGGCTGCCCGAAGTCCGCCGCCGTGCTGAAGACCTGAGCCGGACCGGCCAGGTCCAGGAGGTGGACCCCGGGCAGAAGGACGAAGAGGACTCGGCTCACACCGGAGATACTTCCAGCTCGGCCTCCAGCTCGGCCACCGAAGCGATGCGCGCGAAGCGGTCACGGAGGACCGCCTCGGTGCGTTCGATGATCGCGGCGGCGCTCAGGCCGCCGATCGGATTCGTGGCGGTGGCGTCGGTGACGAAGACCATGCGGTACCCGAGGTCGCTGCCCACACGCGTCGTCGTCTCGACGCACTGCTCGGTACGGATCCCGCAGACCCACAGCTCGCCGACCCCGGCCTCCGTCAGCAGCTGCTGGAGGTTGGTCGTCGTGAAGGCGTTGTGCGAGGTCTTGTACAGCACGGCCTCGTCCGGCCGTGGCCCGTCCAGTTCCTCCAGCAGGCGCACGTGCCCGGACCGGGGATCGAACACGTCGCCGCTTCCCGGTTCGGTGTGCAGCACCCAGAAGATCCGGTCGCCCGAGGCCCGGGCCAGGGCGACCAGCCGGTTGACCGGCTCGGCGATCCCGGGATCGGAAATCTCCTCCCACAAGGGGCGGGCACGGAAGGACTCCTGGACATCCACGACTATCAGCGCTCGGTTCATGACATCGATTCTGAGCTGCCGAGACACATGAACCCCAGGCCCGATCCAGGCCCGTGCCGGAACGATCCGGTCAGCGTGAACGCCCGCGGAACTCCTCGCCGGGCGGCCGGCCCGGGTCCGCGCACGGCCCGGGCCCGGCGACGCGTCCTCCCGACGGCGAGCGACGCGTCTTCCCGACCGCTGGCCTACGTGGCAGCCAGGAGCGGCGTCACGACTCCGTGGCGCCCTCCGGACCGTCCGTCCCGGAAGGCAGCCACCAGACCGCCGCCCAGCAGCACGCCCGCACCACGAAAGCTCCCGCCAGCGCCCACCCCACGCTGCTCACGTGGACATCGGACATCCAGGCGATCAGGTACCACACCAGTGTGTCCTGGAGCAGGCCGACGATCGCCAGCAGGGGCAGCAGAAGGCCTTGGCGCGGGTCCTTGGGGGTGGCCCAGATCGCGGTGCTGACGCCCGCGAAGACGACGTACGCGATGACGTAACCCAACAGCGCGCTCTGACCGGTCTCGTCGAGCGTGATGCCGGGAAGCGCGGCGGCGAGCGCGACTCCCGGAAGCAGGCCGACCTGTTGTCTTCGTATGTCCTTCATGATCGGGACTTTGGCAGACACCGCCCCGCTCGGGAAGGGGTGCCGACGATCAGCCGTGTACGGACCCCGTCCGCCGCCACCCGGACCCGGATGTGTGGATCGTGAAAGGATTCGAGTCGCAAATCTCCTGATGCGCACGTGACTTGAACGGGCGTCAGCAGGGAAGGTTCGAGATGCCGTCCGGGGGGCCTCTGGGCGAAGGGCTGGCACGATCAAATGCCCTTTCCCTAGGATGGTCCGCCTAGCCGGGCCACTTGAAGCTGCTTGGAGCAGGGGGAACGATGCAGGCTGGTAGGCAGTTGTCCACGAAGATCGACGCCACCGTGCCCACGGCCGCGCGCATGTACGACCACTATCTCGGCGGCAAGGACAACTACGCGGCCGACCGTGCGGCCTGCGCCGAGCTCGACAAGGTCGTGCCCAGCACGGGTGCACTCGCGCTGAACAACCGGCGCTTCCTCCAGCGGGTGGTCAGGACGCTCGCGGCCGAGCACGGCATCAGGCAGTTCCTCGACCACGGATCCGGTCTGCCGACCCAGGAGAACGTCCACCAGGTCGCACAGCGCGTCGATCCCGCATCGCGCGTGGTCTACGTGGACAACGACCCGATGGTGCTGGTGCACGGCCGGGCGCTGCTCGACCAGAACGACTGCACCGCGGTGATCCACGCGGACCTGCGGAACACGGACGAGATCTTCGCCCATGCGGACACGCAGCGCCTGATCGATTTCTCGGAGCCGGTGGCCGTGCTGTTCAACTCGGTCTTCCATTGCATCCCCGACAGCGAGACCGACGGTCCGCCTGCCGTGGTCCGCCGCGTGGCCGAACGCCTCGCGCCCGGCAGCTTCATGGTGATGTGCCAACTGGTCAGCGAGGACCCCAAGGTCAGGGAGTTCGTCACCGACTTCATGGCCCAGGTCACCCAGGGGCATTGGGGCAGGGTCCGCCAGGAGAAGGATGTCGCGGCGTTGTTCGACGGCCTCGAGATCCTGGAGCCGGGGCTGGTGGAGGTGTCCACGTGGCGACCCGACAACGAGGTGGCGCCCCGTCAGCTCACGCAGGAATGGGTGGAGTTCGGCGGCGTCGGCCGACTTCCCTAGGAGCTGGGAGCATCGAGCGGGCCGTCCTTCGTCCGGTGCGCCGACGAGACGCCTTCGGGTACGCCCGCACCGCGGCGGGCGTACCCGTGACCGTGTTCAGGATGCGGCGTAGCGTTCCGCCGCCGTCTTCTTCAGGAGCGCCAGCGACTCGCGCGGGGTGAGGGCCTCGTCTCCGAGCCGGTCCAGCGCCAGCCGGTACTCCTCGGTCTCGTCCCGGTCCTCCAGGAAGTTCGCGCTCCTGATGTGCTCCAGATAGACGATGTCGGGCAGGTCGAGACCGCCGAAGCGCAGATAGGTGATGGGGATCGCGGGGGCGGAGGCGTTCGTCACGTCCAACGGCACGATCTGCAGCGTCACATGGGGACGTTCGGCCATGTCCATCAGATATTGCAGCTGCTCACGCATGACGTCACGGCTGCCGAGCACCCGCAGCAGCACCGACTCGTCGATGACCGCCCATAGTTGCGGGGTGTCCGCGCGATGCAGGAGTTCACGCCTGCGCATGCGCATCTCGACCCGGCGCTCCACCTCGCTGGACGGTGCCGTCGGCAGCCCGCGCTCCACAACCGCCCTGGCGTAGGCGGCAGTCTGCAACAGGCCGGGGACGTACTGGATCTCGAAGGTGCGGATGGCCGCCGCGGCCTCCTGGAGTCCGACCAGCCGGTCGAACCACTCGGGCATCAGACGTTTGTCGTAGCGCTGCCACCACCCGGGCTCACCTGCGCGCCGGAGCAGTTGCAGAAGGATCGACGTCTCGTGCTCGCCGGTCCTGTACAGGTTCAGCAGGGCCTGCACGTCGCGTTCCGTGGGCGGGCGACGTCCCTTGCCGGCCTCGATACGCGACAGCTTCGCGGGACTGAACCCGATCTCACGGGCGGCCTGGTCCTGCGAGAGGCCCGAGTCCTCGCGGATACCCGCGAGCTGCACGCCGACCAGCATCTTCAGCAGTGTCGGGGCGGGCTCGGTCCGCTTCAGATAGGGTTCGAGGCGGGAGATGCGAGGTGACTCGGCGGACATCCTGACTCCCAGTAGACCGGCAGACGACGGGGTTCATCATCGCATCCCTGGCCGTACTGCCGCACGCCTGCGGAGAAGTGGGCCACGTGACTCCACTTCACACCAGGTGATCGAACTCCCCGTCCTTCGCGCCGGCCAGGAAAGCGGCCAGCTCGGACGGGGTGTAGACGAGTGCCGGCCCGTCGGGGTCCCGCGAGTTGCGCAGCGCGATCCCGCCTCCGGCGAGGGAAGCGACCTCGACGCAGTTGCCCTCCGCGTTGCTGTGCCGGCTCTTGACCCAGTCGACGGCCAGTGAACTGGCAGGCACACCGTTTCGCACTGATGGCACCGGACTCTCCTCGCTCACGTTCGATGACGGGCTCGACGCGGCCGCCCTGTGACGGGACCGAACGAGCGTGGCCTGTTTGAGTCGCCACTCGTGCAATTTCCCGTGAAATTGCACGCCGGGCGCTGACGGAGTGGATAATAGCTGAGGAGTCAACGCCGCTGCAGTCGTGCGAGCCTGACGTTCCATCAGGGAGAATGCCGTGTCGTTACCTGCGCGCTCAGCACCACGCTCCGCCGCTCGGACCGCGTCGGGGGACGGTCCGAACGACGGGTCGCGACCGCTTTTGCGGGGAGCGCATCCTGACGCCGCGACCCAGTTGCGGCTCGCCGGTCACCGGCCGGCGAGCCGCTTCCCGGTGCCCGCCAGGATGCGTGTCATCGACGCACAGCACGGCCTGGCCCAGGTACGGGACTTCACCCGCCGGACCCTCGCCGCCTGGGAGTTGAGCGCCTGCGGCGACGAAGCCGTGCTCGTCGTCGACGAACTGGCCACCAACGCGCTGCTGCACGCCGCGTCGAAGGTCCCCGTCGAGCGCAGGGAGGTCTGGCTGAAGCTCTCGCTTCGGCGCGCTCACCTCGTCTGCGCGGTCACCGATCCGTACGACCGCCCCCCTGTGCACCTGCCCGCGGATGTCACCCAGGACGACCACGGCAGAGGCCTCGGGATCGTCGACGCCCTGTCCGAGCACTGGGGCTGGACACGATTCCCCGCGGGCAAAATCGTCTGGGCCATGCTGCGTACTCCCTGTCCACCCGACGGCATCGAGGCATGGGGCCCGGCATGAGACCCGCGCCGGCGGCACAGCAGTCGAGCGCGCAGCAGCCCCCCTTCTGGAGAAGCAGACATGGAGACACCCCTGAAGAGCCTGAGTCACGTCCCGTGGCGCGAACTGCAGGACTCCACCGGGTCGGCCGCGGAGATCCCCGAATTGCTCAGCGCGATCACCTCGGAGGACGCGGCCACGGCAATCGCCGCGCTCGCGCGTCTTCGCGACCGCATCTGCCAGTACGGCTTCGTCGTGGACCAGGCGACCGCCGCGACGGTGCCCTTCCTGTGGGAGCTCGCCCAGGACTCCGAGGTCGCCTGCCGTGTACAGATCCTCCAGCTGCTGAAGAACATCGCGGACGCCAGACAATGGGAAAGCACCGCCGTCGCCTATCCCAAGCTGCTCAACCGCCGCGAGAACTACGTCGGTTGGGAACGCGAGGCCCGCCAGGCCGTCCGCGCCCACCGCGGTGACATCAGGGGTCTCCTCGCCGAGCCGGACGGAGAACTCGTCCAGGCCACGAAGGAACTGGCCGCCGCGCTGACGGACTGAAGGATCGACTCTGCACGCCGTCGATCCCGCACCGCAACGCCCCCGCATCGCATCGATCCCACACCGCCACGCTCCTGCATCGCATCGATCCCGCACCGCATCGATTCCGCGCCGCAACGCCCCCTTGCGTCCCATCGATCCCGCAAGGCACCGCTCCCGGACGTCCGGGGACAGCCGCTTTCGGACAACACCGCGAGGAGGCCGAGGGCGGAAGCGAGCATGGCCGACCAAGCCGCCGGGCGCCCCGCCACGGATCACCGGTGACAGACTGAAGATCCGAGCGAGGCGAACGCGTGGCAGACGGGGAGCACCGATGGCGGCGCAGGCGAAGACATCCCCTCTTGGTGGGGCGGGCGGGCCCGCATCCGCGCTGGTGACGCACCACGCCCCCGCCGAGGTCCGCACCGCCGTCCTCTTCCTGCACGGCGGCAGAGCCCACAGCCGGGCGCCGTCCAGGCCCTGGCACCTGGCCGCGGTCCGGATGAGGCCCTTCATCCGGGCAGCGGCGGCAGCGGTACCCGACGACGTCTTCGTCGGCGAGGTGCGCTACCGCCTCAGGGGATGGAACGAACCCGACGCCGACCCCCTGCGGGACGCACGCCGAGCGCTGGGTGAACTCTCCCGCCTCACCGGCGACGTGAGCGTCGTCCTCGTGGGCCACTCCATGGGCGGTCGCGCGGCCCTGAGAGCCGCCGCGGCCACAGAAGTACGGGGTGTCCTGGCCCTGGCCCCGTGGTGCCCCGACGACGAGCCCGTGGCCCACCTGCGCGGCAAGGACGTCGTCGTGCTCCACGGCGACCGGGACAAGGTCACCGATCCCGACGCGTCCGTGTCCTTCGTGGACCGGGCCCGCGAGGCGGGCGCCCGGGCGGATGCCGTGGTGATGGCGGGTGGCGACCACGCCATGCTCCGGCCGCGCGGGGCATGGAACCGGGCCGCGGTCTCGGCCATCGCGGCGCTGGCCGCGTCCGGTCCCGGCTCGGCAGGCTGACCGGGCACCCCGTGCACCCGTCCGTCCGCGCACGCCGGCGGGCGTGGCAGCCCCGTCCGCTGAGCGACGCAGGCGACGCGAAGCCGCAGGGCGCCCGCCGTCAGGCGGTCGGCACCGCCGTCGGGGGCCGCGACGGCGCCATCGCCCACCGGACCGCCGAGGTCACGGCGCAGCCCAGCGGCCGTACGCACAGACTGTCCACGACGGGCAGCCTGGGCAGCCGCAACTCGGCCGCGGCCCAGGAAGGCAGCAGCGACACGGCGTTGGCGGCCAGCACCCCGTACGGAAGACGGACCGCCAGCGGCACGGGCGGGTCGAACAGGAGGAAACGCGCGGCTGCCCGCGCCTCCGGAGTGGCCCGTGTCTCCGCACGATAGGCGGCCAGACGTGCCTGGAGCTCGGCCAGGCTCGAGGGCGGGTCGGGGACACCCAGTGCCGTGGCCACCCGCGCCATGTCCATGACGTATGCGTCGCACCCCGTCGAGGACAACGGCCTCACGCCGTACCGCTGGTGAGCGCGCAGGAAGCTGTAGGCCTCCGCGGCGTGCACCCAGCCGAGCAGATGCGAGTCCGCGGCGTGATATCGCATTCCCTCGCCGGTGACGCCCCGCACCCTCTCGTGCACCGCCCTGACCCGGTCGCACGCCTCCTGGGCGCTCTCGGCCGTGCCGTACGTGGTGGTGGCGAGGAACGTACTCGTGCGCTGGAGCCTTCCCCAGGGGTCGCCGCGGTAGCCGGAATGGGCGGCGACGGCAGCCATGGCGAGGGGATGAAGCGACTGGAGCAGCAGGGCGGTCAGTCCGCCGATGAACATCGACGCGTCCCCGTGCACCCTGCGGATCGGACGGTCCGGGCCGAACCAGCGCGGGCCGGGAGTGCCGTGGATCCGGGCGCGGTTGCTGGGTCCCTCCGGGCCCGCCACCCGGGCGAAGAGGCTGTTCCCCAGCCGCTCCCGCAGGCCGGGCGGTTCCGTGCCGGTGCGTCTCATCGGTGCTGGGCCTCCCGGTCTCCTGGTGCCGGCGCGGCGCCCGGGTCTTCCGCCGCCGACGACGAAAGACCCGGGGGGTACGGCACACCGTCCCGCCACCGGGCGAGGGCGACGTGCTGCCCGCCGTCTCTTCGGTGTCCCGGCCGCCTTCGGATGCAGCGCTCTTCGCATCGGGTGACGGAGGGCACCTCCTGTGGCAGCAGCGTCCACCATGGCTCGAATCCCCGGAAACGCCTACATTGACAGTACCTCTGCCGGGTAGGGCGGCGCGGAGCGCGCCGCGGGAACCGGCTGCCCCGAGCGAGCGGCCCGAGGAGCGGCGGAGGACGGGACGAGCCGTGCGAGAAGCCCAAGGGACACCGCATCGCGGGGCGACGGCGTCCGGGAGCGGCCGGACCTACGGGATCTCCGCCGTGAACTGGCGCGAGTCGGCGGCCTGCCGTTCCGAAGACCCGGAGCTCTTCTTCCCGATCGGCGACGACGGGCTGTCGCTGCGCCAGATCGAGCGGGCCCGCGCGGTCTGTCGTGGCTGCCCGGTCGTCCGGGCCTGTGCGGACTGGGCGCTGCGCCACGCCGAGTACGACGGAGTGTGGGGCGGGATGTCGGCGGAGGAACGCCGCAGCCTGCGCCGCGACCGAACGGCCGGGAGCGCGCGAAGCCCCGAGGCATGACACGACAGGCGGGCGCGGGCGTGGCCGGCGGGGCCGTCCGGCCCGCCGAGGGCAGGTCCGGTCAACCGTGTTTTGGACGGAGGAACACCTCGTCCTCGTAGCACCAGGCCCAGGTGTCGCCCGGTTCCACGGACCGGGCGAGGGGATGCCCGGTCCGCTCGTGGTGCGCTGTGGCGTGCTGCCCGCGGGAACTGTCACAGCAGCCGACGTGGCCGCAGGTCAGGCACAGCCGAAGGTGCACCCAGCGCATGCCCCTGGTGAGGCACTCCTCGCAGCCGACGCCGGGGGAGACAGGGAGATCGGGGAGATCCGCGGCCAGGTGCGTGCAGACTCCGCCCTCCGGCCGTCCGCCGTCCTCGGCGACTGCCCACGTGACCATCGGACCTCCCCGGTCGGCCTGCGTCCGGTATCCACCTTGGCGTGTCGGCTCGGCGAGCGCACGCGCGACTCCGGGCACGGCGCACCCTTGCGCGTGGCACGGCGGTCCCGAGCGTGCGCCCGTGCACTTGGCGCGGCGGCCCCCGCGGAGGGCCCCTGCGCGTTGCACGGCGGCCCCGGGGAGAACTCGTCGCGGGCTCTCCCCGGGGCCGCGTCGGGGGGCCGGGCGGCGCGGTCGGCGTCAGACCCGGTCTGCGGCGATCAGCAGGTACTGGAAGCTGCCGTTCTTGTACGCGTTGATGAACGTCTCCTCGATGCCGGTGACGAGATCGTCGGCCTGGCTGCGCAACTCCCAGTAGGGGAGGGCGGCCTCGGTGAGGTCCTCGACGTGCACGGGCACCAGGCGGTTGGCTGCCAGGGCCCGGAAGTACGCCGACCGGGGGTGGATGTCGCAGATGTAGTGGGCGTTGATGAGGGAGACCTCGCGCGAGGCCTGGCCGTAGGTGTCGTTGTAGCAGCCGGTGATCACGACGTAGCGGCCGCCGCGTCGCAGCAGCCGGGCGTGTTCGGCGAACAGCAGGTCGAGCTCGACGTACATGGTCGATTCGTTGTTCCACGACGCGGCGAACTCCCCGGACGGGAGGCCGGTGTCGAGCATGTTGGCATGGTGGTAGCGGACCTTGGCGTCGATGCCGCGCTTGCGGGCCTGCGCGTTGGCGAACTCGGCCTGCTTGGCGGAGATCGTGACGCCGTCCGTCCGGCAGCCGTACCGCAGATGGGCCACGACGCTGCCGCCGCCGCGCCCGCAACCGGCGTCGAAGACCCGGTCGGTGGGGGCGAGGGGGCCGAGATGGGCGGCGAGGAGTTCGGCCTGGGAGTGCTCCAGGCGGTGCAGTTCGGCGGTGATCCGCTCGTGGCGCCGGACGGGGTCCCGTTCGTCGAGCACGGAGTCGTCGGCCGCACCGATCCCGTAGTGGTGGTGGTACAGGTCGTCGATCTTGCCGAGTTCGAGGTTGACCGGGTTCTCCTCGGCGTTCCAGTAGTCGGCGACGCGGGACTGGTACGTGGACTGGGTCGGGACCGAGGCTGCCTGGGTGATGTGGGGGGCTGTGGTCAACAGTGACTCCTCGCGATGCTTCTGACGACAGGTCAGGGACGGTGCGGGTGACGGATTGCAGGGGTCGGGGGCGGTCACCAGTAGTTCGGCAGGTGGTAGCGGTGGGTATTGGTCGCGTGCCATTCGTGGTTGCCGGACACCCAGGAGGCGAGACCCCCGGCGTAGCGCTCGACGAGGGGTGAGCCGGCGGACAGGGCGGCGGCCTCCTCCTCGAAGGCCGTCATGATCTCGTTGTGGATCTCGACGGACTTCAGATAGGCGGCCTTCAGCCCGCGGCGGTCGTTGGCGGCGACGACCTGCGGCAGATTGAGGTGCGTGGGATCGTTCGCCAGCTCCTTGGTGAAGGAGTACAGGTCGTTGACGATCGTGGTGGCGTTACAGGCGAGCGCCGTGATCCGCTGGATCTCGGGCCGGGCGTAGAGGGCCTCGGGCAGTTCGTAACCGTCCACGGCGTCGACGATGGAGAGGCAGGGGCGGAAGTTGTTGAACTGCCGCATCACCAGGTACTCCCACACCCGCGGCGCGTACCGGGTCTCCGCCCAGGCGGCCTCGGCGAGATATCCGAGGTGCAGCCGCGCGATGTCGTGCAGGAAGCGGTCGGCCTGACTGGGCGTGGCGAAGGCCGCGTACTCCTGGAGCGCCCAGTGGTACGAGCGCAGCGGTCCGTCGGCCTGCATCCCGTCCCTCCACTGCGCCTCTGTCCCGGGGGTGCCGTGGAAGGGGTCGATGGCCGACTGGGCCATGATCAGCCGGCCGCCGAGGCCCCGGGGCGATCCGCCCTTGTCCTCGCAGTAGCAGTCGTCGACGACGTTCTCGGCGAGGAGCAGCTTGCCGGCGGTGGTGAGGCGCTCCAGGTCGGCCGCGCCCGGGTGCTGGAGCACCACGGCCCGGCCGAACTGGAAACCCGCGAAGTCCTCGAACCAGGCGTCCGGGAACAGGTCGAGTCCGCGGGCCCAGGCCTCCAGCCTGCGATCCACCTCCTCGACCTTCGCCGGATCGGCGGGCACCGCGGGTCTGTGGCGCAGCCCGGGAACGGCCCCGCCCCGCCGGGCTCTGAGAGAGCCCGCCAGGTCGGGCGGACCCGGGGGCGTGAACGGGGCGGCGGAAACCGGCGGCGCGCTCATCGCGTACCCCTCCTCCTGGGCGATGTCATTCAGCGGTCCGTCCGATCTGGACGTTCTCCAGGAGCCCGGCCGCGTCGGGCACGAGGATCGCCAGCGAGTAGTAGGCGGTGACGAGGTAGTTGATGATCGCCGCGGAGTCGATGCCCATGAACCGCACATTGAGTCCGGGCTGGTACTCCTCGGGGATGCCGGTCTGGTGGAGGCCGATGACTCCCTGGTCCTCCTCGCCGGTGCGCAGAGCGAGGATGCTGGTCGTGTGCTGGGGGCTGATCGGGATCTTGCCGCAGGGAAAAATGGGGACGCCGCGCCAGGCGGGAACCTCGTGGCCGTCGACGTTCGCGGTGCCGGGCACCAGGCCGCGCCGGTTGCACTGCCGGAAGAAGGCCGCGATGGCCTTCGGATGGGCGAGGAAGAGCCGGGTCTTGCGGCGCATGGACAGCAGGTCGTCGAGGTCGTCCGGGGTGGGCGGGCCGGAGAAGGTGCTGACCCGCTGGCCGTAGTCGGTGTTGTGCAGCAGCCCGAACTCGCGGTTGTTGAGCAGCTCCCACTCCTGACGCTCGCGGATCTCCTCGACGGTGAGCCGGAGTTGCTGCTCGGTCTGGTCCATCGGGTCGTTGTAGAGGTCGGCGACCCGGCTGTGGACCCGCAACACCGTCTGGGTGAGCGACAGCTCGTACTCGCGCGGAGCCAGTTCGTAGTCCACGAACCCGCCCCTCAGGGTCGGCTCGCCCGAGTGTCCGGCCTGGACCGGGACGTCGGCCTCGCCCTTGCGGTTCATCGGCAACCGCTGCCGCTGCGCGTACGCCGCCAGGTGCGCCGCGAGGGACGGCGCCCGCTCGATGAACTCCCTGACGATGTCCCAGGGCAGCACCAGGACGGTGCCGGCCGTCTCGGCCCGGACCGAACTCAGCCACAGCGGGTCAGGCTGGCCGATGGCCTCGTCGCCCATCTGGTCGCCGTCGGTGACGACCCCGAGGACCTCCTCCTCGCCGTACTTGCCGGCGGTGTAGCGGGTGAACCTCCCGTGGGCGACCAGGTACGCCTCGGTGACCGGTTGACCGGCCTCGAAGAGGACCTGCCCGGCCCGCACCCGCCGGGTCCGGAATCGGGTGGCGATCTCACCGAGGACAGCGTTGTCGGAGTAGCCGCGCAGGACCGGGAGTTCGGTCAGCGTCTCGGGAATGACCCTGATGTCGTCCCCGCCGTTCTGTTCGAACCGCACCCTGCCCCGGCCGACGCTGAGCTGAAGGCGCCGGTTGACCCGGTAGGCGCCGCCCTTGACGTCCACCCAGGGCAGCATCTTGAGCAGCCATCGTGAAGTGATGGCCTGCATCTGCGGAGCGGACTTGGTGGTCGTGGTGAGCCTGCGCGCCGCGTGGGTGCTCAGACTGGTCAGCTGCTGGTGGTCGGCGGTGTCGGGGGCGGGTTCGTCGGTGGCGGGACCGGTGGCGCTGTCCGGTACGGGCACATTCCCTCCTGGGAGGTGAACGAGGGTGAGCGAAGCGGTCGGCGATGCGCGAGGTCCGTCCGCGCACATCCCAGGCAAACAGCTGTGACGTGCTGTGCGGTACGGCGTACGAGGGGCGGTTTTCGCGTTCTGGTGGTGCAAACCCGCCGGATGAGGCGGGTGGCAGGTGGGGCGGCGACCGCACGCCGTTCACACGCTCCGGGAACGTGTGTGCCGTGGGTGTACGGGCGATCGCCACACCGGCGACGGCCGGGACCCTCCGGTGCCGGACCGGCGAGGGGTGTCCGTCGGCGGACTCCGGCCGCTGCGATATGACGGTTATCATCCGATTGAAGCGGGTTCATGCCTTCTGTCGATACTGGTGTATTCCTTCTGGAGTGGTCGATGGGCCGCAAGCGCCTGACGGGCGACGGCGACGAGCTGCTGGCCAGGCTCGGCTCCCTGACCGCCCAGGTGCGCGAACGCGCGGAGTTCCAGCGCTCCCAGGTAGAACTGGCCATCGCCCTGCAACGCGACATGCTGCCCGGCGACATGCCGACCGCCCCCGGGTTCCATCTGGCCGTCCAGTACGCGCCGGCCTGCTACGGCCTCAATGTGGGCGGGGACTGGTACGACGCCTTCAGGCTGCCGGACGGCTGCATCGGCCCGTCCATCGGCGACGTCCAGGGACACAACATCGAGGCGGCGGCCTTCATGGGCCAGGTCCGGGTCGGTCTGCGGGCGCTGGCCTCCGTAACGGGCGATCCGGGGGAACTCCTCTCCCGGACGAACGAGCTCCTCCTGACCCTGGGCACGGACCTCTTCGCCACCTGCACCTTCGTGCGGCTCGACCCGGCCACCGGAGTGCTGGAGAGCGCGCGGGCCGGACACATCCCCTGCGTGTGGGCCACCGCGGACGGGCGGTCCGGCATCGCCGAGGACGAGTGCGGGCCGCCGCTCGGCGTCCTGGGCGGCACGGACTACCCGGTGACCTGCCAGCGGCTGAGCTCGGGCGGGGTCTTCGTGCTGCTCACCGACGGTGTCGTGGAGGGGCCTTCGATGAACATCGACGAGGGGCTCGACCAGGTGGTCCGCCTCGCCGGCCCGGACGTCGACGATCCGGCAGTGGCGCAGCCGCCGTTCTGGCACTGTGCGTCCCGCCGTCACGGCCCGGTGCGACCGCGGAGCCCGGTGGGGAAAGATGAGACCACAAACGAAGAACCACCGATGTGGAGGTGCGGGCACATGCAGCACGAGCGAGCGGGCAGTCCGGCCGGCCCCGAGGACCTCGTAGACGTCGCCCGGTTGGTCACCGCGTACTACGCGCTCCACCCCGACCCGGCGGAGCCAGGACAGCGGGTCGCCTTCGGAACCTCCGGACATCGCGGATCGTCCCTGGCGACCGCGTTCAACGAGGACCACATCGCCGCGACGAGCCAGGCCATCTGCGAGTACCGCGAGAGCCAGGGCATCGACGGCCCGCTGTTCCTGGGCGCCGACACCCACGCACTGTCGGAACCCGCGAAGGTCACAGCCCTGGAGGTGTTCGCGGCCAACGACGTGTCGGTCCTCATCGACGACGCCGACGGCTACACGCCGACGCCCGCGGTCTCGCACGCCATCCTCACCCACAACCGCGGACGGTCCGCCGGCCTCGCGGACGGGGTCGTGGTCACTCCCTCCCACAACCCGCCCGCCGACGGCGGCTTCAAGTACAACCCGCCGAACGGCGGCCCGGCGGGCTCCGAGGCGACATCCTGGATCCAGGACCGGGCCAACGAACTCATCGCCGACGGCCTCAAGGGTGTACGCCGCATCCCCTACGCCAGGGCGCTGGCCGCCCCCGGCACCGGCCGCTACGACTTCCTCGGCACCTATGTGACCGACCTGCCGCACGTGCTGGACCTGGACGCCGTCCGCGCGGCCGGCGTACGCATCGGCGCCGACCCGCTCGGCGGGGCCTCGGTCGCGTACTGGGGACGCATCGCCGACCAGCACGGACTCGATCTGACCGTGGTCAATCCGCTCACCGACCCGACCTGGCGGTTCATGACCCTGGACTGGGACGGCAAGATCCGGATGGACTGCTCGTCGCCCTATGCCATGGCCTCGCTGATCGAGCGGCGCGACCGTTTCCAGATCGCCACCGGCAACGACGCGGACGCCGACCGCCACGGCATCGTCACCCCGGACGCCGGGCTCATGAACCCCAATCACTACCTCGCCGCCGCCATCGCGTACCTGTACGCCCACCGGGAGCAGTGGCCCGCCGGGACCGGCATCGGCAAGACGCTGGTGTCGTCCGGCATGATCGACCGGGTCGCCGGCGACCTCGGCCGTCAGCTGGTCGAGGTGCCTGTGGGCTTCAAGTGGTTCGTGGACGGTCTGGCCGGCGGTTCTCTCGGTTTCGGCGGTGAGGAGTCGGCCGGCGCCTCCTTCCTGCGCCGCGACGGCTCCGTGTGGACCACCGACAAGGACGGCATGATCCTGGCGCTGCTCGCGTCCGAGATCACTGCGGTGACCGGGAAGACGCCGTCCGAGCACTACGCCGGGCTGACGGCGCGATTCGGCGAGCCGGCGTACGAGCGCATCGACGCCCCGGCGAACCGCGAGGAGAAGGCCCTCCTCGCGAAACTGTCGCCCGCGCAGATCATCACGGACACCCTGGCCGGTGAGGCGGTCACCGCGGTCCTCACCGAAGCGCCGGGCAACGGCGCGCCCATCGGCGGTATCAAGGTGACCACCGCCAACGCCTGGTTCGCGGCCCGTCCCTCGGGGACCGAGGACGTCTACAAGATCTACGCCGAGTCGTTCCTCGGCACGCAGCACCTCCGACAGGTGCAGGAGGAGGCGAAGGGCGTGGTCTCGGCGGCGCTGGGCGGCTGAGCAGAAGCGCCGGAACAGCAAGCCGACGCCGTACGCCGAGAGCCGTACGCCGACGCTGCGGGCCCTGTCGTCCCCGGGCCCGTGCGCCGGGCGCTCGGCTGACGGCGCGTCATCCGGGGGAGGGCTGCGGAGGCCGCGCACCCGGCCGCCGCGGCCCTTCCCTTCCCGTTCGGCAGCGGCCGGCCGGTCCCCTGTCCCTTTCCCGCTCGGCAGCGGCCCGACCTGCCGAATGCGCTGGACCTGTACGCCGTCCGCGCGGGCGGCGACCATCGGCGCCGACCCGCTCTGCCGGGGCTCGGTCGCGTGCCCGCCGGCTGCGTCCCCTTCCCGGCTCGGCAAAGGCCCGGCGACACCCGGCAGGGCGGTCCCGCCCGGAGTCGGGGGACGCCGTTCGACGCCTGGACGGGGCGCTCGCCGGACCGCCCGCCAGACCGGGTCGCAATGGCCCGCTCGTCGGCCGCTGACCTGCTGTGATTTCGCCCACCTCCTCTTGTCGCGGCGAGAAGGGCATTCCTAGGTTCTGTTCCATGGCCCCACATGACCCCCCACACCCCCACGGCCCCGGCGAGGCGGCCGGCCCCCGGCAGCCCGATGCCGGTCGGGACGACGCCCCCGCACTGGTCGACTTCACCGTCGATCTCACCTCGCAGGAAGTGCTCCGGCAGGCGCAGGTCCTCACCGCCCTCGGCCCCGACTGGGACCCGATGGAGGCGCTGCGCGGCGAGGGGGCCGCCTACGACCTGCTGTACTCCGGTCTCGACGACGAACAGCAGCGCCTGTACGACAGGCTCGTCACGGCCGGGGTGCTCCCCGAGCGCGGGGGCGGTCGTGCTGCCGCTTGACCCGCAGGCGGACCGCGGGCGGCGCGCCTGGGTGAGGTGCCCGAACTGCGACGACAGCCGTGGCTGCGCGTCGTGCGAGCAGCAGCGTACGTGCTCCGTCCACTGGCGCTATCTGCTGTCCAGCCGCGGCAGCCTGCTCCACCTCCAGTGCCCGTCGTGCACCCATCTGTGGGTGCACGAGAGCGGCTTCGGCGCCTCTCGGTCCCGTTGGGACCGCATCACCGGCAGACGTCGCGAACGCTGACCGTGTCTCCGGCCGGGGGCGCGTCCACCGGCGCGATGCCGTGGGGGGAGCCCGTTTCCGGGATCCGCGCACGGACCTGTCCACCGATTCGAGGACGCGCGCGGGCCCCTGATGGATCGCGGACCGGCACCTCGGGGTACAAACACTATGCGCACTACCGCGAACACCCACTGCTGAAGGACTGCCGGCCTTGGACTTCCCACACCCAGAAACCTCTGCCCCGCGACGCCAAGGGCGGACATGGACCGTCAGGGTCTCCGGCCACAGCGACCGCACCGCGTCCGTCACCTGCTCCTCACCCTGCGCGATGCCGCCGCGCTCCCGCGACCTCGCCGGACTGCGCCGCTTCGCCGAAGCCCACGTCGCCGCGCACGGCCGGGCGGCCACCGTGCACCCGGACGCCTCCTGCGCCTGCCGCCAGACGCAGTGCGCCTCCCACGAGGACAGCCCGGTGCACTGCGCCGGGGGCGTGCTCCTGGTCCTGCGCCACGACCCGGCGGTCGCCCAGGTGTGGACCCTCATGGAGGTCTGTGCGGCCTGCGCACCACTGATGACGCACACCCGCATCGTCGGCCGCGCCGTACCCCGCACCCGTACTCCGGGCGCGCCGCCCGCGCCGGCCCCCGCGGCGGACGCCTCTGTGGGCGCGCCCGCGGTTCCAGGCGGATTCAGCGCTCCGACGGGGCCCGGATTCAACAGCGAGGACGCGTCCTCGGCACCTTCGCGCCGTCGCTCGGACGGCGGCCGTGGCGGTCCTCGGCAACGGCAGGGCCGCCGCGGGCAGGGCCGGTCCAGGGGCTGAACCCGGCCCTGCTGGACGCCCGCTCGCCGATCCGGACGTCGAGCCAGTCGCCGTGCTCGGGCCGGTAGAGCGACTCCTGGTAGGCGAAGGCCGACTCGGCGAGACCGGCCCAGCCCCGCCGGCCGGCCGCGGACCCGGCGTCGCTGAGGGAGAGACGGGCCAGTGCCCGGCCGATGCCGGTCGCTCCATGGGCGAAGCCGCCGATCGGCGATTTCCGCCCGTCTCTCCGCGCACCGGTCGAGGGCCTCGCCGACGGAGCGGGCACCGGAACCTGGCGGGCCGCGGTGCTCGACGGGACGCCGGCCGCCTTGGCACGTCCTCCGGGCCTGACCGGCACCGCTCGGCGGCGGGGCATCCGATCCCCGTCCGGCCGTGTTGCTGATCCCGCGTGGTGCTCGAAGGATGGTGAGGGGGCGTGGCACCCCGGGTCCGCCCGGGGCGTCGACGGGTACCGGAGGACGGGAGCCGGTACCCGGGCGACGGCGGCGGAGAGGAGCCCCCGTGGGACCGGCCGTACAGGCACAGGGAAGTGGGAGCCCGTCGGCGGGAGCGGCACAGGGAACCGACCCCCGGCGCTGGCGAGCCCTGTGGGTCACTCTCGTCGCCGGGTTCATGAGCCTGCTCGACGTGACGATCGTCGCGGTGGCGCTCCCCTCCATGCAGCGGGACCTGCACGCCTCCGCGGCGGCCATCCAATGGGTCGTCTCCGGCTACGCACTCACCTTCGCGCTGGTCCTCGTGCCCGCCGGGCGCCTCGGGGACGCCATGGGCAGGCGGCGCATCTTCCTGCTGGCGTTCGCCGGGTTCGTGCTGTGCAGTGCAGCCGCGGGCGCGGCTCCGACGATCACACTCCTCGTCCTGGCGCGGCTCGCGCAGGGCGTCGCGGCGGGCTGCCTCGCCCCGCAGAACTCCGCGCTCATCCAGCAGATGTTCCGGGGTGGGGAGCGCGGACGGGCCTTCGGCATGTTCGGTGCCACCGTCGGGATCTCCAGCGCCGTGGGCCCCGTCGTGGGCGGCCTGATCCTCATGCTCGCCGACGGGCCCCAGGGCTGGCGATGGATCTTCTACGTGAACGTGCCGGTCGGCGCGCTCGCCCTCCTGCTGGGGTTGCGGCTGCTGCCCCGCGTCGCGTGCGGGCGACGTGAACCGCTCGACCTGGTGGGTGTCGCGCTGCTCGGCTGCGGGGTGCTGAGCCTGATGCTGCCGCTGGTGCTGGCCGAGGGGGGCGGTGTCCGGCGGCTGTGGTGGCTCTTCGTGGTCGGGCCGGCCTTCCTCGTGGCGTTCGCACGCTGGGAGCGGCGCGTCGCGGCAAGGAAGGGACAGCCTCTCCTCGATCCCGCGCTGGTGACCTGCACCCGTGGCTACGCCACCGGCGCGGCCATCGGCGCCCTCTACTTCGTCGGGTTCAGCGGAGTGTGGCTGGTGTTCGCCCTGTTCTTCCAGAACGGGCAGCACTACTCGCCGCTGCGGTCGGGCCTCGCGGTGACCCCCTTCGCCATCGGTTCGGCCGCCGCCGCGTTCGTGGCGGGCCGGCTCGTGGAACGACTGGGCCGGCTGCTGACCGTGTACGGACTCGCGGGCGCGATCCTCGGCCTCGGCTGCGCCGTCCTCGTGCTGTGGCGGGTGCCGGGGGAGAACGCCGTCTGGTACGCCGTGCCGGCGCTGCTCGTAGGGGGCATCGGCAGCGGATGCGTCATCTCGCCCAACATCACGATGACGCTGCGTGACGTACCCGTCCGGATGGCGGGAGCCGCCGGCGGTGCCCTGCAGACGGCGCAGCGCCTCGGCGGCGCCGTGGGTACCGCCGTCCTGCCCGGTCTGTTCTACCTGGTGCTGGTCGCCCGGCACGGCTCCTTCCACACCGCCGTCGCGGTTGCCGTGGGGTGCGGCATCGCGCCCATCGTGTGCGCGTTCGTCCTCGCCGTGCAGGACTGGCTGCGCGATCACCGGTCTCGTCCGGCGGCGTCGCCGCCCGAGGTGTCGCACAGCCATACGCATGCCAGTCAGTGCTGAGGACGGGGGCGAGGACGTCTGTCCGAGGGGTGGGTCGGTCCGTGCGCGTTCTGCCGGTGGGTGGGGTCCGTGCCGGTGATCCGCCCGTTGCGGCGGTTGTGCGGGGCGGTGCTGATGGGTGCTCGGTGGGTCCGTGTTGCTGTCCGCAACGGGCATTTGATTCACCGGCACGGCCCCCTCCGTGGGTGGGCGGGTGCCGCGTCGACGGGACGTGGTCGCGGTCTCAGAGGTTGACGGACTTCATGCCTGCCTCGTCGTAGCGTTCGCCCGCCGGTTCCGGGAGTTCGGCGTCGATGCGGGCCAGGTCCTCCTTGGTCAGCTCGATGTCGACCGCGGCGGCGTTCTGTTCGAGGTAGGCGCGTCGCTTGGTGCCGGGGATCGGTACCAGGTCGTCGCCCTGCGCCAGGACCCAGGCGATCGCGAGCTGAGCCGGTGTCACGCCCTTCTCCGTCGCGATCTCCTTCACCTTCTCCGCGAGCCTGAGGTTGGCCTCCAGGTTCTCGCCCGTGAAGCGCGGGCCGGAGCGACGGAAGTCGCCCTCGTCGAGGTCCGCGGGGGAGGAGAACCGGCCGGCGAGGAAGCCGCGGCCCAATGGCGAGTACGGGACGAAACCGATGCCGAGTTCCCGGCACGTGGGCAGGACCTCCGCCTCCGGGTCCCGGCTCCACATCGAGTACTCCGTCTGCACGGCCGTGATCGGGTGCACGGCGTGCGCACGGCGGATGGTGTCCGGTCCCGCCTCGCTGAGGCCGATGTGGCGTACCTTGCCCTCCGCGACCAGTTCCGCGAGGGCACCGACGGTCTCCTCGATGGGCACCTTGGGGTCCACGCGGTGCTGGTAGTAGAGGTCGATGTAGTCGGTGCCGAGCCGTTCGAGGGAGCCGTGGATCGAACTGCGCACGTGTTCGGCGGAGCCGTCCTGCGGTCCCACCGTGCTCATGTCGCCGGGCGAGGCGTTGTCCATGCGGTAGTTGAACTTCGTGGCGACGACGTACCGCTCGCGGCGCCCCTTGATCGCCCGGCCGACGAGCGTCTCATTGGTGAGCGGCCCGTACAGCTGAGCCGTGTCGAGGAAGTCCACGCCGAGGTCGAGGGCGTGGTGGATGGTCTTGATGCCCTCCTCCTCGTCGGTGGTGCCGTAGAAGGCGGACATTCCCATGCAGCCGAGGCCGATGGCTGACACCTGCAGGTCTCGCAGCCTGCGCTGTTTCATGTGGGGTTCCAGCCTTTCCCGCAGTGCCGATCTTCGTTCCGGGGCGCCCCGCGTCCGGATCCCCCATCCATTGAGCTCTGGATCGCGGACTCCGGCATCCCGGGCGGGTGCGCCATGTCCTGGACGCTATGACTTCGAGAGCGCTCGAAGTCAAGTGAGCGGTCCCGGGTGCGCAAGCCGGCGGGCGTGGCTTCCACCGCGGAGGCGGCTCGCCGGGCGCGTCCTGCTGTCGGCGGCGAGGATGGCGTCATGACCGATGCGACCAAGGCAGTCCTCGAAGGCGGCCCTGACGATCTTCCCGAGCGGATCGTCTCCGCGCCCGCGCAGGGGCTCGACATCAAGGTGCCGTTCCTCGGGGGGTACGAGCACTTCAGGGCGACGACGCGTGAGCGGGAGACGCCGGCGGGCACGCTGCCCGTGTACGAGTGGTGGGAGCGGACCGAACTGCCGGGCTAGTCACCCGGTGCACGCAACGCCCCGGAGCGGGGCGTTGCGTGGTGCGCCTACGCGTTCGGCGGTGCCGCCTGCTGCACGACGTCGAAGGACCACAGGGTGGAGCCGCTGGCCGCGGGCTTGGGACGTTCACCGCTGTCGGCGCCGCCGCCCTGGTGGGCTGCCTTCATGGGGCCCTCCATCCACGCCTGGAAGGACTCCTCGTCACGCCAGCGTGTGTAGACGAGGTAGTTGTCGGTGCCCTCGACGGGGCGGAGAAGCTCGAACCACTCGAAACCGTCGGAGTTCTCCACGGCGTGGGCGCGGGAGGCGAAGCGCTTCTCCAGCGTCTCCCGCTGGTCGGCGGGGACGGCCAGCACATTGATCTTGACTACGCTCATGGTCCTCATCCTGCCGTACGGCGGTTCGTGGGCCGGGAGCGCCTCAACCGCTCGGGGTGTCCTGCAAGGTGGCGGAGTCGCTCTCGGTGTGTTCGCGTACCGCGATCCGGGCCAGTTTCGTCAGCATCATGCCGTTGCGGACCGCGATGACGTAGTCCACGGGCAGCCCGTGCATCCGGGTGCCGGGCCCCCGGAGAGGGTGCCAGTCCAGGACGAAGAGCGTGTTCTCTCCCCACGGGACGAGGCGCATGGCGATGCGGGCCGCGCCGAAGGGCTCGGCCTTCGCTTCGAGTTCCAGCCGGCGTTCCGGTTCGCAGATTCGGACGACGCAGGTGTCGTCGAGGGCCAGCGGACCGACACCGACGCGGACGCGCAGCTGGGCGCCCACCTCCGGCCAGTGCGGATCCGCGTCCAGGACCTGCTGGGTTCCGGTCACCCACTCGCCGTAGCGGTAGCCGTCGCACAACAGGCTCCAGACCTCGGAGGGCGAGCTCAGGATGAGACGGCGGTTCCGGGCCACGGCGGCCACGCTCCTTCCGCAGGACGGCCGCGTGGTGCGCTCGACCGCGCGGCGTGCCCTTCGACGGTAGCCGCGCGTCCCGCGTCGGGCACCCGTGGCCGTGACCGGGACAGGGGTGCCCGACGTGGTGGCCGTCAGGTGGGGCAGTGGTGCCGGGCAGTGTGGTGTCGCCGTGCGGTAGCACTCCCGCTCGGCCGATCAGGTGACGCCGAGCGGGGCGCGGATGCCGGTCACGGGGCCCAGGGGTTCTCCACGGACCATGTGGTGTCCTCGGTGAAGGACGCCGGATTGTCCCAGGCGTGCGCGCCGCCCGGCGTGGCCAGCCAGAGTTCGGCGCCGATGTGCCTCAGATACTGGCCGGGGAAGCCGGACGCCATCAGCCGCACGCCTCCGCTCCCTTGCACCGCGCACCAGGTGGCGTCGGATTTGAACAGCGCGGATCCGTCGCCGGGGTCCTTCCGGACCCGGAAATCGCGGTGCCGCAGGTATTCGCCCGGGTAGTTGCGCGACTCGAAGGAGTAGCAGGAGGAGTCGGCGAGACCCGGGACGATCTTCCAGGTGGCGTCGTTCTTCAGCAGATCGGGGCTGCCGGAGCCGACGGCCTCGGTGTAGCCGAGGCCGTCCTTGTGCCGCACGTAGCGGTTGGCGTAGCCGGGTGTGGTGACACGCAGGGACTTGTAGGCCCCGGTGGGCAGGGTCACGGGTGGGGCCGGGTTCCTGGAGGCGTCGACCAGTGCCTGATTGGCGGCCTTGACGCGTGTCTCGTCGACCTTCACCACCTGGCGGTCGTACGTCATCAGGCCGTTGGCCTCGTTCTCGACGTCGGTGATCTCGGTGTAGACGGAGGCCGACAGGCCCGCGGGCATCTGCTGGAGCCGGATCGCGTCCAGCAGCCCGGTCAGCCGGTCGTCGAGTCTCGCGGTGCTCGCCTGGTCCTCGTAGCTGAACCCGCCACCGGGGTACCACTCGTGGCCGGACACCTTGTAGCCGAGCCCGCCGTACTCGCCGAGGACGGCGGCACGGGTCGCGGTCGGCGAGGTGACGCCGGGGCCCACGTAGACATGGTGGTCGACGACGTCGCCGTTTCCTCCGTCGACGGCGCCGCAGCAGTTGATCCCGCTCATGTTGTCGACCAGCCGGGACGGGTCGTAGGCCTTCACGTCGTTCGCGATGCGGGCCTGGTCGTACTGGCCCCAGCCCTCGTTCTGGTCGACCCACATCACCAGGGACGGTGAGCTGCGGTGCTGGTCGATGATGCGGTGGAACTCGCTCTCCCACTGGGCGCGGGCGGCGCTGCTCGGGGTGCGCAGGTCCATCGCCGGCATGTCCTGCCACACCAGCAGACCGAGCCTGTCGGCCCAGTAGAACCATCGCTGCGGTTCGACCTTGATGTGTTTGCGGACCATGTTGAAGCCCAGGTCCTTGTGCTTCTGGAGGTCGTACCTCAGTGCCGCGTCGGTGGGCGCGGTGTAGATGCCGTCGGGCCAGTACCCCTGGTCCAGGGTTCCGGTCTGGAAGACGAACCTTCCATTGAGGACGGGCCGCAGCACATTGCCGACCTCGGCCAGGCCGATGGAGCGCATGCCGGTGTAGCTGCCGGCCGTGTCCACGACCGACGAGCCGGACAGCAGGTCGGCCTCGACGTCGTACAGGAACGGGTCGTCGGGAGTCCACAGGCGCGGGTTCGGCACGGAGACGGTGAACTGGCTGCCGACCGGCCCGGTCGCGGTGCCGACCGTGGTGCCGCCCGTGGAGACGGTGACACGTGCGGTCTGCCCTCCGACCCCGTCACCGCGCACCGTGACCTTCAGGGTGTTGTTCGCCAGATCGGGAACCATGTCCAGGCGCGTGATGTGCGCGGTGGCCGTGGGTTCCAGCCAGACCGTCTGCCAGATGCCGGAGGCGGCGGTGTAGAAGATGCCGCCGCCCGCGTGCGGGGTCACGTCGTTGATGCGTTGCTTGCCGACGGCCTGGTCGCCGGTCTGGGTCGGGTCCCACACGGAGACGACGACGGTGTTCGTCCCGCCGGTGAGCAGATCGGTGATGTCGTACGAGAACGCGTCGTACCCGCCGTTGTGCTGGGCACCGGCCTGCCGGCCGTTGACCCAGACCGTGGTACGCCAGTCACTGGCACCGAAGTTGAGCTGGATACGGCGTCCGTTCCATCCGGCGGGGACGGTGAAGGTACGCCGGTACCACAGCTTGTCGTTCTGGGTGATCCTGCGCTGGATGCCGGAGAGGGCGGACTCCGCGACGAACGGCACCCGGATCCGGTCCGGCCAACTGGTCGGCTGCCCGGCGTCCGCGGAAGTCACCGCGAAGTCCCAGATGCCGTTGAGGTTCGCCCAGTCCGGGCGGGTCAGCTGGGGGCGCGGATACTCCGGCAGCGGGCTGTCCGTCGGGACCTGGCCGGTCCACGGTGTCACCATGGGCGCCGGTTTGGGCGTCCAGGCCGTCGCCGCTGCCGCTGCCTCTGCCGTGCCGGCCACGGCGGTCAGCGCCGCGGCACACAGCAGGACCATGGACACGAAGGCGGCAGCGGTGTCGCGCAGCGTCCGTCTACGTCGTGGCTGCGGTAAGGAAGCCATGAGTGCTCCTTGCGGGTGTGGGGAGGAGCCCCGGTCCTGTCGGGCCCGGGCGCGTTACAGCAGGCGCCACTGGTGGTCGGTGGTGCCGTTGTCCGTGAACTGGACGACCTCGGCGCTGTCTCCGCGGGACATCAGGTGGACGCCGAGGACCTTGCCGCTGTTGCGGTTGCGGATACGGAAGAATCCGTCGCCGTCGTGTTCCGGGCGCCATTGGTGGTCGGCGGTGCCGTTGTCGCTGAACTGGACGACCTGGGCGCTGTCCTCGTGGGACATGCCGTCGACGCCGAGAACCTTGGCCGAGTTCTCGTTGCGGATGCGGTACCAGCCCGCGTCGTCCGGCAGGAAGGTCCACAGGTGGTCGGGGGTGCCGTTGTCGGTGAACTGGACGACCTGGGCGCTGTCCTCGTGGGACATGTCGCTGACGGCCAGCACCTTGCCCGAGTTGCGGTTCTCGATCCGGAGCGGTCCGTCCGGCAGCAGCCGCCAAAGACGGTCGTCGGCGCCGTCGTCGGAGCGCTGGACGGCGGCCGCGCTGTCCGCGGTGGAGCCGCCGAGGACACCGAGCACCTTGTCGCTCTCGCGGTTGCGCAGGCGGTACCAGCCGTCGCCCGCGTCCACGAGCTGCCATTGGTGGTCGGCGGTGCCGTTGTCCGCGAACTGCACGACCCGTGCGCCGTCGGCGTGGGACATCCGGTCCACGCCGAGGACCTTGCCGGAGTTGGCGTTGCGGACGAGGTACCAGCCATCGTCGGCGACCAGCTGCCACAGGTGGTCCGCCGTGCCGTTGTCCTCGAACTGGACCACTTGGGCGCTGTCTTCATGGGACATGCCGTCGACTCCGAGCACCTTGCCGCTGCGGCGGTTGAGCAGCCGGAAGAACGCGCCGCCCGTGGTCCACCGGGTCCCGGACGGTGAGGCGAGCGGAAAGGCGGAGATCCGCAGGCGCGCCGCACCGAGCGGGATCAGGGTCACCGTCTCCACGGGCTCGGCACTCAGCGCCGGGCTCGGCTGGAGGGGTTCGACGACGTGTTGGTCGTCCGAGCGCCATTCGGGGATGCGGCGTGCGGGGGCCGTGATCCGGTGGGGCACGGAGGCCTGCGTGAACGGATTGTCCGGGAGGGGACTGCCGGAGGAGGCGAACGTGAGGCCCGCCGTGGGATCGGCGGCAGTGGTGGCCAGCCCGTAGTTCCAGGGGGTGGTGGCGTGCACGTCGTACTCGGGGAAGGCGTCGCTGCCGCCGGTGCGGACGTGGTCCTCGCCGATGCGCAGGGCGTACGTCAAAGGTCCGCGGTCGATGCTGACGGACCGCCCGTTGCGCTCCCAGGTGCGCGCCGTGATGCGCTGGGGCAGGCGCAGCCGCACCACGTCGCCGTCGCGCCAGGTGCGGTTCAGTCGCACGAACGCCGGACCGGGCGAAACGGAGCCCGCCGAATGCCCGTTGACGGTCACACTCGGGTTCGGGCACCAGCCGGGGACACGGAGCAGGAGCGGGAAGGCGGTGGCGGCGGGGAGGGAGACGGTGAGCGTGATGGTGTCCCCGAACGGATAGTCGGTCTCCTCGCGCACGCCGACCCGCACGGAGTCGGCGACCTCGGCGGTGACCTCGCACGGCGCGTAGAGGGTGGCGCACAGACCGTGGTCGGGCGTCGCCGTCCACAGTTCCTGGGTGAACCAGGGCCAGCCCATGCCGTAGTTGTGCGGACAGCACCGGTACTGGTCGACGCCCGGTCGGTACGACTGCATCGCGAAGCCGTTCTGGAACTGGGCGTGCGTCTTGGGCCGGTTGTCGAGGTCGACGCAGTTGGCGCTGGTGATGTAGTGGACGGACCGGCCCTGCGGGTCGAGCGCGGCAGGCAACGCGTTGAACGCCAGGTCCTCGCAGCGATCGGCCCACACGGGGTCCCCGGTGAGCCGGGTGAGCAGCTCGTGACTGGCCATCAACTCGACGATCCCGCAGGTCTCGAAACCCTGGCGGGGATCGGTGAATCCGGGGCGGACGTTCTCGTCACCGGCGAACCCGCCACCGGGGAACTGCCCGTAGAGCCCCATGACCGAGTCGTACGTGCGGTAGGCGGCGCGGACGTCGTCGGCGGACCCGGAGCGGGCCGCGTACTGCGCGGGTTCGCGGAACCCCTGGGCGATGTTGACGTTGTGGCCGCTGGGCAGCGGGCCGGTCCAGTCGGCTCCGCGTTCGTGCATGGTGTCGATCAGGTCGAGCAGGAACGCGTCCCCGGTGCGGTTGTACAGCCACACCGCCGTGTCGATGCCGTCGCCCCAGCGGTACGACACCCAGCTGCGGTCGAAGGCGGATGTCCCCTGTGCGTGCATGTACCGCAGAAAGGCCGTGAGGAAGGGGATGATGCGGTCGTCGCCCGTGTACTCCTGCCAGGAGCGCAGGGCTTGGAGGAGGGGCAGGAAGGGCCAGAAGTCGGGGCCGCCGTCCAGTGAGGTCCGCAGCGGCTCGGGGCCGAAGAAGCCGTCGGAGCGGGCGGTGCCGACGATCGCCTGGATCCAGCGGTGGGCCCGGGCGAGGGCGTCGGCGTCGCCGGACACGATCGCGAGGTCGACGAACCCGCGCAGCCAGTAGGGCACTTCCTCCCAGCCGCCACGGTCGGGGTGCGTCCATCCCGATGCCGACCGGTCGAGGAAGTGGGAGATCTCGTCGTACCGGCCGCACAGGCCGTCCAGCTGGAGCCGCAACTGACCCGCCAGCCAGCCGCGCGGGCGCACGGCGGTCACCGGCAGCCGGAGCAGTGCCGAGGGGTGCAGGGGAGCGGCGTTGGGATGGTGGAGGCCACCCGGTGCCGGTGTCAGGGCCGGCTGTGAGGGGCGGCCGGAGGCCTCCGCGACCGCGGCGGGTCCGGTGGTGGTGAGGACGGTGAGCGAGGCCAGACCGATGAACCGGCGTCTGTCGAGGGGCATGGGGGAGCCTTCCGTGGGTGGGGGAGGAGAACGGCCGCGAGCGGGTGAACGCCCGCGGCCGACCGGTGCGAACCACGGTGCGGTGTCGTGCCGTTGGTGCCTGGTGGTCCTGGTGGTCCTGGTGGTCCTGGTGGTCCTGGTGGTCCTGGTGGTGCGGGCGGTCCTGGTGGTGCGGGCGGTTCGGGCGGTTCGGCGGAGGCGGGGGAGGCCGCGGTGCCGCGGCCTCGCCGTCGTCGTCAGTGATCATCTGGTCGGCGGCGCGCTTGCCCTGCTCGACGAAGTCGGAGGCGATGAAACTGACGTAGTCCTTGCAGGCAGAGGCGGCCTGCTGTCCCCCGTCGTCCGCAGGGGCTGAAGTGCCTTCGTTCCTCATGGAGTTGTCGTCCTCCGACTCGGCGCGTGCGTCTGCGGAGAGGACGAGTGCGGCCGTGTACGGAGCGAGCACGGCGGGTGCGGATCCGGCGGCCGGTGCGGGTGCGGTGCGTCATGGGGAACCCCGTTCCGCGTGAACTTGATGACGGTTGCATGACAGGAGTCGGTCGAGCGGGCGTTCACCTGCGAGTCGGGGCCTCGGTGAGGTGCCTGGCGCGTGGCGGGGCGGGCCGGCTGAGGGGCGGGCCTGGTCTGCATCAGGGTTTTACATCGTTGGAAGAAGCGTGTAAAGGGTCGGTGCACCAAAGCGTTTCCGCCGCGGAAGGGCCGGTGTCCGCCCGGTCCGCCGAACGGGCAGATCAGACACCCTGCGCGGCGCGGTGACAGAACTCGGCTTTCTCTCAAGGCAATTGGATGGAGTGTGGGTGTTGCCGGGGTGCCCGCCGGGTGCAGGCGCACGGGGCGGCACCCGGCCTGCTTGCATCGTTGGAAGGCGTACCGCGCAGGTCCGGTGCGGCGACGGGGGCGCGGTCTCAGCGGCGGCCGAGGGTGCTCTCCCGGCACACCAGCGAGTACCCGGCGTGGATCCGGCGCGCCTCGTGCTGTTCTCCACCCAGCCGGGCCAGTACGGCTTCCACGGCCATTCTGGCGATGGCCGCCTTGTCGGGCGAGACGGAGGTCAGGGTGATCGCCCCGTACCGGCCCTCCACCACGTTGTCGAAACCGACGACAGCGACGTCCTGCGGAATGCGCAGCCCCCGCTCGGACAGCACCCGCATGGCGCCGAGCGCGATGAGGTCGTTGTAGGCGAACACCGCGTCCGGCTGGAGGCCGGCGTCCAGGATGCGGGCCATGGCCGCGGCTCCGTCGGCGTGCCCCCAACCGTCCGTGGCGCCCACCAGCCGGGGGTCGGCGACGAGCCCCGCGGCGTCCAACTCCTCGCGCCAGCCGCGCAGTCTGAGGTGGGCCGGCTGACTGCGTCCCCTGCGTGCTCCGAGGAAGGCGATGTCACGCCGTCCGAGCGAGATCAGGTGCCGCATCGCCTGACGTGCGGCGGCCACGTTGTCGATCGCGATGTGGTCGTACGGCAGTCGGTACTCCCGCTCCCCGAGCAGCACCAGGGGGACCGCCTCGGCCCGTTCGCTGAGATCCTCCGCCTCCAGCTCGATGGGGCTGAGGATGAGCCCGTCGATGACCCGGGTGCGAAAGCCCTGGCTGACCAGGATCTCCTGGTCTCGCCGGCCGCGGGTGTGGTCCAGCAGCACCGTGTACTCGTGTTCGGCCGCCGCGTCGATGATCTCGGTGGCCAGCTCCGCGAAGTAGGGATTGCCCAGTTCGGGCAGGGCGAGGGCCATGATCCCCGTGCGGCCCTTGCGCAGGTGCCGGGCGGTGAGGTTGGGGCGGTAGCCGAGTTCGTCGATGGACTTCTGCACGCGTGTCCGCATGGCGGGGGTGACGTGCGGATGGTCGTTGACCACGTTGGAGACCGTCTTGATGGAGACGCCCGCGTGCAGCGCGACGTCCTTGAGGCTCACCCGCACGATGCTCCCTCCGCATCCGGGCAGCGGTCCGCTTCACGAGCCGCATGCGCGCCCGCAAGCGGGATCCCGGCGTGCCCGGAAGGCTTCACACCGGGTTTTTCCAACGTTATACGCGGCCGTGTTCGTCCATGACAAGGGCTTGTGCCGCATGCGGAAATGCCTCGAAGTGTTTCAAGAGGGCCGAATTCTTCACTCCTGGCCGTATGTGCAACAACGTTGCTTTCCACGGCTCGTGACGCCACATCGGCATCGAGCGCCCGCCTGAGAGGCGCTTCGCAAAGCCTCCGGCGACGACGTCCGCCCGCGGTCGGTGACGTCACCTGCCGCCGACGCCGCTTCCTCGGCCCGACCGTCCGCCGTGCGTCGGACACGGGTCCGGCGCCGCCCCCGTGGGTGACCCCCCGGGTCGCGACGCGCGCAACCTCCGGTCCACAAGTCAGGCCCGGAGGGCGACTTGACGTGCCGTCACTCCTCGGTGGTCGGCCGTCCGCCGAAGACCCAGTTGTGCACCTCGACGTCGGCGTACAGGTCCGGGGTCAGGACGGCGCGTGCCGTATCCGGGTCCGGCGCGCGGACCAGCGCCGCCGTACCTAGCCAGGTGATCCCGTCGTCGGCCAGCAGCGGCCCGTACGCGATCAGTTCGTCCCGGTCGTCCGGGACGGTCAGGTCGGCGGCCCGCCCCGGGGCGATGCCGAGGCCGATGACCAGGTACCGGTTCCCCTCGGTGCGGCCGCCGGGGAACTCCCACATGGTGCGCCCCAGCATGTTGCGCCACCGGCGCAGCATTACGTCCCGGTAGGCGCCGGCCTGGTAGTTGGGCTCGTCCAGGGCGAACGCGCGGGCGACGGTGGAGTCCGGCAGGTCGAGGATGTGCACGCTGCCGGTGGGCATGTCACCGTCGTCGGCGAGTGTCGGACCGCGGGCGATCATCTCCTTCGCGTACTGGTTCATGTAGGACCAGTGCGCTTCGAGCAACTCGTCGCGGAGCGTCAGGGAGCCTGGCCGGTCGCGGTGGTAACAGAAGTACTCCATGGCCGCTGACTCTCCCCGACGAGGGGGCGCATCTCAACAGAGTTTGGCGCCCCCTGCCGCTGCGCCGGTGTCGATGCGCCCGTCCGCCGACTCCCCCACGGCTGAGGCCGGGGCCGACGGTCACGGCAGTTCGTACCGCACGAGTGCCCTGGAAGCGGGCTCGCCGGTGCGTTCGGCGTACTTCAGCCGCGCGCGAACCTCGCGGAGCGTCCGGGGCCGGTAACCGGGCCCGCAGCAGCAGCTCTTGTGGAAGCCGACGCCCGCGTTCAGCAGAACCGTGAGCGTGCGCCACGCGGCGGTGTCGCGCCGCCGGGGAGCGGCGAACGCCGACCCGGCATGGATCAACGGCCCGGCGCAGCGCGGGCAGAGCCGCGGTCGCAACCGGTCGTAGGGCTGCTTGTACGACGCCCGGCACGGAAGGCAGACGTACGAGGTCCTCGCATGAGCCATGGCCTCAGCGTAGAGAGAGTTCAAGGGAGTGACCACTGAAAAACGTCCGGCGCCATCAGCTTGTCGCTCGGGTCCGGCCGGCTCACGGTGCGGGACGAGGGACCGGGTGTCCCTCCCGACGAACTCCCGCACGTCTTCGACCGCTTCTGACGGTCACCGACCGCACGAGGCGTGCCGGGCAACGGCCTCGGACTCGTGATCGTCTCGCAGGCCGTGGGGCGGCCCGGGGGAGGCGTCGAGCTGCGCTCCGCAGGCGCCGTGGGAACCGAGGCGGTCGTACAAATACCGGGATCGCATCAGCCTCCCCCCGAACGGGCTCCGGGAAACCGGCCGGCAGACGCGTGATTGCCCGTGCAGCACGCCCACTTGCCGATCTCGGGGTGGTGCGCGAGCCCCGGCCAGGGCATGTGCACCGACAGACGCGGAGTCGATGTGACGTACGTCACGCCGTGACGGGTGCAAGTTTTACCCGACGTGATGATCAGGGCGGCCGATGCGTCCGTATCTCCTGGCATACGAGTCGCTCACGCCTGGAGGCCCCGTGCCCTTGCCCCGCAAAGCCGGAACCGTGTTCATCGTCGGTGCGCTGGGTCTTACCGTCTCGGCACTTGCCTACCCCGCCATGCTGGGGGTGCAGAACACGACGACCTCGCAGACCCGGGTCATCGCCAACACCCGCTACGGCCCGCTCACCGAGGCCGACCGCGACTTCGTCGTCAAGGTGCGCTCGGCCGGCCTGTGGGAGTACCCCCTCGGGGAGATCGCCCTGAAGAAGGGTTCGACACCGGAGATGAGGGAAGCGGGCAAGCATCTCATCGTCGGGCATGCCGGGCTCGACGCCCTGTGCCGCAAGATCGCACCTGAACTGAACATCACTCTGCCCAACCAGGCGACGCCTCAGCAGCAGCAGTTCGTGCAGACCTCGGCGGCCCAGTCCGGCAAGCAGTTCGACACGACGGCCGCCAACATCATGCGTGTCACCCACGGTCAGATCTTCCCGGCCATCGCCAAGATCCGTGCCAGCACGCAGAACAGCCTGGTGCGCGAGCTCGCCGACCTGGCCAACGACACGGTCCTCGACCACATCACCGTGCTGGAGAAGACCGGCATGGTCAACTTCGACCAGGTCAACTTCCAGCAGTCCACGCCGCCGAAGCTGCCCGCCAGCCAGGTCACGCCGCCCCCGCCGCAGCCCGGCTCACCCGTCGTCGTCCTCACCCCCCGGCCCGACCTGAACATCAACACGCGCTCCCCGGCGCCCAGTCCGACGGTCCGGTGACGCGGCGGCCCCGCGATCCGGCCCTGACGAGGGCGCCGTGAACCGCTGGTGCACGAGTCCGGGCAGATCACCCCGGCCTCCGCCGGCGTCGGCCGACCCGGCCGACGCCCCGGCCGCCGTCTCGTCTCATTCACCTGGACCTCATCACCCCCACCCCGAGTGCTTCCCGCCCATCGAGTCGCCGGTGATGTGCAGTCGTCCCGCGGCGCCCGGTGCCGGAGGGCCGGGCCGTCCGCGGCTTCGCGCATCCCCCGCGGATGCGTGCGGAACAGCGCGCGCGTAATCGGGTCGCGGCCGGTGCCGCGATTCGGCACACTCCGGGGAGTGGAACGTCTGCGGGAGATCGCCGACCGGCTGGCCGGTGTCGGAGGTGTCGTCGGGGTGGCCCTGGGCGGCAGCCGGGCGAGGGGGACACACCACCCTGACTCCGACTACGACCTGGGCCTCTACTACCGGCCACCCCTGGACACCGGGACCCTGCGCCGCCTCGCGTCCGAGCTGACCGGCGAAACGGTCGACGTGACCGAGCCGGGCGGCTGGGGGCCGTGGGTGGACGGCGGCGCATGGCTGACCGTGGACGGCCATCGTGTCGACTGGATCTACCGTGACCTGGACCGGGTGCGGCGGATCTGGGGCCAGTGCCGGCAGGGGCAGGTCGAGGTGGGCATTCAGCCCGGCCACCCACTGGGCGTCTACTCCCACGCCTACGTCGGCGAGTTGGCCCTCGGCCGCGTCCTCGCGGACCCGGCCGGTGAACTGCGCACCCTGCAGGGCGAGACCCGCCGCTACCCGGAGCCGCTGCGCGCGGCGCTGATCGCCCCCGCCGTATGGGAGGCGCCGTTCATCCTGGAGAACGCCCGCAAGGGAGCGGCCCGCGGCGACGTCTTCTACGTCGCGGGGTGTCTCTTCCGCGCGGTCGGGGTGTTGGTGCACGCCCTGCACGCGCACGCGGGCCACTGGGTGCTCAACGAGAAGGACGCGGTCCGGGCCGCAGGTGAACTCCCGGCCGCCCCCGCGGACTTCACAGCGCGTGCGCACGGGCTGTTTGCCGCCCTGGGCACGGATGCGCACGCCCTCTCCGGGACGCTCGACGCGGCCGAGGCGCTGGCCGCCGAGGTGGCCGACCGCACGTCCGGAGGCCCGTGCCCTTCTCCGTGATCCACCGCGCGACGCCCGTGGGGGCGAGGAAGGCGCCGAAGCCCGCAGGGCAGTCCGGGTTCCGTACCGGCGACCGGCCGCCGCGACGGTGACCGACCGGTCGACATGGGCGTCCGGCCGGAGTGGCCGGTCGGCGTGAGCGTTCGACCGATGACGGCCGACGAGACCCGGGCGCGCTCCCGGACCACGGAGCCCGGGCGAGGAGCAGGGCGGCGCTACTCCACGCTCGCCCGCTCGAACGCGATCGTCACCTGCTCCATCGCCGGACCGCCACCCGACTGGAACGACGGAGTGGTCCACTGCGCAGCCCAGGCGTTGGACAATGTGATGCGTCGGACGGGGTTATTGTCGGCGTCCAGCTCGACGAGCGTGACGTCCTGCCGCGCCGATCCGAGAGACTGGTCGACGAGTGTCCTGTCGACCCAGTCGGTGAACGCGGGGCTCTTGTCCGAGCCCCGGACGACGGTCACTTCGCCGTGGGGCGGCTCCGTCCGCTCGCGCGCCACGCCGGCCTTCGCCGGTGTCGCGCACCTGTCCGCGGGGACGTCCTGGTCGCAGTCGACACCCGTCACGCGCTGCACCGTCTCCACTGGGAACCGGCCCAGTTCGATGACGAATCTGTGGTTCGTCGGCAGATCTCCGAGGTTCATCGCGACTTCCTTCCACGACCATTGTGGCTACTGATAGTAGTCATTGCGTAGTGCTATGTGATGCTGCGTAGCGCTGTGTGATGTTGCGGCGGGTCGGCGGCACCGCCCGAGTGGTCCCGCGGTCGCCCGTCCGGCTGCGGACGCACCCATGGATGCGCCGGCAGGCGTGCGCCTCGGACCACCGGGGGAGGCCGTGTCAGAGGTGGTAGCCCGCACGCCTGCGTCACCGTCAGGTGAACGCGCGCCGCCAGACTGCGTATCCGGGACTCACTCGGGCTCGTCGCCCCAACTCCCCTTTCCGCAGGTCGCCGTGCCCGTCCGGCTCACCAGCCGCGCCGGCCCCAAGCGGAGGGGCGCCTTTCTCGCGGCTGCCATGGACGGCGTCCCCGGCCGGGCGGAACATCCCAGCACCCGCGGGCTGACGAGCACCGGCCTCGCCGCTCCAGCCTCCCCAGCGCCGGCCGGTCTCGCCGTCCACCAGCTTCCGGGCCCTTGCCCGGACCGTCCTGAGGAGTGCTGTGACCGCACGGAGCGGACCAGACCCGAACAGCTCACCCGTAGGTGCGTCCGCGAGTGACGCCAAACTCGCCGAGAACTACCTGCGCGCCTTCGGCTACCTGCCCGAGGACGTCCCGCTGCAGAGTGACAGCGGGCGGGCCGCGGTACGGGCCTGCCAGGCGATGGCGCTGCTTCCGACCACAGGAGACGTCGACGAGGCCACCCGCACGGTCTTCGCGCGGCCCCGGTGCGGCTTCCCCGACCGGCAGGGCGTCGAGGATCCGCGCAGCGGGAAGTCCCTCACGAGCGTCGCCGAGTTCGTCGCCTTCGGCACCGTGTGGGACCACGCGGTGATCACGTACCGGATCAACAACCTGAGCCCGGACTTCGACCAGGACCGGCAGCGGGCACTCATCCGTGGCGCCTGGGAGCGCTGGGCGGCCGTCGTCCCCCTCGTGTTCCAGGAGACCACCGGCGCGCCCGACATCGAGATCCGCTTCGCCCGGGGCAGCCACGGCGACGGCTCCCCGTTCGACGGTCGCGGCAACATCCTGGCCCACGCGTTCTTCCTGCCGCCCAACGGCGGAAGTCTCGCGGGCGACGCGCACTTCGACGAGGACGAGCAGTGGCAGGACGGCGTCCGTCCCGGCGGCTTCGACCTGTTCAACGTCGCCGTCCACGAGTTCGGTCACTCGCTCGGCCTGAACCACACCTCGGTGCCGAACTCCACGATGAACCCCTTCTACCCGGTGCCGAGCACCCCGGCCACGGACGACCGCGAGGGTGTGCGGCAGATCTACCGGCGCCACATCTGGGCCGCCTCCCTGTACCGCGACGTACTCGGCCGACGGTTCGACGACGGAGGCCTGGACTTCTGGGTGCGCAAGCTGTTCTCCAACAGCAGCCCTGAGCAAGTGGCTCGCGGGTTCCTCTACTCGCTGGAGAACTCCGGCCGCATCGCCACCGACCTGTACTTCACCCTCCTCGACCGGGCGCCGGAGCCGGCCGGCCTCGACCACTGGCGTACGCAGCTGGCCGGCGGTCTGGGCCGGCAGTCCGCGATCGTCGCCTTCCTGGACAGCGTCGAGTACCGCGGCAAGTACCCGGCGGACGACGCCTTCATCGATTCGCTGTACCGGCGCCTGCTGCGTCGTCCGCCGGACGCGGGCGGCTACCGGTACTGGAAGGACATGATGAAGGACGGCATGTCCCGCTACGAGGTCGCCCGTGCCTTTGTGCTGAGCGACGAGTACTGCCGCGCGTACACCCGCGGCCTGTACCGGAACTATCTGCGCCGCGAGCCGGAGCAGGCCGGCTGGGACGGGTGGACGGGTCGTCTGAAGGCCGGGCTGAACCATCAGGACGCGGAGACCGGCTTCGTCGCCTCGCCGGAGTACCAGAACGCGGTGGTCAGTTGGTGGTGACCTACCGCCTGCGGCGCCGTCGAGGCCGCCGGGGTGCCGCGTGCCGGTGGCACGCGGCATCCGTGGGAAGCGGGTCGCGGGGGAGGACGGCGCCGCCGCCGGACACCACGGCCAACCGTGCAGCTTTCGGCCGTCCGGCGCGGGGAGGCCCGGTCGGCGGCAGGTCAGACGTCCGTCACCGTCGTGGTGACCGGCGTGCCCGTCTCGATCGTGCGGCTGACCGTGCAGAGCCGTTCGTGGGAGGTCTTCACGGCACGGGGCAGGATGGCGCGCGCCCGGTCGCCGGGCTCGCCGTCCGGGAACGCGACCGAGAAGGTGACGTGCAGGTCGGTCATCCGGTTGCCCAGCTCGTCGGTGATCTTGTGGCCGGTCACGGTGACGTCGAACCGGTCGGGTTCCGCGTGGCGGCTGGTGGCGACATCGACATCCGCCGCCGTACAGCCTCCGAGCGCGGCGAGCAGCAGCTCGACCGGGGTGAATTCGGTGTCGCTCTGCGCATCGGAGCCGGTGCCGAAGCTGATCGTGCCGCCGCGGGCGTTCGTCGCCGTGTAGTGGCCGGTGCTGGTGCGCTCGACGGCGACTGAGCGCAGGGTGTTGTCGGTCATGCCGACGACACTAATGTCGCGCCGGGCCGACCGGTGCGACCCGGGTCGGCCTCGACGTCGTGCCGGGTGGTCGGGAGTGCGGCGGGTCGGCCCCGAGGTCGTGCCGGGTGGACCGGCCGACGCCGGTCCACCCGGGTGGTGGATCACAGGAAGCGGCGGATGGGCACGACGGACGCCTCACGGGCCCGCTGCACGAGCGAGCGCCGCTTCCACCGGTCGGCGCGGATCAGCTCGCTGGCCTCCCGGTCCTCATCGAACTGCGCGTCGAGGGTGGCCGTGAACTCCCGGTCCAGGACGGCGAGCATGACCTCTTCGTCGTGGTCGAAGGAGCGGCGGTTGAAGTTGGTCGATCCGATCAGCGCCGCGGTGCGGTCGACGGTGATGGCCTTGGTGTGCATCATCGTCGGCTGGTAGTGGTAGATCTTCACCCCGCTGTCGGTGAGGTCGGCGTAGAAGTTCTGACCGGCCAACTGGCACACCCGCTTGTCGGTGTGGGGCCCGGGCAGCACGATCTCCACCTCCACCCCGCGTCGCGCGGCGGCGCAGAGCAGTTCGACGAAGTAGGCGTCCGGCGAGAAGTAGGCGGTGGTCAGCCGGAAGCGCTCCTCCGCGGACTGGAGCATCACGCGGATCAAGGTCTGCATGTCCTGCCAGCCGAAGCTGGCCGAGCCGCGCACCACCTGCACCACGGCGTCACCGTGCGGACGGTGCTCGACGAACCGGTCGCGCTCGTCGAAGAGTTCGTCGTGGCATTCGGCCCAGTTCTGTGCGAAGGCCGCTGCGAGACCGTCCACCGCGGGGCCCCGCACCTCGACATGGGTGTCACGCCACTCGTTCTCGTTGCGGGCGTCACCGCACCACTCCTCGGCGATCCCGACGCCGCCGGTGAAGGCCACCTGCTCGTCGACGACGAGGACCTTGCGGTGGCAGCGGTGGTTCTGCTTCAGGGGCGAGAGGTACAAGGGCTTGCGGAACCACGCGACCTGAACGCCGGCTCGCCGCATGGCATCCAGCAGGTCCTCGTCGATGAGCCTGCTGCCGAAGCCGTCCAGCAGCAGGCGCACCCGCAGGCCCGCCTCGGCCCGTTCCGCGAGGGCCATCGCGAACTCCCGGGCGATGTCGCCCTTCCAGTACACGAAGGTCATCATGTCCAGGGTGTGCTCGGCGGAACGAATGCGGTCGAGCATGGCCGCGAAGATCTCGTCGCCGTTGCGCAAGGGGCGCAGCGCGTTGCCCTCGGTCGCGGCGATGCCGATCAGCCGCTCCAGTCGCCTTCGTATCCGCGCGGCGCGCTCCTCGAAGTCGTCCGGGGCGGTGTGTGCGCCCGGCTCGGGAGAGGGTGTGTCCGTGAGCTCGTCCGTGTTGGTCGTGGCTGTGGTGGGCATCGCCTCTCCTGGCCGGCACTCGTCGGAGGAAACGGGACGCCGGCGTCACCCGGTCCGGCACGAACCGGCGGGCGCGTCGGCGACGTCGGTCAGCGTCGGCGGCGGGAGGACCAGCCGGTGCCGACGCCGGCCAGGTGCAGCGCGAGCACCGTGAGCCCGATGAGCATGATGTTCGTCGACGTGAACGTGTCGTTCGTGGAGATGTCTGCGGCGTTGATGAGGAACGAGATGAAGAACAGGACCGCCGCACCTATCGCGAGCATGGGGACCTCCGATTCGAGTGTGTGAAGAACGAGTGAAGTCCGAATGCCCCCAAGCAGCCGATCGACACAACCCGACTCGGCGGACCGGGTCACGAGTCGAGCAGCCCCGTACGGGGCGCACGTTCGCCCCGGAGGCCGTTCGACGGAACGCGTCCGACGCGTGCCGGCGTCACCTGTGCCGTTCGGAGTACGCGTGGTCGGCCGGTACGCCGTCGATCACCCGCACATTGGGCGCGATCCGTGCGTCGTGGGGATCGGCGCACTCGGTCAGGACCAGCAGGGCCTTCCACAAGGCCCCTCGGCGACCAGCGGATTGCCACTGGCGACACGTCGCCGTGCAACCACACACGGGTCCCGCGCCATACGGCGTCGAGGGCCGCCCGCCGTGTCGCACCGATGGAGGGCGATGACCAACTCGGCGACGGCGACGGCGACCGCGAACTGTGTCCTGTCGGCGATGCGCTCGGGCGAGGCCGTGTCGCCGGGCGGCCGGCCGCGCACGGACCAGGGGCGGGGCAGCCCTCGCCGGGTGCTCGACCGGCCTCCCGTGGACCTCACGGTGAGGGATGGCGCTCCGCGGTGAGCAACTGCTCCGCCCAGACGGTCTTGCCGTCGGGTGTGTAGCGGGTTCCCCAGCGATCGGCGAGCTGGGCGATGAGGAACAGGCCCCGGCCGCCCTCGTCGAGCGTGGCCGCGTGCCGCAGATGCGGTGCGTTGTGGCTGGTGTCGGAGACCTCGTAGGTCAGATAGCGGTCGTACAGGAGGCGCACGGTGATCGGCGGGTCGCCGTAGCGGATGGCGTTGGTGATCAGTTCGCTGAGGATGAGTTCCGCGGCGAACAGGTCGTCGCCGATGTCCCACGCGGTCATCTGCCGCACGCAGGCGGCGCGGGCGGGCGCGACGGCCGCGGGGTCGTCGGTGATGTCCCACTGCGCGACACGGTCCGGTGCGAGCCGGCGGGTCTCGGCCACCAGCAGCGCGATGTCGTCGCGCTGGGGTGAAGGCAGGAGCGCGTCGATCACATCGGTGCACATCTGATCACAGCTTCGGCCGGTGCCGGCGAGGACCGCGGTGAGCCGGTCCAGACCGGTGTCGATGGCGTGCTCGCGGCTTTCGACGAGGCCGTCGGTGTAGAGGACCAGGCGGGTTCCGCCGGTCAGGTCGGCGGCGTACGTTTCGAAGGGCGAATTGCCCAGTCCGAGCGGGAGATTGGGAGGGACGGGCACCAGGTCCACCGTGCCGTCGGGACGGACCCGGGCCGGCGGCGGATGTCCCGCGCACGCCATGTGGCAGCGGCCCGTGGCGGGGTCGTAGACGGCGTACAGCATGGTGGCGCCGGTGACGGGTGCGGTCTCGGAGGCCGTCGGACCGTCCTGGTCGAGACGGGTGACCAGCTCGTCCAGGTATGTGATCAGCTCGTCGGGAGGCAGATCCAGCGCGGCGAAGTTGTGGACGGCGGTGCGCAGCCGCCCCATGGTGGCAGCGGCCTGGAGACCATGGCCGACCACGTCGCCGACGACGAGGGCGACGCGGGCGCCGGGCAGCGCGATGACGTCGAACCAGTCTCCGCCCACCCCCGCCTCGGCGGGCAGATACCGGTACGCCGCGCGCACGGCGTTCTGCTCGGGCAGTTCGGTCGGCAGCAGGCTGCGCTGCAACGCGATGGCCAGTGCGTGTTCGCGCGTGTACCGGCGGGCGTTGTCGACGCACACCGCCGCTCGCGCGACCAGTTCCTCGGCGGAGCTGACGTCGTCGTGATGGAACTCCCCGCGCCGCCAGAAACTGGCGATGCCCAGCACGGTGCCGCGGGCGCGCATGGGCACGGTGATCAACGAGCCGAGCCCGGCTCCCAGCACGCGTTCGGCGAAGACGGGGTTCGTGCCCCGCCAGCCCGAGGCGGCGGTCAGATCGGGCACGAGGACCGCCTCGCCGTCGCGCAGCCCCTGCGTCTGGAGTGCGGTGGGGTCGACCGGCACCTCGGAACCGACCGGGTGCAGGGCCTGCTGCTGTGTCACGCCTCGGAGGGCGGCGCGCCGCAGGACACGGGGGACGCCCGCGGGGGGCTCCTCACCGGCGACGACCGGGTCGAGCAGGTCGACACTGACCACGTCCGCGAAGCGTGGCACGGCGACCTCGGTCAGTTCCTCGGCGGTACGCGTCACGTCGAGGGTGTTCCCGATCCGGGCACTGGCGTCGTAGATCATCTCCAGCCGTCGGGACGTGGCCTCGACCCTGCCGGCCAGGGCGCGCAGTTCGGTGGCGTCCCGAAACGTGGTGACGGCTCCGGGGGGTCCGCCGTCACGGTTCGTGTGACGGTGGTTGACGCTCAGCAGTCGCCCGCCCGCCGGATGTACCTCGTCGACGGCTTCGAGGTCCGAGGCGAGCAGGTTCCGGATGCCGTGTTCGAGACCGAGTTCGTCGATGTGACGGCCCTCCATGCCTTCGGGGAGGGCCAGGAGCCGTCTGGCCTCGTCATTGGCGAGGACCAGGCGTCGATCGCGGTCGGTGACGAGTACGCCTTCGCGCACCGTGTGCAGGACAGCGTCGTGGTGCTCGTACATGCGTGTCACCTCGACCGGGCCGAGCCCGCCCGTCTGTCGGCTCAGTCGTCTGCCCACCCCGCCCGCCGCGGCCGTGGCCAGGAGGAAGGCTCCCGCCGCCCCGGCCAGCAGGAGCGGCAGTTCGTGGTTCAACGTCGCCGAGACGGTCGTGACCTCCACGCCGGCGGTGACGATCCCCACCACTTCGTCGTCCTGCCCCCGCACCGGTACGACCGCACGTACGGCGTCCTGCGGCGCTCCGTCGAAGTGCTCCGTGTAGGACAGGCCCTGAAGCGCTCGGCCGAAATTGCCCGCCGCCCGCTGACCGATCAGGTCGGGCACGGAATCCGTGTGCCTGATGCCGGCCGTGTCCAGCACCGCGATGAAGTCGACCCTCATGGATTGCCTCGTACGCTCGGCCACGGGCTGGAGAGCCGAGGTCGGGTCCGACGACAGCAGCCCCTTCGCGGTGTCCGGCAGCTGGGCGACGGCGACGGCACTGGCCATGGACCGGTCTTCCGCCCGGTGGAGGTTCGCGGTGCGGGTCTGCCAGACCAGCGCCACCGCGCCTCCCGTCACGAGCAGCACGATGATCACACATTGCAGTGCGAACACCTGACCTGCGACGCTGCGGTTGGCCAGCCAGCCTCCGCCCCATGGCGACGAGAGACGATCTCGTATCACCGGAAGCCCAGCATGCTTTCGTCCCATACAACCCTTCTACACCAATTGGTTGAATTCGCTCTCCGAGTCGTGCGCTGCGCACTTCGCGTCACGCACAGCGAGCGCATCAAGCGCTTGCTCAGCGGGGGGCGTCGGCCTGGACGGTCCGGGGGGCGTCGGCCTGGACGGTCCACGCTGGTTCCTGCGCGGACCGATCTCCGGCCAGGGCGTGGTGCAGCCGCAGGCCGCGGGTCTGCTGGAACAGATCTTCCGGGACACGGCCGTCGTCCGCGGCGAGGGTCCGATGGCCCCCGCCACCCCACCGTCCTGAAGCTGCCGAACGACGCCCAGATGGTCTCGCAGGGTCCTGCGGACTGATCGCGTGTGCCCGGCGGATGCCTACTGAACCGTGCGCGTGGCGGATGCCGACCCGCGGCGCGACGGCTGGGCCAACCTGCGTCACGGGTGACAACGTCCTTTCTCGGACGGGATGTCGCTTCCGACCGGCCTGCGGTCAGCCGTGGTGTGTGTCGATGACGCAGAAGCGGTTCCCGTCGGGATCGGCCAGGACCACGAAGTCGGCGTCCGGAGGATAGCGGTCCCAGTCGATCCGGCGGGCGCCGAGGGAGACCAAGCGCTCGACCTCCGCGGCCTGATCGGCGGCGTCTCCCGCGTACAGGTCCAGATGGATCCGGGGATGCTCCTGCACGGGTGTCTCGCTGACCCCCAGCGAGAGCTGGGCGCCTGTCCCGTCGGCCGGCACGAGGACCACCCAGTCGTCCTCCATCTCCTCGCGCGGGACGTAGCCCAGCGCCTCCGTCCAGAACGCCGCCGCACGCGGCACGTTCGACACACCCAGCACTACGGATCCGATCGTCAGCACGCCCTCCTCCTACCCCGTGGGGAGCCGGCGGCTACCTCGCGCCGTCCTGCGGCGCTCCCGCATGCACCGGCTCCGCAGGGGAGGGCTCCGGCCGGGACTCCTTGCGCGCACGCGCCCGGTCGCGGAACCACGCGCTCACACCCACCAGTACGGCCGCCCCGGCCCCGTACAACGGGAGCCACAGGGTCGTCGTCGCCGACAGGCAGCCGGCGATGGCCTCACGGCTCTTGGACTCCGCCGCGTACGCCGCGGCGGTGCGGTCGAGACCGGTCAGGCCCGCCAGTGTGGCCCGGGAACGGACGGCCTCGTACCTGCCCAGCCAAGTGCAGTCGATGCGGGTGCCCGGCATCGGGAACACCCAGGCCCAGCGCTGCATCATGGGGGCCAGCGCGATCGCCACGCACAGGCCGACGACCAGGGCGTACGCGATCAGACCGCGCATGTACGCGGACCGCAGGTCGGACGTCCACGGCGGTCGACGCTGAAAAGCGAAGATCACCGAGAGGAGCGTCACCCCGATGAACGTCGCGAACCACTGCCATGAACCCTGCGCGAGAGCGAACGTCAGCACGGCCGCGAGCCCGATGCCGATGACCCCGGCCTGACTGCCGGCGTCGGCGCCCGCGTCGGTGGAGGCCGGCGGACGGGGTCCTTGCGGGATGTGGTCGTTCACGGGCCTCTCCTGCAGGCGGGAGGCATCAGCTTCCGCCGTGCGGCGTCGCAGGTCCCGAAGCCATGCCGGGCGAGGGGAGCATGGCGCCCGGATGGGGGAGCCGCCGTCCGGGCCACCACGCGGGGCCGTCTCAGTAGGTGCGGCCAATTGCTCCGACCTGCCCAACTCGACTGCATGCGGTGGATGTTGGCGCGTCGCCTCCGGCGGGGACATCGGCAGGCACGACGCAGAACGGTCCGCTCCCGCCCGCAGCCCGCACAGGCGTGCCCCTCGTCGGTGGCCCCCTCCCCGAGCCAGGGCGTCGCGCGAGCCTCGTCGTGGCTCACGGAACCCTCCGCGCGCCCGCGCCGTGCCGGGGGCGTCGGCGGCGGACGGCTTCACGGCGGGCCTGCCGTCGGCCCGCTGCCATGGCCCCTTGGGCCGCCGATGGGGGCCGGACGGCCCAAGCGGTCTCCTTCCTTCTCGGAGAGGCTGGAGCCGCGGGGCGATCCCGGCTCCGGGAGAGACGCCGGTCGGCGCCGGTCGCCGACGAGGTGAGTCCCGTGGCGCGAGGCATGACGAGAGGACGTGGCGAGTCATGACCGAACAGGTACGGACGAACACGGTGGAGGCGCCACCGCTCGGCGATCTCGGCCGACGGCTGGTCGCACGCCGGGCCGAACTCGGCCTGACATGCGAGGAGGCGGCCGCGCGAGCCGGCGTCGCGCCCAACTATCTGCGCTACCTGGAGGAGAAGCCGGGAGCCGCGCCCGGCACGGGCACCCTGCTCAGGCTCGCCGAAGCACTGCACACCACGATGCCCCACCTCACCGGATGCGACAGCGACCGGCCGCCCGGCCCGGGACAGGCCGGACGGAGCCCCGACGTCACCGAACTGAGCCCCTCCGAGTGCCGGACCCTGCTGTCGGACCACGGCGTGGGGAGGGTCGCGGTGCTCACGGCCACGGGCCCCGCCGTCGTACCCGTCAACTATGGCGTCGTCGACGACGCGATCGTCTTCCGCACCTCTCCCGGCACCACGCCGGCCCTGGCCGCGGGCTCCGAGGTGGCCTTCGAGGTCGACCGCATCGACGACGCGTTCAGCGAGGGCTGGAGCGTTCTCGTGCGCGGGCACGGGCAGGCCGTGACGGACGAGGAGGAGGCGCGTCGGCTCGCCGGCCTGGCACGCAGCGAGCCGTGGGCCGGCGGCCGGCGTGAGCTGTGGGTGCGCATCGACCTTCACACCGTGACCGGCCGCCGGGTCACGGTCTGACCGAGAACGCCCGTCGGTACGGGCCGGCGTCGTACGCCGCGAGCGTCGCGCGTCGGCAGTACGTCCGGAACCGAAGCCGTACGTCCGAAGCCGGAGGTCCGGGACCGAAGCCGACCGGCCCCGGGCACGGGACCATCGGCACATGCGCCGCGGCCCGGACGGGAGGAGAGTGGAGTCAGGAGCGGCGCCGTTCCCCCGCGGTGTCGCTCCGTTCGTACCCTGTCGCTCCGTCGCTACCCGGAGAAGGCGTCGCTCACGCAGGTGTCGCCCCGCCCCTACGCATACGATCGCGTCCTACGCACGAGCGCTCGTATGCGTACCACGGCGCCGCTCCCGTCCGTACGTGTCCGACGGCGCCCTGCGGTCGACCGGCCCGACCCCGACCGGTTCCCGCGCGCGGGCCGCTAAGCCAAGCCCCCGTCACCGCCGCTCGGACCACTCCTCGGACCGCGCGGAGGCCTGGGCGAGGTGGCAGCGGACGTCGACGACACCCTCCACGGCGCGGGCCAGGCGTTCCGCCACGGGGACCAGCCCGGTGCTCTCCACCCAGCCGGTGAGGGTGACGACACCTTCGGAGGCCTCCACCTGTATGTGGTCGGCGGACAGGGGGAACAGCCGGTCGATCACCTCGTGGCGCACTTCCTCGGCGAGATCCTCGTCCTCGCGCAGGAACACCTTGAGCAGGTCCGCGCGGCTGACGATTCCTTCGAGGAGGCCGACGTCGTTGACGACGGGAAGTCGCTTGATCTTGCGCTGCGCCATGATGCGCGCCGCCTCCGCCAGGGCCGCGTCGGCGTGCACGGTCACGGCCGGGGTGCTCATCAGATCCCGGGCCGTGAGCCCGCTCGCCTTGGCCAGGTCCGCCAGCCTGCGTTGCCGGGTGAACCGCTCGGGGTCGCTGTCCCGGAACTCCTCCTTGGGCAGCAGGTCGGCCTCGGAGACGACTCCGATCACCCGCCCCTCGCCTTCCAGTACGGGCAGGGCGCTGACCTTCCACTGCTCCATCAGCGTGACGATGTCTTTGAAGGGCGCGTCGCGGCCCACCGCGACGACGGTGGGTGTCATCACGTCGCTCACGATGTGCGGGCTGCCGTGCATGATCTCCTCCTCGGAAGGTCGAAGTGCGGTCGACAGCAGGGCCGACGACTCTTCGGTCCCGCGCGCCCGGTGTGCCGAACAGGGGCGAACCTGTTCCGGTCCGGTGCGGCGGTCCCGCGGCCGTCCTTGCCGTGGAGTCCTCGATTCCAGCGTGGGCGCCGACGGAGCCGTCCGCCACGGGCCGCTCGGACCTGGCACGGGGGCGTTCGGCCCCGGTGGGTCTCCGCGCGGCCGTCCCTCGGGAGGGCGCCGCAGAGAGGGCGACATGACAGGACGGGAAGGACGCCATCCGCTTCTCGCGGATCCTGATTGCGCGGTGCACGGCTGTCGGCCGCTTCCCCGCGTCTCGGTCGGGTCCTCCCCGTCACCTACAGGACACCACGGTATGGGCCCGGCCACCAGGGCCCGCCCGGCATCCGGGCTCCCCGCCTGGGCCGAACGTCCCCGACGAGAGCCGACGTGCCCCTCGTACCGGAGGGCCGTGGCTGGCACGGTGAGGGGTTGAAGCCCCGTACTGCCGACGCGGCAGTCCGACGAAAGGCGGTGGGGACGATGATGACACCTCCCCTGGTCGTGGGCGTCGACGGTTCGGACTCGAGCCTCCAGGCGGTCGACTGGGCGGTGGACGAAGCCGCTCGTCACGGACTCTCGCTGCGACTGGTGCACGCCTCGCTCTGGGAGCGCTACGAGGGAGCCCTTCCGTCGAGCGACCTGGACCGCCCTTCCGGGCGCGTGCTGGCCGAGCACATCGTGGCCTCCGCGGCGGAGCGCGCCACGCGACGCGACCCGGACGTGAAGGTGTTCACCGACGTGATCCCCGAGGACGCGGTGGAAACCCTCCTGCGAGAAGGCGACAACGCCTCCGCCCTGGTCACGGGATCGCGTGGACGGGGCGGGCTGCCGGGGCTGCTGCTCGGTTCGGTCGGGCTGGCCGTGGCGTCCCGTGCCCACTGCCCGGTGATCGTGGTTCGCGGCGACAGCACCGGTCTGGCCGGCGGCCACGAGCGGATCCTGCTCGGTGCCGGGGATCCCGTCACCAGCGGCGAGGCCGTGCGGTTCGCGTTCCGCGAGGCCGAGACCCGCGGGTGCGTCCTCGACGTGGTGCGGGCCTGGCGCCGCCCCGTGCACGACGTCACCGGGCCGCCCGAGCCGGACGACGCTTCCGCGTGCCTCCACCAGGAGCGGGCCGCGGCCCTGCTCCACACCGTGCTGCACAACGCCGCGGCCGACCACCCCGGCGTCCGGGTGCGCGGTGCGACGGTCGAAGGGCCGGCCCGCCGGATCCTCGTGCGGCGTTCGGCCGCCGCCGATCTGGTGATCGTCGGCGCGCGCCGGAGGGCGGGCCACTTCGGTCTCCAACTCGGCCGGGTGAGCCACACCCTGCTCCACCACGCGTACTGCCCGGTGGCGATCGTGCCGCAGCCGGTGTGATCGTTTGCGGTGTTGGTCCGCGAGGGGAGCAGATATGGCCGTCCGGTTGCCGGGGGCCGCGCGCGGCCCTTCGAGCGCGCTGTGTGCGGAGCGATTCCCTGAGACTCTGCTCGATGGGGTCGAACCCAGCAGTGCGGAGCTCGACGTCACCTGGGTCGCCGCGTACGCGTGCGGATGGAAATGACCGCTGCCACGTCGGCCGGGCGCGATCTGCGACCGGCCGGGCGGGGGCACCGTGACGCCTCCCCGCCTGCCGTCCGACAGGCGCGGGGCACACCGCGACGCCTCCTAGAAATCCAGACCAAGTTTGTTTTTGAACCGGGTATGGTTAAAGTCGTCGTGTGACAGGGCTTCGTGAGCGCAAGAAGGAACAGACCAGGCGACGCATCGCCGCGGTGGCCATGCGGCTGTTCATCGAGCGCGGATTCGACGCTGTGACCGTCAACGAGATCGCCGAGGCCGCGGAAGTGGCCAAGGCGACGCTCTTCGCGTACTTCCCGACCAAGGAATCGCTCGCCCTGCAGGGCGTGGGCGGCGACGACCTGGCCGGGATCGTCGCCCGTCGGCCGGCCGGTCAGACGTTCCTGGAGGCGCTGCGCGCCCATCACCGCGCGCTCGCAGCCGGACGGGTTCCGGAATCGGACATGCAAGCGCTGATCGCCCGTGTGCGCGTCGTCCAGGAGAGCCCGGCACTGCAGAACGCGGCGAACGGACTGCTGTACCAGCAGCGCCGAGCGCTGGCGCAGGTCCTGGCCGACGAGTACGGCGACACTGCGGCGGCGCTCATGGCGGCCCAGATCGCGGCGTCCCTGATCACCCTCCAGGAGGCGTACTTCCGGCGACTGCTGGACGGCGCGTCCCCCGAGGCCACCGGCCGTGCTCTGGCCCAGGACGTCGAGCTGGCCTTCGACCTGCTGGAACACGGACTCGACCATGTGAAAGGCCCCTGACGTGCGCGCACGCGGCATCAACTACGACACCGGGACGTTTTTGGGAGACCGGCTCACCCGGAAGAGCTTCGACTCCGAGGCGGTTCGCCGCGAGATGGCGGTGATCGCGGGTGAGCTGCACTGCGACGCCGTGCGCGTCTCCGGCCGAGACGGCGACCGACTGGACATCGCCGCCCGGTACGCCGCGGACGCCGGGCTCGAAGTGTGGTTCTCGCCGTTCCCCGTGGACCTTTCCCCCGACGACGTCCTGGCGTTCCTCGCCGACTGCGCGCGGCGCGCCGAGGCACTGCGCCAGGACGGCGCACAGGTCGTGATCGTCACCGGCTGCGAGCTCAGCGCCTTCGCGCACGGCTTCCTTCCGGGAGACACCCATCTCGATCGCCTGCACGCCATGGCCACCGCCGACATGCAGTGGTGGCTGTCCCTCGACGCGGTCCCCGAAAGGCTCAACGCCTTCCTCGCCCGAGCCGCGGCGACGGTCCGCGCGCACTTCGGCGGCAGGATCACGTACGCCTCGGGCCCCTGGGAGCCCGTCGACTGGGAACCGTTCGACCTGGTGGGCATCGACGCCTACCGGTCCGCCGAGAACGCCGACACCTTTCGCGCCCACCTGCGCGAGGCCCTCTCCCACGGCAAGCCGCTCGCCGTCACCGAGTACGGCACCTGCGCCTACCTCGGCGCGGGAGACCTCGGCGGCATGGCCTGGCAACCGCCGCGGGGAGCGGTCCCCGACGAGGACGAGCAGGTGCGCTACCTCACCGAACTGCTCGACGTCTTCGAGGAAGAGGGCGTGGACACCGCGCTGTGGTTCTCGTTCGCCAACTACGACAAGCCCCGCGACCGCGACCTCGCCTCCTACGGCGTCGTACGCGTGCTCGACGACACCCACTGGGAGCCGAAGAAGGTCTTCCACGCCATGGCCGCCCGGCACCAACTCCCGCACGAGCGCTCCGAGTCGCACTGACCGGGAGCGCCGGCCCGGACAGCGGGAGCAGGCCGGTGGCGTGGCCGTGCGGGGCCGTCGAGGTCTCATCCGGGGCGACCCCGAACCCCCGTCGCCGCGGCGTCGGCCCTGTGCCGGTCTCCCGGAGGTGTGCACGAACCGTCGCGTCCACCCCGCTCCGGCGATCGCCGCGTGGCCCGGGAGCGGGCGGTGCCCGGCACGGTGCCGTCGAGTCCGGCCGGCGCCCGGCTTCAGCGTCGGCGTATGCGAGGTGCGCCCGTCACGGACATCACCAGGGAGTACAAGGACGTCGTGGCGGTGATGAACATCCGGTTGTTCTTCCTTCCGCCGAAGGCGATGTTGGAGACGGCTTCGGGGACGCGCAGGCGGCCGATGAGTGTGCCGTCGGGGTCGTAGCAGTGCACTCCGCCGTTCATGGCGGCGGCCCACAGACGGCCCTGGTCGTCGAAGCGGATGTTGTCGAACCGGCTGTCGCCGTCGGTGGCTTCGGCGAAGACCTTGCCGTCCGAGAGGGAGCCGTCGTCCCGTACGTCGAAGACCCGGATGTGACCGGCGCGGGTGTCGGAGACGTAGAGCTGCTGCTCGTCGAGGGAGAGGACCAGGCCGTTGGGTCCGCCGAAACCGTCGGCGGCCAGGGCGACGTGGCCGTCGGCAGGGTCGATGCGGTAGACGTGACAGGCGCCGATCTCGCTCTCCGCCCGGTGCCCTTCGTAGTCGGAGGTGATCCCGAAGTCGGGGTCGGAGAACCAGATGGTTCCGCCGGAGTGCACCACGGCGTCATTGGGGCTGTTCAGCCGCTTGCCCTCGAACCGGTCGGCCAGCACGGTGACGGTGCCGTCGTGTTCGGTGCGGGTGACGCGGCGATTGCCCTGCTCGCAGCTGATCAGCCGGCCTTCGCGGTCGAGGGTGTTGCCGTTGCTGTGGCCGGCGGGGGAGCGGAACGTGCCGATGGTCCCCGTCTCCTCGTCCCAGCGCAGCATGCGGTCGTTGGGGATGTCGCTCCAGATCAACTGCCGCCAGGCGGGGAGGTACACCGGCCCTTCGGCCCAGCGGCAGTCGTCGTACAGCGTCTCCAGCCGGTCGTCGCCGAAGGCGCAGCGTCCCGTGAGGAAGCGCTCGTCCAGAATCTCATACACAGAATTCGAAGGCTGACCGGACAAGATTCCACCCCTGTAAGCTCGTACTGAATCTGGATCGTCGCGACACCACCTCTACCAGATGGATTACGGCCCACCTATGAAGCGTGTAGATGACATCGACCGTGAGCTGCTCGGCCTGCTCCAGAAGGACGCCACACAGTCCTACGCGGCGCTGGGCCAGGCGGTCGGGCTGTCGCCGGCCGCGGCGCACGAACGCGTCCGCAAGCTGCGCGAGCGCCGCGTGATCCGCAGGACCACGATCGACGTCGATCCGGCCGCCGTGGGTCAGGGCGTACTGGCCTTCGTCATGGTCGACTCGAAGTCCTGGATGGGGGAGTCGGCGGCGGCGTTCGCGGCGCTGCCCGAGATCCAGGAGGCGCACGTCATCGCGGGCAGCGCGTCGGTGCTGGTCAAGGTGCGCACGTCGACCACGGAGCAACTGCAGGACGTGCTGCGGCGGTTGTACGCGATCGAGGGCGTGAGCGGAACCCAGGCGACGATCGTCCTGGAGACGTTCTTCGAGAGGCCGCTGGGTGGAACGCCGAGCGGTGAGGCTTGAGTCGGCCGATGGAGGGGACGACCCGCGTCCGGGTTGTTCCGAAGCGCGGGTCCGGGAGAGGGGTGCGCCCTCGCCCCGGCACCGGTACTGAGGGACGGGTCCCTCGCCCCGGTACCGGCGGCCGCCGACGTGGCGCGTTCAGGACGCCTTCCGGCCCGCCTTCCACTCCCGCGCGAGGACCGACCCAACCGGCCCTCCGCACCGCGCGCCCGAACCGAACACCGCGCACCGCGCGCCCCTCACGAACGGAGAGAACGCGATGGCCACCTACGTCCTGGTCCACGGAGCCTGGCACGGCGGCTGGTGCTGGCGTGACGTCGCGGACCTCCTCCGCTCGGCCGGACACACGGTGCACACGCCGACCCTGACCGGTCTCGGGGAGCTCGCACACCTGCGGAGCCCCGACACGGGCCTCGCCACGCACGCGGAGGACGTTCGGAGCGTGCTCGAAGGTGAGGACCTGTGGGACGTGAAGCTGGTCGGACACAGCTATGCGGGCTTCGTCGTCCGGCAGGCAGCCGACCGCGTGCCGGACCGCGTGGAAGAGCTGATCATGCTCGACGCCTGGGCGGGCGGCAACGGGGAGTCGCTGCTCGACCGCGCGTCCGAGAGGTTCCGTGCCTGGGTGGCCTCGCTGGCCGACGGGGACGTCCTGGCCGTGCCGCCCCCGGGGTCCGTGGGAGTCACGGCTCCCGACCAGGTGGCCCGGCTGGAGTCCCTGCTGACGCCGCACCCTCGGCTCACGTTCACCGAAGCCGCGCGACTCACCGGCCGTGTCGACGCGGTGCCCTGCCGCGCCATCGTCTGTACGCCGTCGAGGATGCCGTTCCGCGATCTCGCCGCCGAGTTCGGCTGGGAAGTCGCCGAGCTGGAGAGCGGGCACGACGCGATGGTGACCGCGCCGGACGCGCTGACGCGGCTCCTGCTCGCTTCGGCGTGACCGTCCCTCCCGTCCCGGGGCGACGCCGTGCCGCTGCGCCGTCGTCGTCCTCGGGCAGGCGGATCACCGCCCACCCATGTCACAGACCACATGGACGCGGGCCGGCCCCGGTTCGAGGCGGACCGCAAGGAGCGCGAGGAACTCGCCGGGCGCTTCTTCGAGGCCTTCAGGGAAGGCGACGTCGACGGGCTGCGCGAACTCCTCGCCACCGACGTCCAGATGATCGGCGACAGCGGCGGCAAGGCACCCCAATGGGGCCGGGCCGTCACCGGCGCCGGGAACGTGTCCCAGATGCTCGCCGCGATCGCCGAGCCGTTCATCCGGATCGGCGGCTCTGTCGAGGAGCACCAGGTGAACAGCCAGCCGGGCGCGGTCGTCCGGGACCGGGACGGCAATGTCCTCAAACACCCTGGCGCTCGACGTGCTCGACGGCCGGATCCAGGCCATCCGCTCCGTCATCAACCCGGACAAGCTCGGGCACGTGGGTCCGGTCGCGGACGCCTGGGCGGTCGTCCGAGAGGCGAGGGAGGCCCGCCTGCCCACGGATTGAGCGTGACCGGCGCTCGCCCATGGGGTGACGCGGGCCTTGAACGGGTCGGGCCCTGCCGCACGGAGGCAGGCGCCCGGCCTCCACGGACCGGCCCTGCCTCACCGGAAGCAGGGCTCGCCGGGAAACACCTCGGGCATCAACTCGCCCATCTGCCACGAACGTTCGCAGCGACTTCTTCGCGAAGAACCCTTCGCGAACAGTTCTTCGCAATCTAACGTGGACTCATGACCCAGGGCCGAACCCCCGATCACATCAACCTGGACGCCAGGAGTCTGCGAGCGCTGGCACATCCCGACCGGGTGCAGATACTCACCCTGCTCCGCAGGGACGGGACGTCCACCGCCACCCGGCTGGCGGGGGAGATGGGGATCAACTCCGGATCCGCCAGCTACCACCTGCGCCGGCTGGCCGAGGCCGGGCTGGTGGCGGAGGACACGGAGCGGGGCAACGCCCGGGAGCGCTGGTGGCGTTCGGTGTACGACCGGACGGTCTTCGACGACCTGGAGCTGGCCCGGCAGGAGCCCGAGGCCACCTTGGCCTACCTCCAGTCCGTGGTGAACTCGCACCAACTGCGCATCCAGCAGGCCCTGTCCACCCTGCCGACGCTGCCGGCGGAATGGCAGGCGAACCTCAGCATCAGCGACTGGGGGCTGACGTTGACGGCTTCCGAGGCGCAGCGGCTGGGCCAGGAGCTGGCGGAGGTCGTGGAGCGCTATCAGCGGCGGAACGGTGCGCAGGCCCCTGACGGCACGCGGGCCTCGGAAGGCGTGCAGGCCACCGACGGTGCGGAACCGGTCGTGGTGATGGCCTATGTGCTGCCCGTGCGGGAGCCGAAGCCGTGACGCACGGCGAGTGAACGCCGCCGCGGCGCGGGCGTAGGCCCGATCCGCTTGCGTCGGCGGACCGGGTCCGAGGCCGGCCGCGACGGCGATGTGCGGGCGCCGCCGGTGCGCGGCGGGACCTTGCTCGGGGGTGCGGCCCCGACGTCCGTTCCCCCCTCGTGCCGATTCTTGAATCGTGCTTTGCATTCGGAGCCGCAACCGCGGGCAAGCGCTCACTGTCCAACAGAACGTTGAGGTCGGTACGATCACGAGCCGGGGTAAGCGTGAAGCGACGTAGCGGTATAGCGATGGCACTCGTCATGGCCGGAGTGCTGGCGGGCACCAGCGCCTGTGGCGGGGGCAAGCCGAAGGCCAGTTCCGGTGGTGGCAAGGGCACGTCCGGGAAGCCCACCGCCACCGCGAGTCCGTCCCCGTCGAAGCCCGCCGGGCCGCCGATGCTGCTGGAGACGATCACACCGCAGACCGGCAGCACGGTCGGCGTCGCGATGCCGATCTCGGTGATCTTCACCAACCCGGTGGCGCAGAAGGCGCGGGCCGACATCGAGAAGCACATGAAGGTGACCTCCTCCCAGCCGATGACGGGTGCGTGGCACTGGTTCGGCGACCGGCGCGCCGACTGGCGGCCCAAGTCCTACTGGGCCGCGGGTACCAAGGTGCGGATCGACGCCGACCTGAAGGGCGTCACCAACGGCAACGGCCGCTACGGCACGCACTCCTACGTGCACGACTTCACCGTCGGTGATGATGTCCGGGCGGACGTCTCCGCCACCGGCCACACCATGAAGGTCACGAAGAACGGCAAGCCCGTACGCACCCTGTCGATCAACGCGGGCAGTACCCAGTACCCCACGTGGAACGGCACCATGGCGGTGATCGACAAGCAGAAGAAGGTCCACATGACCTCGTGCAGCGTCGGCATCAGCTGCACCAAGGGCAGCCCCGACTACTACGACCTGACGCTTCCCTGGGACGTCCACCTCACCCAGTCCGGCACGTACGTCCACTACTCCACCGGCGACCCCAACCCGGGCAGCGGCAGCGCCCGGGGATCGCACGGCTGCGTCCACCTGTCCATGTCCGACGCCAAGTGGTTCTACGGCCAGGTCAAGCAGGGCGACCCGGTCACGGTCACCGGCTCGCCGCGCGCCAAGGCCCCGGCGGACAACGGCTACGCCTCGTTCAACCTGAGCTGGGAGCAGTGGCTGGCGGGGAGTGCGTCAGGCCCCGTCCAAGCGGGCTGAGCCGGCGGACCGCGGACGGCGTGGCGGTCAGGCCAGGACGGCCAGATCGCCCGGCCGCACCCGTGCCGTGACGGGGAGGACGGCCTCGACCTCGCCGTCGGCCCCGTAGGGAACCGGCCGGTCGGCCTCGATGCGGATCTCCCGGCCCCGCAGGATCTCCACCTCGGGCCGGTCGATGTGGCTGCCGGTCTTGAGCTCGTTCATCAGGGCGAAGAACAGCCGGCGCGGGGCCTCCCGGATCATGACGACGTCCAGCAGGCCGTCGTCCACCCGGGCGGCCGGGGCGATGATGCGCCCGGAGCCGTAGTAGGCCGAGTTGGCGGCCACGACGGTGTAGCCGCGGTGGAGGTGTTCCTGTCCGTCGACGGTGACCCGGTAGGACGCCGGGCGCCAGCTCGTGACCGCGCGCAGGCCGCCGGCGTAGTAGGAGGCGGCCCCGCGCAGTACGCGCGCGTGGTTGGCGTGCCGGTTGGCGAGCGCGTCGACGCCCGCGTACACGCTGCCCAGGACCACGGTGCGCGGGTGCACGGCAGACTCCACCTCGATCGTGTCGACCCGACGTGGTTCGTTCTCGAGCAGGACGCGCGCCAGGTCCGCGGCGTCGGGGGGCAGTCGGAGCGCGCGGGCGAAGTCGTTGCCGCGGCCCGCGGGCACCAGGCCGAGGACGGAGCCCGTTCCGCTGAGGGCGCCGCCGATGCCGCCCGCCATCCCGTCGCCGCCGACGGCGAGCACCACCCGTCCCTGTTCCCCGGCGCGGCGCGCGAGGTCCTGGGCGTGCGACAGGCTGCGGCTGTACTCGGTCTCCAGCCCGGCTCCGCCCTCCCGCAGCAGTCGGGCGACCTGGAGCAGCGCCGCCGCCCCGGTGGAGCCGCCCGCTGTGGGATTGACGACCGCGGTGAACTGTCGCATCGGTGTGCCTCCGGACGGTGACGGGTGGATCGAAGCGGGGGACGGGCGGAGCTGCGGTGTGGGAACGGCGCTGGGACCCGGTCAGTCGACGGGCAGCAGGATCCCGGGGCTGAGGAGGCCGTCGGGGTCGAGCCGCCGTTTGACGGCACGCAGGGCCTCGACGCCGAGCGGACCGGCCTCGCGGACGTACCAGTCGCGGTGGTCGGTGCCCACGCCGTGGTGGTGGGTGATCGTGCCGCCCGCGTTCAGCACGGACTCGTTCGCGGCCCTCTTGGCCGGCTCCCAGTGGGCCACGGCGTCGTCGCCCTGCGCGCAGACCACGGTGAAGTACAGCGAGGCGCCGTTCTCGTAGACGTGCGAGATGTGGCACATGACCAGGGGAGGGGTTCCCGCGGCGGTGAGGGTCTCGGTCAGTGCGGTGCGGACGGCCGCATACAGCTCCGGGATCCGGGACCAGAACGTCGCGGTCTCCAGCGTCTCGGCGAAGGCGCCGGCGTCGAGCAGGGAGTCCCGGAGGTACGGCGCCGAATAGCGGCCGTGGGCCCAGCGTTCGCCGGGCTCGGCGCCCAGGTAGGTGCCTCCGGCGGCGCGCAGGACCTCGGCGGCCCGCTCACGGCGGTACGTCGTGTCCTCCTCGGTCCCCTCGTACCCGGCGATGGCCGTGCAGCCCGCGCTCGACGGGACCTCGCCCGCACCGATGGCGTCGGGCTGGGCGAGTCCGATGAAGGTCTCGGTCTCGTCGGACAGCCGCAGCACCGTGGGGCGCGGACCGTCCTGGGCGAGGCGGCGCAGGGCGGTGGCGCCCTCTTCGAAGGAGGCGAAGCGCCAGCCTTCGTAGACGCGGGTGTGCGGCACCGGGCGCACCCGGACCGTGACGGCGGTGATCACCCCGAAGGCGCCCTCGGAGCCGAGGATGAGCTGCCGGAGGTCGGGGCCGGCCGCCGAGCGCGGCGCGCGGCCGACGTCGAGCGTGCCCTCGGGCGTGGCGAGGGTCAGGCCGAGGACCATCTCGTCGAAGCGGCCGTATCCGGCGGAGGCCTGTCCGCTGGAGCGGGCCGCGGCGAATCCGCCGATCGTGGCCCACTCGTAGGACTGGGGGAAGTGCCCGAGCGTGAACCCGTACTCGGCGAGGAGAGCCTCCGCGTCGGGGGCGCGCAGCCCCGGTTGCAGGGTCGCGGTGCGCGAGACGGGGTCGATGTCGAGCAGGCCGTTCATACGGCGCAGGTCGAGTGCGACGAACGAGCGTCGCTCGGGGGCCAGGCCGCCGACGACGGAGGTGCCGCCGCCGAACGGGACGAGCGCGAGGCCGTGTTCGGCGCACACCCGCAGGACGGCGACGACGTCGTCGTGGGAGGCGGGCAGGACCACGGCGGCGGGTGCGTCCTCGACGTCACCGGCGCGGATCCGCAGCAGATCGGGCGTGGACTTGCCGCGGGTGTGCCTGATCCGGCTCTCCGCGTCGGTGCGCACGTGGGCCTCGCCACCGACGGCGTCCGCCAGTGCCTTCATCGTGGCGGGGTCCAGCGAGGACTCCGGGACGGAGATCTCGTCGAGCGCGCGTGCGTCGGCGTCCCGCGGCTTGACGCCGAGCAGGTCCCGCAGCAGTCCGGTCACCGAGTCGGGCAGCGGGGCTGCCTTGGCGGGGTCGCCCCAGCCACTCCACAGCATGTCCATGAACGGTTGTCCTCATCGGTCGGTTCGCGACGTGCCGTCTCCCGCACGGCCGCTCAGGGCGTTACACTGTTACACATGGCGCCTATTCGTCACAACCACTCGGACAGCGATCCCGTTCTCGACGCCGTGCGCGACTGTGTGCTGGCCGTCGGGGTCAGGCGCACCACCCTGACCGACGTGGCCCGCCGCGCCGGGGTGTCGCGCATGACGCTCTACCGCCGCTGGCCCGACGTACGGTCACTCGTCGGCGATCTGATGACCCGTGAGTGGATCGACGTGGCCACCGAGGCCATGCCGCAGCGCCGACCGGACCGGGAGATGCGCGGGCTGATCGTGGACGGCCTGGTGACCGGAGTCGCCGCCTTCCGCGACCACCCGCTCTTCCGCAAGATCATCGACGTCGACCCCGAACTGCTGCTGCCCTACGTACTGGACCGCCGCGGAGCCAGCCAGGACGCACTCCTCGACCTGCTCGCCGAAGCCCTGCGCGAAGGCCACGCCGACGGATCGGTGCGGCACGTCCCGGTGACGCGGCAGGCCCGCTCGGTGCTGCTCGTCGTGCAGTCCTTCACCTTGTCCCTGCGGACCATGACCGACGAGAACGACCCCGAACTGACCGGCACCGCCTTCCTCGACGAACTGCGCACCCTTCTGGAGAGGACCCTCACGCCATGAGCCCCACAAGCAGTGCGCCCCCCTCGACCGCCCCGGCCCCCGGCTCGTCGCTCAACGCCGCCCGCCGCCGCCGCGAACTCGCCGAGGCCGTGAACGGCGACATGGTGGACGTACTGGTCGTCGGACTCGGCGCCACCGGCGCCGGGGTCGCCCTGGACGCCGCCGCGCGCGGCCTCAGCGTCGTCGCGGTCGACGCGCACGACCTCGCCTTCGGCACCTCGCGCTGGAGCTCCAAGCTCATCCACGGGGGGCTGCGTTATCTGGCCTCCGCGCAACTGGACGTCGCCCACGAGAGCGCGGTCGAACGCGGTGTCCTGATGGAACGCACAGCCCCGCACCTGGTGCGCGCGCAGCCCTTCGTACTACCTCTGACGCCTCTCGTGTCACGCGGGCAGGCCTCCCTGGCCTGGGCCGGCTTCCGGGCGGGCGACACCCTGCGGCTGGCGGCCCGCACCTCACGCGCCACCCTGCCCGCACCGCGCCGCCTGTCCGCGGTCGAGGCCCGGCACCTGGCGCCCTCGGTACGCCCGGACGGCCTGCGTGGCGGACTCCTGTCCTGGGACGGCCGGGTGACCGACGACGCCCGCCTGGTCACCGCCCTCGCCCGCACCGCCGCCGCGCACGGCGCGAAGATCCTCACCAGGGTCAGGGTGCTGGAAGCCGCCGGGAACGGCGCCCGCGTCCGCGACGAACTCACCGGAGAGCAGGGCGAGATCAGGGCCCGAGCCGTCATCAACGCCTCCGGCGTGTGGGCGGGCGACCTCGTCGACGGCATCCGGATCCGCCCCTCGCGCGGCACTCATCTGGTCCTGCGCGCCGACCTGTTCGGCCCCCTGCCGGCCGGCCTGCACATACCGATCCCCGGAGAGACCAACCGGTTCGTCCTCGTCCTGCCCCAGGGCGACGGACGCGTCTACGTCGGCCTCACCGACGAACCCGTCGACGGGGACATCCCGGACGTGCCCGAAGTGCCCGAGTCGGACATCGGTTTCCTGCTGGACGTCCTGGGCTCCGCGCTGGACGTCCCCGTGCGACGTCACGACGTCGTCGGCGCCTTCGCGGGCCTGCGCCCCCTGCTGGACGCCGAGCCGACGCGGTCGGGGGAGGAGACCCGCACCTCCGACATCTCACGCCGACACGCGGTCCTGACCTCGGGCGCAGGAGTGATCACCGTGGTCGGCGGCAAGCTCACCACCTATCGGCGCATGGCACAGGACGCCGTCGACACCGCCGTCGAGGCCCGCCGCCTCCGCGCCGGCGCCTCGACCACCGCCTCCCTGCCGCTGGTCGGAGCCGCCGCCCCCGACCGGCTCGGCGCGCTGCCCGCACCCGGCCACCTGATCCGGCGCTACGGCACCGAGGCCCCCGCCGTCCACGGCCTCGCCGCACGCGACCCCCAGCTGAACGATCCCGTGCTGCCCGGCCACCCCGTCACACGCGCCGCCCTGCTGTGGGCCGCACTGCACGAGGGCGCCCTGGACGAGGGCGACCTCCTCGACCGGCGCACCCGGATCGGCCTCGTGCCGCAGGACCGCACGGCGGCCTCGGCCGCGGCCCGGGAAGCGCTCGACGCGGCCGCCACCCAGCCGGCCTGACGCCCCGCAGCCCCCTGCCGCGGACGCGGGCGGCGGTGCGCACCGACCGGTGCCGGCCGCCCGCGTCCCGAGGGAACGACATGCACGGTCCTGTGAGTGTGACCGTCAACTCATCTGTTTCAGGCCGCATTTCAGCAAGGGCTTGCATTTCTGGCGCCCATATATGATCAAATTTGCTGATGCGTACCCCCCACCACATCGACACGCATCGCTCCGGCCGTTCACCGGCGCCCCGTGAACACCGCGTCCCGTCAGACGGGATGCCGCCCCCCGGGGTTCCCCTCGGCCGCAACCCCTATGACGAACTCGCGGCCCTGGCGGACCCGCCGCACGACGGCCCGCGGACCGCCCACGACCGGTCGCAAGGAGAGCCGTCCGACGACGAGGAACCCTGGTCGCCGCCCAACCACCGGCGGGGCAGCCGCCGTCGCAACCGTGCCACCGGACTGCCCACCGTCTTCAAATGCGCGGTCTGGCTCCTCACCGTGACCTGCCTGGTCACACTCGCCGATCGCTGGGCCGCCCTCTACGCCGAGCACAAGGCCTCGCAGAAGCTCAAGGACCAGCTGGACCTCGCCGCGGCCCCCGAGGTCAGCATCGGCGGCTTCCCGTTCCTCACCCAACTCGCCGCACGGCGAATGGATTCGGTCAGCGTCACCGTCCCCGACGTGGCCGCCCGCCGGGTCACGCTGACCCGGATCACCGCCACCGCGCGCGACGTACGCATCGACGGCGACGGCCCCACCTCGATACGCGGCGCGCTCGTGCGGCAACTGCGCGGCCGCATCCAGCTCTCGTTCGCCGACATGAATCGTGAACTCGGCGCGTCCCAGGTGTCGTTCTCCTCGAACGGGGCCGACCGTGTACTGGCCCGCGGCGCGCTCCCCGTCGCCGGACACGACCTGCGGGTACGGGCCGACGCACACATACGGCGCGAGGGCCACCGGGGCATCGCCCTGTCCGTCGACGGCATGCGGCTCGACATCGGTCACCTGGCCACCTACCGGCCCGGCACCCGCGCCTCGGAAGGGCTCCATCTGACCCCCGCTTCCGTGCGCCGGCTCACCCGCGAGGGCGAGAAGATCCGGGCCTTCCTCTCCGTTCCCGCGATCGTGCACCGCCTGGGGGTGCCCGACTCCATCGTGCGGGCGGCGCTGCGCGACGACGACAAGCTCCACCGGCTGACCGGCGCACCCCGCTTCGTGCACGACCTGATGAGCCTCAACCTGGTCGACGTGACACTGGCCCACCCCGCGCTCCTGAAGCGGGTCGGCCTCGACCCGTCCCTGCTGGCGGCGCTGAAGCGGCTCAGCCGCCCCGCGATCGCCGAGCGCCTCTCCTTCTCCTTCCAGCTGCCGAAGCCGCGATCGGGGGACGTGCGCGTGCTCGACGTGGCAGTGGAGAAGGACGGAATCCGTGCCGACGTCACGGGGACGGGGCTGCTGGTCGGACACTGAGCCGTCCGGAGGTCCAGGGGCGAAGGAACTCCGACGGCGGGGTGCGACGGGACCGGGACACGGCCCTGTTGCCTGCCGCCCGCCGTGAACGACATCGCCCCCACGGAGGCTTCAGCAAGCGGGGCGGCGTGGATCGGGACCTCACGCGCGCATGGTGGTGGGGAGCCGTTCTCACCGCCCTGGTACTCGTGTGCTGCGGCTGACAGCCGGACACGACGGTGACGTACTGTCCGTGCTGACGCCGGCGCTCCTCACGAGCGTTGCCGGCGTGGTCCCCACACACGCCCTCGCCTTCGCATGGCCGGCGAGAGGCCGTCGTCGCGTCCCCGGGCGGACCGCCTGCCTCGCTGCCCCGTGCTGGTGTCGGCCGCCCTCTCGCCGCCGGCCCGCACCGTCGACCCGGCCGCGCGCGGCCCCGAAGTCGCCTGGTGAGCCCGCCAGCCGCATGTGTCACCTGGAGGGCGGCGGGCCCGGTCCGGCTCGCCGCCCTCAACGTGACGTCGGTGGTGTCAGCCGAACATCCCGGGCTGGTAGTCGCCTGCGGGCTGCTGGACCAGCACGTTCAGGCGGTTGAAGGCGTTGATGACGGCGATGATCGACACCAGGGCGACGAGCTGCTCCTCGTCGTAGTACTTGGCGGCATTCGCCCAGGCCTCGTCCGTGACCCCACCGGCCGCGTCCGCGATGCGGGTGCCCTGCTCCGCCAGCTCCAGGGCCGCGCGCTCCGCTTCGGTGAACACGGTGGCCTCCCGCCAGGCCGCGACCAGGCCGAGGCGTACCGAGGTCTCACCGGCGTGGGCGGCGTCCTTGGTGTGCATGTCGGTGCAGAAGCCGCAACCGTTGATCTGGCTGGCGCGGAGCTTCACGAGTTCCTGGGTCGAGGCCGGCAGCGTCGAGTCCGCGATCACCTTGCCCGCCGAGGTGACGTGCTTCAGGGCCTTGGCGGCGAGCGGGCTGTCGAAGAGGTTCAGACGGGCTTCCATGGTGCACTCCTTGCCGTGGTGGGCGATACACCTCTATGACGGGCCGGCTCGGAGAGATGTGACATCGGTGTGTGTGACGCCCGTCTCCCCACGCGGACGCCGGTTCCGCCGGGGCTGCTTCAGGACCGCAGCGGACGGGACCGGCCCTCGCGGGACAGGCGCCGGCCGCGCGATGCGGGTCTTCTGCTGCCGGGGTCCCGGAAAGGGCCACGCCGCCCGGTGACCATCGGCGGCGTTTCGCAGGCGGAGCGGCATCGGAGGCGATCTACGCTCGGCCCGTGGGACAACCCGAGCAACGCGCCGAGGGCGCGGGACCGTTCACCACCCGGCTCACCTGGCACCTTCCCGGCGGCGGCACCGCCGTGTGGGAGTCACGGCTCGCCCGGCGGCGGGGCATCATGGCCGTCCGCCCGCCCGGCGCACCCACGAGCCGGCACACCAGCGCCGACGAGATCGGGCTCCGCCGCCTGCGCAGGCTCAACGCCACCGCCGCGATCGCCTTCATCATCGGCGGCGCCCTCTTCGCGGCCGGTGCCGGTGTCGCCCAGGTCGGCTCCGGCGACGCCACCACCAGCGCGGCGATCTACTTCGCCGGCGGACTCTTCTTCAACACCGGCGGCTACGTCTCCCTGCTCCAGGTGATCAACGCGCCCCGCCACGTGCCCGGCGGCGAAGGACGACTCGTCACCCGCGGCTGGCGCTGGTGGAGTTACGAGCCGGGCCGGGTCGACTGGCTGAGCACGTTCGTCCTCTTCGCCGGCACCCTGGTGTTCGGCGTCAACCTGCTGGACTCCTTCCTCCACGGACTGAGCGTGCGCCAGATGAACCGGCTGATCTGGACCCCGGACGTGATCGGTTGCGTGCTCTTCCTGATCTCAGGTCACCTCGCCTTCGCCGAGATCTGCCACGGCCGGATCTGTCTGCGCAGCCGCAGTCTCGGCTGGTGGATCGTCGCCGTGAACCAGCTCGGCTCCGTCCTGTTCATGATCTCGGCGCTCGCCGCCTACACCCGCCCCGCCACCGACAGCCTGATCAACGCCGACATCGCCAACTGGGGAACTTTCAGCGGAGCCTTGTGCTTCTCCATCGGCGGCTTCCTCCAGCTTTACGAACGCCCGTGAACCCGGACGGCGATCGGCGGCGGCTGGATGCGGAGCGGGCGGTCACGGCCTGCGTCTTTGTACGGGGAGCGGGACCAGGCGGCGTGAGGCGGTCGCACCGCCGGTGGCGGCTGCTCCGCCCGTGCTCGCGGTCCGGGCGGCCGGCACCGCGCCGGGGCGCTGTTCCGGTCGCGTGGTCAAGTAGAGCGTGGCGAGGGCGAGCACGCCGGCGACGAGGTAGCACAGGGCGCGGTAGTGGAGCACGGATATCAGCGCGGCTCCGGTGGCGATGCCCAGCGATTGCCCGCCGCTGACCAGGAAGTTGTCGACTCCCGCGACCCTCCCCATCAGTTCGTTCGGTGTGTTGAGCTGCATCGCGGTCACGGCGCCGACGGTGACGAACGGCAGGCCGAGCCCCAGCAGCGCGGAGCCGGCGACGACGACGGCGTCGTCCGGTACGGCCAGGACCAGTGCGCACACGCCGATGACGGCAAGCCCCGTGGCGGTGAGCCTGCCCGGGCCGAGGTGTTTGACGAGGACTCCGGCCGACAGTCCTCCGATGACGCCGGTGATGCCCATGGCCGTGACGATGACGCCGGCCCAGGACGGTGAGTGATGCAGTCCAGTGGTGACGATCGCGATCCCCAGGGTCTCGAAGAAGCCCATGACGAAGATCCCCGCGGTCAACGTGACGGTCAGCTGGCGCAGGACGGGTGTCCTGACGAGAAAGGCGAAGCCGGCAGCGGTCTCCCGCGTCCAGTGCTTCCCGGAGGGGGAGGGCCTGTCCTCGGCGACGTCGACGAGGGCCCAGCAGGCCACGCCGACCGCGAACGAGGCCGCGTCCAGGAGCGCCACGGCGCTGCCGCCGTACAGGGCGAGCAGTCCCACGCCGAGCGCCGGAGTGATCAGTCGCTGGCCCTGCAGCAGTGCCTGCGAGAGTCCGTTCGCCCGGCCCAGCAGCTCCTCGGGCACCATCTTCGGCAACAGCGCGGCCGTCGCCGATCCGGAGACCGTGCCGGAGAGACCGTAGAGGAACATGACCGCGTAGATCATCCAGACCTGGTCGGCGCGGTGGACCAGGGTGAGCGACAGCACCAGCAGGCCGGTCACCGAGTTGGTGACCAGGATGAGGGGCTTGCGGCGGACCCGGTCGACGACCAGCCCCGTCAGCGGTGACAGCAGCGTCCCCGCGCTGAGGAAGAAGAGGCACAGGCCCGCCATCGAGGTCGAGCCCGTCAGCTCCTTGACCCAGATTCCGGCGGCCAGCCAGAGCGCGTGGTCGCCGATCTGGCTCAGGCTGTTGCCGAGGAAGTACAGACGCATGCGCGGTGTCTTCAGCAATTCGCCCATGTCGTGGCCCTCACGCCTCCGGATCGGCAGAGGCGAGCGCCTCGAATGGATGCGTGAAGACCAGCATTTCGAAGGGAACCGATCCCTCGGGGCGGAGAGCCGGATCGGTGAGGCGGTCCGCGAACCGCATCAGGATGTCCGCGATCCCGGTCTGTGCCTCCTGGATTTCCGCCGCCGTGCCGAAGACGACGAACTGGCTGCTGTCACTGACGGCGCGCACGTCGGCGGGGTACTGCTCGCGGTGGCTCTCGTAGTGGCGCAGCCGGCCGAGCCAGCGGTCGAGCAGCACCTCGCCGAGGGCGTGCGCGGCATGGCTCACGGTCGGATCCGGGGCGCCGACGTCGAACCGTATGCCGGTGTTGCCGAGCTTCCACGGCCGCTCCCGGCCGCTCCCGCCCTCCGCCTCGGCGACGTACCCGTACTTCGCCAGCGTCCGCAGATGGTAGGAGACGTTCGGGACGCTGCCGCCGACGATCCGCGCCGCTTCGGTGGCGGTGAGGGGGCCGCTCACCGCCACCGCCTCCAGCAGAGCTACACGTGTCGGGTGCGCCAGTGCGCGCAGCGCTCGCGCGTCGGTGACCTCAGCGGGAGCGGAGTACGGGGCGCCGGGGTCCGCCACCGGCGCCTGCTCGCGGTCTGCATCGCTCATGCACGGGACTCTAGACGGAAAACAACTCTTTCGAAAGAAGTATTGCGAAAGACTTGTTGCGAGATGGGAGGGCCGCCGCACGCCGTGGATGCGCACCGGCGCGACGGCTCCGTGCGGGCGGCGCCCGGCAGGCCGGGGCGATCGCGCCCCTCGTCACACCACGCTGTTCACCGGAAGCCGCAGGCTGAGTTCGTAGCCGCCGTCGGGTGTCGGGCCGGAGGTGACCACGCCGCCGAGGAGTGCGGCGCGCTGGTTCAGACCGATCAGGCCGTAGTGCGCGCTGGGCAGGGGGAGGGCGGGACGGGTCGGCGCGGAGTTGGTGACCGTGACCCGCACGGCGCCCCCCTCGGTGCCCATGCGCACGGTCGCGTCGGCGCCCGGGGCGTGCTTGCGGACGTTCGTCAGCGCCTCCTGGACCGTGCGGTAGATGGCGCGCTGCACGGGCGGCGAAAGGCCCTCGGGCAGGTCCATGTGCAGCTCGGCCTCGATGCCGCTGTTGTCGACCAGCTGCCGCAGATCGGCCAGCGACGGCTGCGGCGTCAGCTCCGTCGGGCGGCCCCCGGAGGCGCGCAGGACGCTGACCATGTGGCGCAGTTCGTCCAGGGTCTGGACGCTCAGCCGCCGGATGGTCATCGCGGCCTCCCTCGCCTCGTCGTCCCGCGCGCCGACCTGGAGGGCCCCGGCCCGCACCGCGATCAGGCTGACCTGGTGCGAGACGACGTCATGCATCTCTCGGGCGAGCTGGGCCCGCTCCCGGGCCAGCACGGTCTGGTCGGTGAGCATCCGTTCGTGGTCGCGTGCCTCGGAGATCTCGGCGATCCGCAGCGAGAGGTCACGCCGGGTCTGGACGAGCTGGCCGAGGAAGACCGCCGCACCCGCGGTGCCGCCGGTGTAACCGAAAGTGACCAGCGTCGAGGGCTCGGACAGATCGAGGTGCGGGTTCGGCCACGAGGTCAGGTCGCTGATGGTGAACGCCACCGCGCACAGGGCCAGCAGGACACGGCGCCGGCTGTGGGAGGAGAGCGTGTACAGCGCGGCCAGCGCGGAGAAGACCGCGTCGGAGAACAGGACCGCAGGCATCGTGAGCAGGAACGTGAGAAACGGCCACCGGCGCCGCAGCAGCAGCGAGAAGGCCGCGACCAGGGCGCACGCCATGCGCAGCGGCTCGGCGCTGTCGAAATGCGCCCAGACGTCGAGCAGCGACACCGCGACGAGCGCTGCGTCCGCCAGGGGTGCGTGCCAGCGCTGGGAGGTCATTCCCGTTCCTTCTTGAGGAGGCCGGCCTGCTGGGCGAGCAGGGCCGCCTGCACACGACCGCCCACCTCCAGCTTGGTGAGGATCGCGCTCACATGGTCCTTCACCGTGCCCGTGCTCAAGTGCATGCGTCCGGCGATGTCGGCGTTGGAGAGCCCCTCGGCGATGAGCACGAGCACATCGCGCTCGCGGTCGGTGAGCCGGTCGAGGCAGTGGGTCGCGGCGCCGGGGGAAGCGGCCTCCAGATAACCGTCCACGACGGCCCTGGTGACCTTCGAAGACAGGACGGTGCCGCCGTCGGCCAGCGTCCGCACGAGGAACGGCAGCTCCTCGGGGTCGGTGTCCTTGAGCAGGAATCCGGCGGCGCCCGAGCGGAGGGCCGCTTCCACGTACTCGTCCATGTCGAACGTGGTGAGCATGGCCACCACCGGAGGATCCGGCTGCCGGCGCAGCGCGGCCAGGACGGTCAGGCCGTCCACGTCCGGCATCCGGATGTCGAGCAGCACGACGTCGGGCCGTACTTCCTCGGCCGTGCGGATCGCGTCGCCGCCGGGTACCGCCGCGACGACCTCGATGCCGCTCGCGGCGTCGAGAATCCGCTGGAAGCCCGTTCGGATCAGGGCTTCGTCGTCGACCACCAGTACCCGGATCACCTGTGCTCCACTCGCCGCCGGACCACTGTCCGATTCGTACCACGGCCGGGGACGCTCCGCCCGGCGCCCCGCGCCCGACGGCCGGCGGACAGGGCCGGGCCAGCCACTCGGCGGGGTGGTTGCGGACACCTGCCGGATGGTTTTCGCCGACGCGGTCACGAACCGTGGAACTCATGAGGCATGGCGTATCCGAAGCCGTCCCGTACACGGCGCCGCTCACAGAGGGCCCCTCTTTGGGCACCCCGTCCACGGGACGCCTGATCGGCCTGGACCTGGCTCGCAGTCTGGCGATCTTCGGCATGTTCGCCGCCCATGTGGGACCGGACCCTTCGGTGGGCGGACCGCTGGGATGGGTGATGGAGGTCTCCCGCGGCCGGTCGTCCGCGCTGTTCGCCCTCCTCGCAGGGTTCACCCTGGTCCTGATCACCGGCCGCCCGCAGCCGCGGACCGGGCGACCGGGCCGCCAGGCCGTGGTCCGGGTACTGATCCGGGCCACCGTGCTGATGGCCGTGGGATACGTACTCACCGCCCTGGACACGTCGGTCGACGTGATCCTCGCCAGTTACGCTCTGCTCTTCATCCTCGTGCTGCCGCTGCACCGGCTGCGGCCCGCCACCCTGGCCGTCCTGGCCGCGGCGGCGGCGCTGGTCATGCCACAGGTCCTGTTCCTGCTGCGCATCGCGGTCGACGGTGGCAGCTGGGCCGACACGGCCGTGGCGGCCGATCCGCTGGCCCGCCTCACCGGCACGGACGGGTTCCTCGAACTCTTCGTCACCGGGGAGTACCCGGTCCTGACCTGGCTTCCGTTCATCCTGGCCGGCATGGCCGTGGCCAAGATCGATCTCACCCGGCCCCGCGCACTCGCCAGGACGGCCCGGTGCGGCGCCGCACTGGCCGTCGTGGGCTACGGAGGATCGTGGCTGGGGCTGCACCTCGTGCCGGGCGCGCAGGCCGCGGTGAGGGCGGCCACCGACGGCGGACCGGCCGCCTCGGCCTGGTGGTCCGACGCGGTCGGCGACGACCCCACGACCGGTGCTCCCGCCTGGCTTCTGGTGGGCGCGCCGCACAGCCAGACCACCTGGTCGATCCTCGGCAACACGGGTGTCGCCCTCTGCGTGCTCGCCGCCTGCCTCGTGGCCGTCGAGTACGCCGGTGTGCGGCGGGTGGCCACCCCGTTCGTCGCGGTCGGCTCCATCTCCCTGACCGTCTACGTCGGCCACATCATCGCCATCAAGACCCTGGGCACCGATGACATGCCGGACGCCGCTGCCCTGCCGGTCCTGCTCGGCTTCATCGCAGTCGCCATGCTGCTGGCCGTGGCCTGGACCCGACGCTTCCGGCGAGGACCCCTGGAGTACATGCTCTACGCCGCCACCACACCCGCGCGCCTGATCCACTAGCCCGTGCGCGGGTCCACGCCGTCCGGCGCCATGCCGGGCCGATCAAGGAGGACAGCCCCATGACGGTCAGCCTGACATTCGTGTGTGCGACTGACGGGGACGCGACCCGGGCCCTGAGCGGCCAATCCCCCTGCCTGACCGCCCTGCGCGGGGCAGGCAGCGCCACGCCGGCGTCTCCCGCGTACTCGCTGGCTGTCCGGGGACCCTCGGCCCGCTGCGCGCACACCGCCGACGCACTGGGCCTGGACGCGACCCCGGAGGCCGCGCTGCGCGACTTCGACCACGGCGCCTGGGACGGCTACTCCATGGCCGACGTGCCGGCCAAGGACCCCTACCGGTACTCCGTGTGGTTCACGGACCCGGATGCCGCCCCGCACGGCGGCGAGTCCATACGGCAGATCTGCCGCCGGACCGGGAACTGGCTGAGCGGCCTGCCACCCCACGCGGGACGAGCGGTGGCCGTCACCGAGTCGTCCGTCGTGCGGGCCGCCCTCGTCCACGCTCTGTCGGTTCCGGCGCGAGCCTTCTGGCACTTCGACCTGCCGCCGCTGTCCGCGGTCACGCTGACGAGACGTGACGGTCACTGGCGCGTGCACCCCGGCTGCGTCGTCCTCGGACGCTCCGGTCGCTGGCTCGTTCCGCCCGAGGCACCCCCCGGCCCGCGCGTCCCCGAACTCGTCAGGGCCGCACACGGCGGCATGTGACGGGCCTCCGCACGAACCCGGTCGGAGAGTGGCCGACCGGGTTCCGCACGTCGGCACCCGACGGTTGCCGCGGACGGCGCCTTTGCGCCCAGGGGGCGACTGCGGATGACGCCTCCGCGCCTCGGTGGCGCGACTGCGGATGACGCCTCGGCGTCAGCGGCTGCGGATGGCGCTGGTGGTGAAGAATCCGGTGGCTGCGGCGGCGATGAGAGCGCAGACGGCGAACAGCGTGGTGCGGCGCATGGGATGTCCTCTCGGAAGGTGCATGGCTGAGCACGGTGCACAACGCCGTTCGTGCCCGCCGGGGTTCACCGTGGCCGCGTACTCCACCTGCTTGGACGCGGCCGCTCGTGGTCCTCGGCCCACGTTCTCGTACCGGGGGCCGAGACGGCGGAAGCGGACGCCTCCGTCGCGGCGGGTTCGGACTCCGTCGCCCGCGGCCCGGCGCGGTCAGCCGTCCGGCAGGACGCCCCGGAGCGCCTTGTCCAGTTCCGCGGCCAGGTCGCCGTCGCTCGGCGGGTCGTCGCTGAGGAGCTTGCCGAGCTCGGTCGTGAAGGTCTGGGTGAAGGCGCCGTAGAGCGGGGTGCGCGGGCGCGACACGGCCCGCGTGATGCCCGGGAGGAGGATGGTGCGGGCGTACGCGGGCCGACCGGCGGCGTCGCGCGGCATCCGGTCGGTGCTCTCGGCCGACGACGAGGGCGAGGGGCCGGTGGTCGTGGCTCCCGAGGGCCGCGCGGACCGGCACGTCACGTCGCTGTCCTGGTACGCGGACTTCCGCGTGGCGGCGAACCCCGCGTCGAGCAGACAGCGTTCGCTCTCCGGGCCCGTCAGGAACCCGATCAGATCGCGAGCCGCGCCCACCTGCCCGGACGAGTGCGTCACCGCGAGGTTCTGTCCGCCGAGCACCGCCGTGCCGGGCAGCGGGGCCACACCGAGCTGCTTCGCGCTCAGCGACTGGTGGAGCGTGCGGTACGCGTAAGGCCAGTGGCGCAGGAACGCGGTCCGCCCGTCGGCGAAGTCGGTGAGCGACTCGGCCTCGTCGGAGTGGAGGGCGTCCTTGAGGAGGTACGGACCCTGGGTGCGGGTGCGCAGTTCCGCCAGACCCTTCTCCAGGTCCTCCACGGAGGCGGTGTACCGGCCGTCCTCGTCGGTGAGGGTGACGCCGTCCGGGGCGGACGCGAACGCCTCGACACCGTTGACCGTGCGGCCCTCGTAGGCGCCGAACTGCGAGGTCCAGCCCTTCTCGTAGGCACTCGGCCGGTCCTTGCCACGCTTCTCGTCGACCGCACCGATCAGCGCCTTCAACTGCGTCCAGTCGAGCCCCTCGCTCAGATCGGTGTTCTGGACGCCGGCCTTCTCCAGATAGTCGCGGCGGTAGTAGAGCAGCCCGACGTCGCTGTTGAACGGCATCGCGTAGACCTTGCCGTCCCAGCGTGCCGTACGGGCCACGGACTTGATGACGTCCGCGTCGACCATGGTCTCGGGCAGCGTGCGGATCAGTCCCGCGTCGGCGAACTCCGGCACCCATGTGACGTCGAGGTTGATCACGTCGTACTGAGCGCTGTCGGACTGGAGCGCGCCCAGGAGCTGGCTGCGCTGCTGGTCCGCGGAGCCCGGGAGTTCCACCAGACGGGCGTGGCGGCCCGTGTGCAGCCGGTCCTGTCGTGCGTTCCACGCGTCGACGAGCTGCTGGCGGATGCCGCCCTTGCCGGTCACGTCCCGGCCGCTGGCGACGACTATGTCGCCGGAGCCGCCGGGAGCGGCCGTGGTGCCGGACGGCGTGGCCGTGCCGCCGCCGGTGCAGGCGGCGCAGGCCATGAGCAGAGCGGCGAGCACCCACCTCGCCGCGGGTGTCCGTGATGGCCTCACTCGTCCCCCGTCCCGGTGCGCGCCACTTCGTCGCGCAGACCCGCCACGAGGTCGGTCTTGGTGTCCAGACAGCGGCCGCCGCTCGCGTCCGAGACGCGTGCGTCCGGCTTGCCCCGGTCGCAGCCGCCGCTGTCGAGGGCCGCTATGACCACCGGAACCCCCTTGTCCCCGGCCGACTCGACGAGCCCGTCCAGCTTTGCGCGGGTGAGGTGGTTGTTGTCCTCGTCGTCGGTGACGTACACGATCAGCTGGGGCCGGTCATCGTCCTTGCCCCGCCCGGCCATGTAGTCCAAGGCGGCCGTGAGCGCCGCGTACGGGTCGGTCTCGGTGTCCTGGACGGCCGCCGTGCGGTCGATGGTCCTCTCGGCGTCCGACCGCCGGTGGCGGTCGAAGGGCAACAGCACGCGGGAGGGGCCGTCGCCGTGCGAGGCCACCGCCCATACGCCGTACTCGTCCCGGTCGCCGAGGCCGCCGAGCGACTGCTTCAGGATGCCGGGGGCGCCGCCCGGTCCCTCCCACAGGCCTCCCATGGAACCCGAGCTGTCCAGGAGGAAGAGGACCCGGCCGGGTCCGTTGGCGTTCCGGTAGCGCCGAAGGGCCGTCGTCATCGCGTCCGCGGCGGCGGGGGCCGGCAGCGCACCGGGGTGCGCGAGCGTGCCCGCCTCCGTGTCGGGCGTGGCGAGGAAGTCGTGGGCGCCGGCGACCGCGCGGAATCCGTCCTGACCGAAGACGTCCAGACCGCCGCCGGGCTTCCCGCCGTGAGAGTCGCCCCGCGTGAGCCAGCTGCGGAAGCGGTCGACGGCCTCGTCACGGGCCGCCCTGTCACGGTCGGCGTCCTCCCAGCGGACTCGGACGAACGTGGGGTCCAGGGCCGGGACGTCCGTGGGGTATTCGGCCATCCGCCGGCTGCGCGTCGGCCGGTCGCAGCCGACCCCGCTGACCATGAGGAACTCGGGCACGAGCGCGGCCGTGCGGTCGTCGACGGCACGGTCGTCGGGCAGCGTGCACAGCAGGTCGGAGCCTGTGTGCGAGGGCGGGCCCGGCTGCGCCACGCTTCCCTCCGCCCGGCTCACACCGTCCGCTTCCGGGCCGTACAGGCCGACGGTCGCCAGCAGCGCCGAGTCCGTGAACTCCGGGTCCGTGCGCCGTACGTCGGCGTCCTCCTGCCGCTGGACGAGCTTCTTCCTGAGTACGGCGAGCGAACCCCCGGTCCGGTCGTCCACCGAGTCCTCGGCGATGTTCTGCGGCACGGCCAGCACCATCGGGGAGTACGCGAAGGGGCCGTGCGACTCCAGCGTCAGGTAGGTGCGCGGTGGCTCGACCGGCTGCGCCCGGGCCACGCTCGCCGACGACGCGGGGATCCAGATGTCGGGCTGCGGCCCGATGTCGCGCTGCGGGTCGAGGTCGTCGCTGACGGGGCGCTGCCACGGGTCGGACCGGTCGCGGAAACCCGTCACGGCGTCCGTGGCGCCCGCGCTGTACACCGTGATGCCGCTGCGGCGGCAACCGTCCGTCGTGGTGTTCGCCGGGGACGTCAGATAGACGTCCGCGGCCGTGCGGACGGTGGACTCGATGTCCGGGTCGGTGAGCAGGCGCAGTTCGAGGGGCGGCCCGCAGGACGACTGGCCGGGGCCGGAACCGGCGGAGGCCAGATAGCCGCCGAGGCCCGCGCCGACGAGGACGGTCGTGACCAGCGCCGTGCGGCGGGGCCTGCTCCGCAGCAGGCGCAGCGTGAGGCCGGCGGCGGACAGCGCGGCCGGGCCCCAGGACCGCAGACCGGGCAACAGACGCCGCCACCACGGCGGTTCGGCGGCCCTCGCCGGTTCACCCGGGCGCGGCCGCGAGGGCGACGAAGGCCGCCCCGGCGTGTGCGAGCCGGACGGCTGCTCCCGCTCACCTCGGGACTCTGCGGTCCCCTTCGCGGTCTCGTCCGGTGGCTCTGCGGACGGCAGCGGGTGCACGGGTTGCGGCGGATCGCCCGGGAACGTCGCCGGGAACCCGGACGGTGCCCGGGCGGACGGGCGCGACAGCAGGACGTCCGTGTCGCCCCACCGCTGCGGCTCCCACGGTTCGTTGCGAAGAGTCTTGTGGTGGGCGGACATCTGAGCGGTGAGTGCCTCCGACAGGTCCCGGAACCCCACGTCGGTGCCCTGCCCGTCGACGCCGTCGTGCAGAAGGCGCACCAGCCGCGCCGTGAACGGCGTGGGCGTGGCGTCGTCCCCCGCGTCGATCCGGTTGTTGGCCTGCACGCTCATCAGCACCGAGAAGCGGCGCCGGTCGGCGAGCGCCTCGCACACCTGGGCGGCATTGCCCGCGTTGCAGCAGTCGAGGACGACGACCACATGCCGGGCCCGGCTCGTGGCGAGCACGGTCAGCACGCTGGAGAAGGGGTCGGCCCCCGGGAACACGGCCCGGCTGCCCGGCACGACGCGCGCGTTGCGCATCTGCAGCCACAGCTCGTCGCCTGCGCTGGGCACGGCCCCGTGACCGGCGAAATAGAAGAGGAGCAGCCCTTCGGCCTCGTCGGCGGCGATGCGCAGCGACTCGCTGAAGGCGTCCAGATACGGCGACCGGGAGACGACCACCTCTTCCTTCCGGAAGACACCGCCGTGCGACAACGTCTCCTCCAGCAGGGAGACGTTGTGCGCCACGGCGGCGAGGTCGCCCGGCACTCCGTGCGGGTCGTTCGGCCGAGTGGAGTCGTACGCGGACACGCCTACCAGCAGCGCCCGGTTCACCTCGCCACGCGGCTCGAAGCGGGGCACCGGCCTACCTCTCGTCGAGATGCACCGGATCGACGTCGTAGTCGGGCGGATCGCCGCTCTCCACGGAACGGCGGTTCTCGTACCAGGCCTTGACGCCCCTGCCCACCTGTTTGAACACGGTGTCGAACATGGACTGGGCGGCCGCCCCGGACAGCAGCATGAGGATCTCGATGGCGGCGCCCATCGGGGTGCCCTGTTCGTCCGTCCCCTGCTCGTCGCTCCCGGCGCTCTCCTGGATCCGGAGTTCCCCGCTTCTGACCAGTTCCTCCAGGGGTTTCTCCCGTTCCAGCCACTTCTTCAGAGCGCCGATGTCGCTCTGGCTCGCGGTCCCGTCCAGCCGGACGCGGATCGCACGGGTCACCACTCCATCCCCCTCAGTCATAACTCATCATCATGGCACGCCCATTGACGTCGGGGGAGGGCAACGGAGCCGCCACGGCCGGCTGCCCGGCGTGTCGGGGCGACGCGCCGCCGTGCGTCGCGGGTGACGCCCTTGGACAATCGTCGGGCACTTCTTGGACTTTCGTGCCGCGCGCGGTCCGGACCTATGAACAGAGGCACTGGTCATCCGACCTCTCGGGTAAATCGGCAGGGAATGGGCCCCGTTGACAGCCCCCAGGGGCGACTCGAAGATCAGACCTCCGATGAATGGGAGCTGTCCATGCGTACGTTTCCAAGACGTTGGTCTCGACTGCTCGGCACCGCCGCCGCGGCCCTGTTGCTGCTCACGGCGACCCAACCGGCCGCCCAGGCGAAGGAGTCGGCCCAGTCGCCCCCGCCGACCGTGCCCGCCCTCGCCGACTGGACACCCGCGCACGGCAGTTACGCCTTCGGCCGCGCCACCCGCGTCGTCGCCCGGGACCGGGCCGCGCTGGAAGCCGCCCGCACGCTTGCCGGCGATCTGCGGGCCGCCGGCCACGGCACGGTCCCCGTGGTGCGCACGGGCGCGCGCACCGGCGACATCGAGGTCGGTGTCGACCCGGCGGCCGCGGCGACGCTCGGCGCCGAAGGCTACGAACTGCGGGCCGGGCAGCGTCTGTCGGTGACCGGAGCCACCGGTACGGGAGCCTTCTACGGCACCCGTACCGTCCTCCAGTTCCTGGCCCAGGGCGACCGCGTGCCCGCCGGCCACACGGTCGACGTCCCCCGCTACCGGGAGCGCGGCGTCGGCGTCTGCGCCTGCTACGTGCACATCTCGACGCGGTGGCTGGAGAATCTCGTACGCGACATGGCGTACCACAAGCTCAATCAGCTCCTGCTCGAACTCAAGGTCAAGAGCGACGTCCACCCCGAGGCCAACACCTGGGGCTACTACAGCAAGGACGAGATCCGGAACCTCGTCACCCTCGGTGAGAAGTACCACGTCGACATCGTCCCCGAGATCAACTCGCCCGGTCACATGGACCCGTGGATCGCTGACCGGCCCGATCTCCAGCTGACCGACTCCGACGGCAACCGGCAGCCGGCCCGCCTCGACATCACGAAGCCGGAGGCCTTCGCGTACTACCGCAGCCTCGTCGACGAGTACGCGCAGGTCTTCACGTCCGACTCCTGGCACATGGGCGCCGACGAGTACATGCTCGGCTCCGACTTCGCCAAGTACCCCCAGGTCCTGGCCTACGCGCGGGCGCGGTACGGCGCTGACGCCACACCCCAGGACGCCTTCATCGACTTCGTCAACCGCGTCCATGCCTACGCGGCGGCCAAGGGCAAGAAGCTGCGCATCTGGAACGACGGACTCACCGGCGCCAACACCGTACCGGTCGCGGCGGGCACCACGGTGGAGCACTGGCTCGACGTGGCCACCAAGCCGAGCCGGCTCATCGCCGAGGGCCACCCGCTGATGAACGCCGCCTACTCCCTCTACCTCGTGCGCGGCGGCTTCCACACGAACACGAAGGCGCTGTACGACCAGAGTTGGGACCCCCGCAGCTTCGAGGGAGAAAAGCTCACGTCCGCCGTGGGCGTCACCGGCGCGAAGATCAGCCTCTGGCCCGACAACGGCCGCGGGGAGACCGAGAACGAGGTCGCCGGCGCCATGGTCCCGGCGCTGCGGCACATCGCCCAGGCCACCTGGGGCGTGGCGCACCCCGACCCCACGTACGCCGAATTCACCGCACGTGGCGCGGTCGTGGGGCACGCACCGGGATGGCGTGACCTGACCCGGGTGCCGGTCGCCGACGGGACCTACACCTTCCGCGGCGGGGCCGCCACCGCCGACTTCGAGGTCGGGCGGACCGCCGACGGCTACGTGACCCTGAAGTCCGCGTCCGACGGCACCTGCCTGGAGGTGACGGGCGGAAAGCTCACGCTGAACGTGCCGCTGGAGCCCGGCACGCCCGTGACCGGATCGGCCTGCGACACCAGGAGCACGCTCCAGCGCTGGGAGCTGGAACCCGTCCCCGGCGGCTACCGGCTGCTGAACGCGATCACCCGCATGACGGTGCACGTCACCGGTGAGGGCCGGCTCCGCCAGTACCCGCCCGACCAACAGCAGCCCACCACCTGGACATTGACCGCATCCTGACGTGAGGAGCCCCACCCGCATGGCCGTCTCCCGACGCCTCTTCGTCACCGCAGCCGCCGCGGTCGCCGCGTCCGGCGGCGCCGCGCCCGCCCTGGCCGCCCCCGGCGGCACGGACCTCACCCCGGACACGTCCGGCGGAGCGGACCCCGCCGCGGCCGGCACCTCGGAATCCCCCGGGTACCGCATCCCCGTCGGCCCCGACGACACCGAGGCCGACCTGGTCCGCAAGGCCTCCCGGATCCGCCCCACCGCCCGCCAGATCGCCTGGCAGAACCTGGAACGCACCGCCTTTCTGCACTTCGGCGTGAACACCTTCACCGGCCTCGAATGGGGCACGGGCGACGAGGACCCCGACGTCTTCCAGCCCGTCGGCCTCGACACCGACCAGTGGGCCCGCGCCCTGCGCGACGGCGGCTTCCGGCTGGCCGTCCTCACCGTCAAGCACCACGACGGTTTCGTCCTCTATCCCTCCCGCTACTCCCGCCACACCGTGGCGTCCAGCAGCTGGCTCGACGGACAGGGCGACGTGCTGCGCGAGTTCGCCGACTCCATGCGGCGGCACGGCATCAAGGTCGGCGTGTACATCTCGCCCGCGGACGAGAACCAGTACCTGCACGGCGTGTACGCCAACGGCAGCGCACGCTCCGAGCGCACCGTCCCGGAACTCGTCGACGGCGACGACCGCACGCCGACGACGACCTGCACCCTGGACGCCACCGACTACGGCGCCCATATGCTCAACCAGCTCTACGAGGTGCTCACCGAGTACGGACCCGTCGACGAGGTGTGGTTCGACGGCGCCCAGGGACGCATTCCGCCGGACAAGGTGGAGAAGTACGACTGGGACAGCTGGTACGCGCTGGTGCGGGCGCTCGCCCCCGACGCCTCGATCGCCGTGTCGGGACCGGACGTCCGCTGGGTGGGCAACGAAGGCGGTCTCGCCCGCGAGGACGAGTGGAGTGTGGTGCCCGTCGCGGAGAAGGACTACGGACGCACGGACTACGCCCTGCCCTACGACGCCGTGGACATGGGTGGCCGGGCCGCACTCGTCGCCGCCCGACCGGTCGCCGACCACCTCCAGTGGTGGCCGGCCGAGTGCGATGTGTCCATTCGCGACGGCTGGTTCTACCACGCGGACCAACAGCCCAAGAATGTGGATCAGTTGACGGACATCTACTTCCGGTCGGTGGGCCGCAACTCGGTGCTCCTGCTCAACATCCCGCCGGACACCCAGGGACTGCTGCCGGCCGCCGACGTCACGCGGCTGAAGCAGTTCCGTGAGCGGATCGACCGGGAGCTGCCCGAGGACCTGGCCCGCGGCGCCCGGACCACCACCGGGCGAGGGGCCGTCACCGTCGACCTCGGCAAGGAGCGGGAGGTCGACCGCATCAGGCTTGCGGAGGACGTCCGGCACGGCCAGCAGATCGAGCGCTTCGTGATCGAGGCCCACGGCGGCGACGGCTGGAGGCAGGTGGCCGAGGCGGGTGCGGTCGGCGCGAGCCGGATCCTGCTCCTGCCGGCCGCCGTGCGCGCGCGCCGCTGGCGCGTGCGCGTGACGGCGTCCCGCGCGACCGCGCACATCGCCGCGTTCGCCCTCTACCGGTCCGACGGCTGACCGCCACGCGAGGACGGCGGCCCTCCAACCGGCAACGCCGGCCCGGGCGCTGAGCCGGGCGGTGTCGGTTGCAGGGCCCTGTGAACGGACTCACGCTCAGAAGAGGGGTTCGTGGCAGGGGCGGTCGTCGTGAGCGGAGCCGCAGGCCGCACACCGGGACTGTTCTCGGACCGGGACCGTGCGGTCATCGCCGCCGCCTCGCGAGCGACGGCGGCGCCGGGCGGGTTCGGTGTCCTGCGCCGGTCCCAAATCCTTTTGATGCGTGGTTCACGGGCAGCGATGATGCACGGGTCGTCGACTGACTGGGGGAACGATGGGTCTGGGAACGGTAGCGGTGACCGGCGCGGCGGGGAACATCGGCTCCGCGGTCCGGGAAGCACTGCGGCACGACGCGTCGCGGCTGATCCTGCTCGACCGCGTGCCGCTGCGGCCGCAGACCGCGAACGAGGACGTGCACACGGCGGACCTGCGGGACGCGCCGGCCGTGGAGGCGGCGCTCGCCGGGGCGGACAGCGTGCTCCACCTGGGAGGTGTTCCGGACGAGGCACCCCTCGCGGACCTGCTCGAAGCGAACGTGCTCGGCACCCACCACGTGCTGGAGGCGGCGCGACGGCGCGGCATCGAGCGGGTCGTACTGGCCGGCAGCAACCGTGTGACCGGCTTCTACCCGGCCGGACACCTCACAGGCCCGCAGGAACCGATCCGCGCGGACGGTCTTTACGGGGTCAGCAAGGCCGCGGTCGAGGCTCTGGGGCGGCTGTACTCCGACAAGTTCGGACTGTCCGTGATCTGTCTGCGCATCGGCAGCTTCGAGCCGGTGCCCGTCGAACCCCGGCACCTGGCGACCTGGCTGAGCCCGCGCGACGCCGTCGGCTTCGTCCGGGCCGCGCTGACCGCGCCACGGTCCACGCGCTTCGCCACGGTGTACGCCGTCTCCGCCAACACCCGCCGTTTCTGGGAGCTCCCGGAACCGTCCGTCCTCGACTACACCCCCGTCGACGACGCCGAGCTCCACGCCGGGGACATCCCCGGAGCCGAGCTCCCGGCCGACCCCGCCGCACCCCAGGCCGGCCCTTACGCCTCGCCCGAGTTCACCCTCGAACACATCCGTCCCTGACGCCGAACCGCCCGCCGGGGCACCGGTTCCGACCCGTCCGGGAGGCGCAGGCGTGCGCTCGGTCGGCGGGGCCGAGGGCCCGCCGGGCACGTCCGTACGCCGCACACGGTGAGTACCTCAACGAGCGCCGGAAGCCAGGGGCCTTCCGGGAATGCGGGCGCTCCGGGACTGTTCTAGCGTCGTAGGAGCGAGGGTGGCCGGAACCGAGCCGATCGGTCGCGGAGGAAACGTACACCACCCGCTCGCCGGGCACGGCACAACACCCCCGGCCGACCAGCGCGGTGCTCGCAGCGCGGTACGCAACCCGGCGCGGTGCTCAGACCCCAGGGAAGCGCGTCTTCCGGGGTGTTGCCCGCCGCCGCCCCTCACACGATCCCACGTGCACCCGGGATCGTACGACCCGACACCGGAGAGCAGGTGCATCCTCATGCGTCGCTCGGCAACCATTCCCAGCGCCCTCGCCGGCCTGGCCCTCGCCCTGGGTGGCGTCGTCATGACCGCTCCGGCCGCCCACGCGGACATCGCGGCCTGCCAGGACCACGTCCAGAACCAGGGGACCGAGGTCACGGACGACGTCCGGATGGCCTGTTACGTGGGCCTGGTGGGCGACCAGGCCCGCTGCGTCAGCGACCTTGCGCAGGCGGGCGTGTCGAACGCCGTCGCGACCGAGGCCTGCCGCCAGGCTCCGGGGTGACCGAGGTCTCGGGCGGAGCCGCGCAGTGACCGGGGCCTAGTGCCGGGCCGGGAGGCGCTGCGACTCCCGACCCCGTGTCAGCCGGGTCTCGGTGGGCGGCAGCACCGAGGTGCCAGGAGTGCCGTAACAGCACCAGGGCGCCGTGGAGTTCGGTGGTCAACGACGAGGCGACGTGACGTCACTCGCGTACCTCACTCGCGCGTTCGCGTCGCGCGGCGCTCTCCACGGGGTCTTCGGCCCTGAGCGGGTCGGTGCCCGGACGGGTGTGATGCTGCGTGGTGTAGAAGCGGATCTCGTGCCCGTCGGGGTCGTGCAGCTGCGGCAGGATCCAACCGATGGTGGCGAAGTGCACGCCGGCGTGGGTGTCGCCGAGCGCGTCCAGGTGCTCTGCCAGCGCTTCGATGGCGGCCTTGTCCGGGACGCCGATGGAGAAGTAGTCGAAGCCCGCCGCGGCCTTGGCCCGCGACGGGTCAAGGCGCAGTGCGAGTCGGGGACCGCCGGCCGGATGCCGCAGGGCGTAGCCCATCAACCTGCCTTGTTCGGCGAACTCGATCTCCACCTCGTAGCCCAGTCGGGTCCGGTACCAGTCCAGGGACCGCTGCAGGTCGCTGACGGGCAGTTTGAGGTGGTGCACCCCGTCGAGCCGGGGTGGGGGAGCGGATGCGGCGGCGTCGGCCATGGCGTCTCCTTGCAGTCATACTGCATTGATGCAGTTATAGTGCAACGTATGGCGTCCGACAAGACCGATCTGCGTGCCGCCCGCGTGGCCGAGACCGAGGAGAAGATTCTCCGGGCCGCCACCGATCTGTTCGTGCGGCAGGGCTACACGGCGACCACGCTGGCCCAGGTCGCCGAGCACGCCCATGTCGCGGCCCGGACCGTCTACGTCCGCTTCGGCACCAAGGCCGCGCTGCTCAAACGCGCCGTTGACGTGGCGTTCGCCGGTGACACCGCCCCCGTCGACGTCGGTGGACGGCCCTGGTCCGTCCTCTCCCGTACCGCTCCCACGGCCACGGAGCGCATCGCGGCTCTCGTGGCGGGCACCCGGCAGATGATGGAGCGGGCGGGCGACATCCTCGCCGTCGCCCTGCAGGCGGCAGCCGTGGAACCCGAACTCGCCGCGGCCGCCCATGCCGGGCGCCTCGCCACCCGCGAGAACCTCCGCCTCTTCTGGACGCGGATGGCGTCCGACGGGCTGCTCGAACCCGGCCGCGACCTGGACTGGCTGACCGACACCAGCACGGTGCTGATCCATGCCGAAACGTACCTGCTCGCCCGGGACATGATCGGCTGGGACTCCGCCGGCCATGCCGAGTGGCTGAGCACCACCCTCAGCCGCTTGGCAGGACTTCCTCGGTAGGCGCGGGGCCGGGCGACCGGGCCGGGCGGGCCGCGGCGCCCCTGGCAGCCTCGGACGACCGGGCGCAGGCTGGAAGGAAAGCGGACCAGGGAGGCGAGCAGCCCATGGGTGCCCTCGAAGTCGCCGTCGTCGTGGCCTCGGCCGTGCTGATCGGCGCCCTGGCCCGGTACTTCTTCGGACCGCGCCGCGCCGGCACCGCCCGGCTGGAGGACGGGGTGCAGCGGGTGGAGGTGACGGTGCGGGGCGGCTACAGCCCCGACTTGATCAAAGTCCGCCAGGGCACACCGGTCGAGATGGTCTTCGACCGGCAGGAGGCAGGTGAGTGCACCGCCCGTGTCCTCTTCCCGGATCTGAGGGTCGGCGCGGGGCTGCCCGCCCATATGCGGACCACCGTGCGGCTGAACCCCGACCGGCCCGGCGCCTTCGGGTTCACCTGCGGCATGAACATGATCCAAGGCACGCTGCTGGTCGAGCCCGCAGAAGGCCCGGTGCCGTCGGCTCCCGACGGCGACGGCACCACCACAGTGGCGCCGGCCGCTCGCGCGACCGGAGGACCGTCGCAGGGCGACCAACGGACGGCGGCCCAGACGGAGGCCGCCGACGCCGCCGAGCGACAGGCCGAGATCAAGGACCTCACGCACCGGGTGGCGGTCGGCGCGGTGCTCACCGCCCCGGTGCTGTTCGCGGTGATGGCGCATGAACTGTTCGGTGCGGACTGGGTGCCCGGCTGGTTGCTGAACCACTGGCTGCAGCTGGCGCTGATCGCGCCGGTGATGTTCTACACCGGGTGGCCGGTCCATGTGACCGGCTGGCTGACCCTGCGCCACCGGGCAGCCGACATGAACTCGCTCATCACCCTCGGCACGTCTGCCGCCTTCGGCTACAGCCTGATCGTCACCCTCGTCCCGGGCCTGCTGCCCGAAGAGGTGCGGGAGGTCTACTACGAGGCCGTCGGCGTCATCCTGACCCTGATCCTGCTGGGACGGCTCCTTGAGGCGCGGGCGAAGGCGGGCACCGGAGAGGCCATCCGTGCACTGCTGGGCCTGCAGGCCCGTACCGCCCGCGTCGTGCGGGACGGAACCGAGAGCGAGATCCCCGTCGAGGACGTCGTGGTCGGTGACCAACTCGCCATCAGGCCCGGGGAGAAGATCCCCGTCGACGCCGAGGTCCTCTCCGGCTCCTCCGGGGTCGACGAGTCCATGGTCACCGGTGAGCCGATGCCCGCGACCAAACGCGCCGGGGACATGGTCATCGGCGCGACCGTCAACGGCACCGGGTCCCTGCGCGTACGGGCCGCCAAGGTCGGGGCCGACACGATGCTCGCCCAGATCATCCGCCTCGTGCAGCAGGCCCAGGCGTCCAAGGCGCCCATCCAGCGGCTGGCCGACGCCGTCTCGGCGTACTTCGTGCCCGCGGTCATCGCCGTCGCGATCGCCACCTTCGCCGTGTGGTTCACCCTGGGCCCGTCTCCCGCACTGACCCTGGCGCTGGTCTCCGCGGTCGCCGTGCTGATCATCGCCTGCCCGTGCGCGCTGGGTCTGGCCACCCCGCTGTCGGTGATGGTCGGCACCGGCAAGGGAGCCCGGGCGGGCATTCTGATCCGCTCCGCCGAAGCTCTGGAGACCGCGCACAAGCTGGACACCGTCGTGCTCGACAAGACCGGCACCGTCACCGCGGGCAAACCCGTCCTGACCGACGTCCACCCCCTCGGTGGTGTCGACGAGACGCGGCTGCTCCGGCTGGTGGCCGGGGCCGAGACCGACAGCGAACACCCGCTGGCGCAGGCGATCGTCGCGGGCGTCCGTGACCGTGGCCTGCGCCCGCCCGTGGCGACGGGCTTCGACTCGGTCACCGGCAAGGGCGTGCAGGCCACCGTCGACGGACATCCGGTCCTGGTGGGGACCGCCCGGCTGCTGGGTGACGTCGGCATCGACACCACCACGCTGAGCCCCGTGGCGGCCACCCTGTCCGGCGAGGGCAAGACCCCCGTCCTCGTCGCGGTCGACGGACGGCCCGCCGGCGTGCTCGCCGTCGCCGACACCGTCAAGGAGGACTCCGCCGCGGCCATCGCCGCCCTGCGGGATCTCGGCATCGACGTCGTGATGCTCACCGGGGACAACGCCCGTACCGCCGCCGCCATCGCCGCGCAGGTCGGCGTCGCCCGGGTGCTGGCCGAGGTGCTGCCCGAGCACAAGGCCGACGAGATCCGCCGCCTCCAGGCGGAGGGCCGCACCGTGGGCATGGTCGGCGACGGCATCAACGACGCCCCCGCCCTGGCCGCCGCCGACGTCGGCCTGGCCATCGGCACCGGAACCGACGTGGCCATCGAGGCCGCCGACATCACCCTGATCTCCGGTTCGCTCGGCGGGGTCGTCACGGCGATCCGGCTGTCGCGGGCGACGATGCGCAACATCCGGCAGAACCTGTTCTTCGCCCTGCTCTACAACGCCGTCGGCATCCCGCTCGCCGCGGGCGTCCTGTATCCGTCGTGGGGCATCCGCCTCAGCCCGATCATCGCCGCCGCGGCCATGGCACTCAGCTCACTGTCGGTCGTCACCAACGCCTCCAGGCTGCGCCGCTGGCACCCACCTTCCATGCCCACGGCCCGGCCCGCCCGCGCACAGCCCCACGTCGAGTCCGCGGCCGACCGGGCCCCGGCGGACGGCGGTGCACACCACCACCCCGAACCCCAGGGCGACGACGACGGCGACGGCACGGTCGCGGACCCGGTGTGCGGCATGCGCACGGTCCGGGCGCCCGCCACCGCACACCGGCAGACCGAGCAGGGCACCTACTACTTCTGCTCAGCCCACTGCGCCGCCGCCTTCGACGCCGACCCCGGCCGGTACACCGCGCCGACCGCCGGCCACGCGCGCAAGGAGAGCGGCCCCCGCTGACCACCGCTCGGCCGGGCGGACCGGCGCCCTGCGGCAGCCGGCAGCCGACCGACGAGCGGACCGGCGGCAGTCGGCTACCGGCGACGGAACGCGGCGTCCAGGGTGCGTGTGCTGGTGTTCCACATGTTGTCGGCGATGTTGACCGTGTGGCCCGGGGGCACGATCTCGTCGATGCGGTCGAGCACGTCACCGGACAGGTCGACGCCGTCGGCCGTCAGGTAGGAGTCGAGGTGGTCCATGGTGCGCGGGCCCACGATCGCGGAGGTGACCGCCGGGTGGCGGGTGACGAACGCGATCGCCATCTGCACGAGTGTCATCCCGGCCTCGTCGGCGAGCGCCCCGAGCGCGTCGGCGGCGTCGAGCTTGGCCGCGTTCGCCGGGGACGTGGCGTCGTAGGCGCCGGGGAACCGCTGCTGCCGGGCGACCGAGCCCGGACCCGCGACGTCCCGGCCCTTGCGGTAACGGCCCGTCAGCCAGCCGCCGGCCAGCGGGCTGTAGGTCAGCACGCCCATCCCGTACCGCCGGCAGGTCGGCAGCACGTCGTACTCGACGGCGCGGGTCAGGAGCGAGTACGGCGGCTGCTCGGTACGGAGCCGTTCGCGGCCGCGCCGCTCGGCGGTCCAGTGCGCCTCGACGATCTCGGAGGCGGCGGCCGTCGACGCGCCGAACATCCGGATCTTCCCGGCGTGCACCAGATCGGACAGGACGCCCAGGGTCTCGTCGATGTCGACGGCCGCGTCGAGGCGGTGGACCTGGTAGAGGTCGATCCAGTCGGTCCCGAGGCGGCGCAGTGAGTCGTCCACCGCCTTGGTGATCCATCGCCGTGACGTCCCGCGTCGGTTGGGGTCGTCACCGAACGGCAGACCCGCCTTGGTGGCGAGCACGACGTCGTCGCGGAGCGAGCCGGTGAGCGCCTTGCCCACGATCTGCTCCGACTCGCCGCCCGAGTAGACATCGGCGGTGTCGATGAAGTTGATCCCCGCGTCCAGGGCGCGGTGGATGATCTTGATGGAGTCGTCGTGATCAGAGTTGCCGAATGCGCCGAACATCATCGCGCCGAGGCACAGCCGGCTGACGGAGACGCCGGTGCGTCCGAGGGGTCGGTAGTCCATGGAGGGCTCCTCCGGTCGCCGCGAACCGGTCGCGGCAGGTAGGTAGAATCAGGCCCCACGCAGAAGTGGACAGCCTGTCCGTTCAGCGTACCGGATAGCCTATCCATTTAGGGAAACGATGACCCCGGACCAGCCGACCGCACCGCCCAGGCGTGCCGACGCCGAGCGCAACCGCGACAAGATCCTCGCCGCCGCCCGCGCCGCGTTCGCCGAACCCGGCGCCCAGGTGTCGATGGCCGAGGTCTCGCGGCGCGCCGGGGTCGGCATGGCGACCCTCTACCGCAATTTCCCCGGCCGCCGCGAGCTCCTGGAAGCCCTCTACGTCGACGAGGTCGACGCCGTCTGTGAGGCCGCGAAGACCGCCTGCGGCGAGACGCCGGGCGTGGCGTTCGCGGCCTGGCTGCAGCGGTTCTTCGCCTTCTTCGTCAGCAAGCACGACATCGCCTCCGAACTGCTGACGCAGACGGACGGCGACGACCCGGTCTTCAGTGAGAACCGTGCCCGGGTACTGGCCGCCGGCCGGCCGCTCCTGACTGCCGCGCAGGAGGCGCGCGAGGTCCGAGAGGACCTCACCCTTGAGCAGATGTGCGACATGGTCATCGCCATCGCCGCGATTCACGGCGATCCCGGCTACGTCGAGCCGATCCTGCGGGCCGCGCTCGACGGCCTGCGCCCGGCGGCCGGCGGGGCGCCTGCCTGAAGGGCTGTCCCGTAACCCCCGGCGGGCGGGCGACGACAGTTGCGGCACCTCGCCGCGTTGTCGGATCGCCCGCACACATCCAGTATGGGGACGCCCCTCCGCCTTGCGATGCACCGCATCTGACGCCGCCCGCTGATCCACCGGGGATTGCGGGACAGCCCTTGGGGGAGCGATTGCGGCGCCTGCGCAGGAAGCGGCTGCGGTGCCTCCCCGCCCGGCGGGCGGGGAGGCACCGACGGTTCGGCCGCGCCGGTGCGCGGCGGCGCCGACGCTCAGGGCAGCTTGACCGCGAGCAGGTCGACGGGCCGGATGTCGGGAGCCGAGGCGAGCATGGTCTCCGCGGCTCCCATGAGCGCGGCGGCGATCCGCCCGCGCAGATGCTCCGTACGGTCCTCGTCGTTGTCGAAGGTGTCGAAGACGCCGAACGTGGTGGCGTCCTCCCTGAACGCGAACCAGGTGACCGTCCGCTTCTCCTCCTCGGCGAGCTGCACGGCGTCGGTCAGCATCCGGGCGACCTCGTCGGCGTGGTCGGGCTTGGCCTCGATGCGGGCCAGCAGGCCGATGTTGTTCATGACGGTGGGCTCCCTCTGCTCGGTTCGGTGCCCCCTTCGGGCACCCGTGGCGCGATCGCCCGGCACTCCGCTGCGGGGAGGCGGTCGGCGCGGTCGCATGCCCCGGTGATCGGGGACGTCGTTCACGCTAGGCCGGTGATCCGACCGGCCCCAGTGTCGGAAACGACACGTCTGATAGCGTTCCCGACATGGATGTCGCGGTACTGGTGTACGACGGTGTGTTCGACTCGGGACTCAGCGCGGCGCTGGACGTCCTCGACGCGGCCAACGCGATGCGCGGCGAACTGCCCCAGCCCCCGCCGGCCTGGAAGGTCACGACGGTCGGCTTCAGCGCACAGGTACGGACCGGCGCCGGACACCTCGTCACCCCCGAGCCCCCGTCCGCCGCGGCGACCACGGATCTGCTCGTCGTGCCCGCACTCGCGGAGCGCCGGCCCGACGCCCTCCTCGACCGGGTCGCCGGCCCCGACCTCGCTGGGGTGCGGGAACTGGTCGCCGAGTGCCGGGACCGGGGAACACCCGTCGCCTCGGCCTGCACCGGCACCTTCCTGCTCGCCGAGTCCGGCGTCCTCGACGGCCGCCGGGCGACGACCACTTGGTGGCTGGCGCCCGTCTTCCGGGGCCGCTACCCGGCGGTCGATCTCGACGAGACCAGCATGGTGACCACGTCACAGGGGGTGACCACGGCGGGCGCCGCCTTCGGGCACGTCGACCTCGCCCTCGCCCTCGTACGGATCGCCAGCCCGGCCCTCGCCGACCTCGTCGCCCGCTACCTCGTCGTCGACGAACGGCCCTCGCAGTCCGCGTACACCATCCCGAGCGCGCTGGCCCAGAGCGACCCCCTCATCGCGGGGTTCGAGCGCTGGGCGCGCCTGCACCTCGACGCGCCCGACAGCCTCTCGGAGGCGGCCCACGCCCTCGGTGTCAGCGAGCGCACGCTCCAACGCACAGTCCGACGCGTCCTCAACACCACGCCGGTACGGTTCGTCCAGGACCTGCGCGTCGAACAGGCCACGCATCTGCTGCGGACCACGGACCTGTCCCTGGAGACCATCGCCCGCAAGGTCGGCTACGAGCACGCGACCACCTTGCGCTCGCTGCTGCGCGACCGCACGGGCGCCACCACCGCGGGCCTGCGCACACGCTGAATGCCGTGTGCGCACGGCACCACTCGGGGGCGGCCGAACTCATCCCGTACAAAGGGGTCATGCACCCTGGACGGGCTGGTCGGTGAATCTGTCGGCCCCGGGCAGGAGCCCCTGCCCGATCCCCGACGGGGCGCGCCGCGTGTTCCTGTTCAGCATCGTCGCTCCCAGCAGCGTCAGCGTGTGGATGACGCTGTTGCCGTGACGGTGGCTGGTGATCAGGCCGGCATCGCGCAGCGCCGTGGTGTGGTGCGTCGCGGTGGCGGGGGTGACTCCGGCCAGTCGGGCGGCTTCCGTGGTGGTCGCCCCGGCTGCGGTGGCCCGCAGGACGGCGGCCCGCGCCCGGCCCAACAGGAGCTCCAGGGACGGCGAACCGGCCGCGTCCGCGGCCGTGCGGGCCGACCCGGTGGGCACCTCGTGGTGCAGCGAGTAGACGAGAACGGGGGGTAATCGGGGATCGGCGAGCGAGACCGGGCCCTTCCAGCAGAAGTAGGAGGGTATGAGCAGCAGCCCGCGGCCCTCCAGTCGGATGTCGTGTTCCGTCGGGTACGTGCCGATCTCCAGGCGCGGGTGCCGCCAGCGGACCGCCGGCCCGAGCCCTTCGAGCAGGCCCTCGGTGCCCCCGTCGAGCAGATGCCGGGCCAGCCGTATCCGTTCGGTGTGCACGCTCTCGTGCACCCACTCCTCGTGGGGTTCGATGACGGTCCGGTGGTAGGCGCGGAGGATGCCCACGAGCTCGCCCCGGGCCTCCTTCTCCGTCAGCCGGCCGAGCGGGGCCGGCACCCTCCCGATCCGGGCGAGGGTGGCGAGTTCCGCCGCCACCCGGTCCGCGGGCGTGGCCAGGATCGCCTCCAGTCCGGCCTCCAGCCCGGCCACGCCCTCCAGCGGTGTGAGGAAGTCGGGCCAGTACGACGTGCGCGGGAAGAGGGGCAGGAGGACCTGCCGCACCACGCCCTCGAGCCCTGCCTCGCGGAGCCGCTCACGCGCCGTGCGGTACCAGTGCGCGTACGCCCAGCGTCCCGCCGGGGTCTGGAAGCGGTGAAGACTCGAGGCGATCTCCCACAGCGGGTGCGGAGCGGCGGCGACCCGTGTCCTGGCCAGATCCTCGGCCGAAAAGTGGAAGCGCAGCACGGTCAACACCCTTTCCACCTGCGACATTTCACCCTGTTCGAATGAGCATGACAGAAGGCGGCGTACGCCGGAGCATGAAGTCGCTCCGCCGCACCGATCCCCGCGGCCGCCCGGCTCCCAGGCACCACGTGAGGCACCGCGCGGCGACCTTCCCCGCGAACCCCCACACCTTCCGCAAACCCCCGAACGCAGAAGGAATCCGATGGCGAAGACCTTCACCCACCCTGCCGCGGCGGCCCTGCTCGCCGCCCTCGCCGTCACGGTACCCACCACCGCGTCCGCGGCTGCCGCCCCGGCCACCAGCTGCTACGGCGGCGCAGTCACCGTGTACACCGGCGACTCCCTCGAATTCGGGCCCTACACCTCGTCGTCCCGCTGCAACGACATCAATGTCCGGATCGTCAGCGGCGACGCCGGCTCGGTGAACGCGTGCGTGAAGTTCGTCCGCTACGGCCGGTGCAACTACTGGACCGCCGTCGGCCGGAGCTGGAAGACCATCGCCACCGACGTCAAGGACGGCAGCACCTTCACCGTTCCCCTCGGCGTGGACCTGGAGGGCGCCACCGCGCACGTCCAGATCGCCTACTGAGACCCACCGGGCCCCGCCGGACCAGCGCCCGGGCTCCCGCTCTTCCCGCTTCAGTGATCGGAGGGTTCAGATGACCCGCACCCGGCGAACGACGGCTGTCCTCGCAGCCGTGACGGCGCTCCTCACCGGCGCCTCCACCGCGCCCGCCCTCGCACAGTCCGAAACGGCCGCCACCTCCTGCTACGGCGGCGCAAAATCGCTCACGTACCACTACTCGGCCGACGCGGTGGAGTTCGGCACCTACACGACCAGTTCGCGGTGCGCCGACATCAACATCAAGCTCAGCAGCTCGGCCACCGGCTTCCTGGACGCCTGCATCGTCTTCGTGGACCACACCTCGCTGTGCAACCACGACGACACGTACTCGACGTTCGGCCCCCAGTGGGCGACCGTCGCCACCGACGTCAAGGACGGCACGCACTTCAGACTGCGCGTGCACGCCTACGACACCGACGCCCAGGTCGTGCCGTTCCAGCTCGCCTACTGACGACCGACCAGCCTGAGCGCCCCACCCGCCCACGCCCCACAGGGAGTCACCATGACCTTCACCCCGAACCGCCGCGCGATCCTGCGCGGAACCCTCGCAGCGACGGTCGGCGCGTTCGCCGGCCCCGTGCTCCTGTCGGGCACCGCCCGCGCCTACAACTGGACGCGCACCATGAACCAGGGTGCCACGGGCGCCGATGTGACGGAGCTTCAGATACGGGTCGCCGGCTGGGCCGCGGACTCGGCCTCGCAGTCGCGGGTGAGCATCGACGGCGACTTCGGCCCGGGTACGGCCGCCGCGGTCCGCAGATTCCAGGCGGCCTACGGCCTGTCGGTCGACGGCAGCGCCGGACCCGCGACCCAGGCACAGCTCAACGCCCTTGAGCAGTCGGACGGTTCGACGGCGCACTTCAACTGGAGCGAGTTCACCGACCGTTCGAGCGGCAACTTCGACGGCGGCAAGGTGAGCGCGGCAGCCGTCAAGGAGAACGCCCGCCGGGCCATGTACAAGCTGGAAGCCCTGCGCAAGAAGCTCGGCAACACCGCCATCACCGTCAACTCGGGCTTCCGCAGCATCGCGCACAACGCCGAGATCGGCGGGGCCAGCGACAGCATGCACCTCTACGGCACCGCGGCCGACCTCACCGTCCCCGGCGTCAGCAACCGCACGGTGTACCAGAAGGCGGAGACCTGCGGGTTCTCCGGTCTGGAGCGGTACACCGTCGACCACCAGCACGTCGACAGCCGCGCGGACCTCGGCCGCGCCTGGTGGTGGGAGAGCGGCACCATCTGACAGTCCGTCGACACGAAGGCCCGACTGTCGGCGGGCGGCTCGCCGGGCGGACACCCGGACCGGACAGCCCGGCGGGCGCCGAACGCGACCCGGGCTCGGGTCGACCCGAGCCGGTCGGGGCCGCGCACCCCAGGTGAGGTGCCGGCCCCGGCCGCCGGCGCCCGTCATCAGGCCGCTCTGGTTCAACCCGGTTGTCCGGCGCCCGTCATCAGGCCGCTCCGCGTCACCCCACCCACCCGGGCAGGCCACGTCGTCCCGAGGTCCGAAGCCACAGCCCAGCCCCCGGAGGCCCCACCGATGTTCCGCAGATCCCCCCGCATGCCCCTGGGCCGCGCAGCCCTGCCCGGTCTGGGCGTCCTTGCCGTGCTGGTCACCGTCGTGCAGCCCGCCGGTGCCGCGCCCCGCTCCGCCGGCTCACCGGCCCCCGGCGCCGTCGGCCACGCCTTCAGCCGCGCGGCGGCCGAGTACGGGGTGCCGCGCGACCTCCTGATCGCCACCGGATACGGCGAGACCCACCTCGACGACCACGCCGGCCGGCCGAGTCAGGCAGGCGGCTACGGGGTGATGCACCTGGTGAGCAACCCCGACCGGCACACCCTTGAGCTGGCGTCCCGGCTGACCGGTGTCGCGCCCCGCACGCTGCGCACGGACACCACGGCCAACATCCGCGGCGCCGCGGCCGTCCTGCGCGCCTACGCCGACGACGCCGGGCTCAGCCGGGCCGAACGGCGCGACACCGACGTCTGGTACCCCCTGGTGGCCCGGTACGGTGGTGCTGCCGACGCCTTTGGCGCGCGGCTCTACGCCGACACCGTCTACACCTACCTGGCCGAGGGTCTGACCGCCCGCACCCAGGACGGCGACACCCTGACCGTCCCCGCCCGCCCCGTCGCCCCCGAGCGCGGCCGCTACGAGAGCGCCGCGCCACCGGCGGTCCAGAGCCCCGACTACCCGTCGGCCCTCTGGGTCCCGGCCGACTCCGCCAACTACGCCGTCGGCCGCTCGGCATCGATCAGCAAAGTCGTCATACACGTCACCCAGGGCTCGTACGCGGGAACGATCAGCTGGTTCCAGAACCCGGCGTCCCAGGTCAGCGCCCACTACGTGGTGCGCTCCTCCGACGGCCGGATCACCCAGACGGTGCGCGACAAGGACACCGCCTGGCACGCCCGTTCGGGCAACGCGTCCGGTATCGGCATCGAGCACGAGGGGTACATCGACGATCCGAGCTGGTTCACGGACACGATGTACCGCTCCTCCGCGACGCTGACGGCGTTCCTCTGTGATCGCTACGGGATCCCCAAGGACCGCGCCCACATCGTCGGACACTCCGAGGTGCCCGGCAACGACCACACGGACCCGGGACCGAACTGGAACTGGACCTACTACATGCAGCTGGTGGGCGGCAGCAACGGAGACGGCGGCGTCCAGCTGACCTTCCCGGCCTACGACACCCTGCGCTCCGGTTCCTCCGGTCCCCAGGTGTCGGCGGCGCAGTGGCTCCTCGATCAGCAGGGATTCGACGCGGGCACCGTGGACGGCAGCTTCGGATCGAAAACGGCCGCCGCTGTGACCGCCTTCCAGCGGGACCGCGGCCTCGGTGCCGACGGAGTCGTGGGCGCCCGCACCTGGACCGCGCTGCACGCGGCCGGCAGCACCCCGGCGCTCCGCCAGGGCAGTACGGGCTCCGCCGTCCAGCGTCTGCAGAGGGCACTCACCGCCGCCCTGGGACGCACCGTCTCCGCGGACGGCGAGTTCGGACCGGCAACCGACCAGGCCGTCCGTGACTACCAGAGCAGTCGAGCCCTGGACGTGGACGGTCAGGTCGGGCCCGCGACCTGGAGCGCCCTGCAAGCCGGACGCTGATCGACGGGCGGGCCCGGGCGGGTCTAGTTGTCGAACCAGACCACCAGGCGGACGTTCTCCGCCCCGTGGCGCTTGGCCAGGGCGCGCATCACCGTCCACACGTCACCCCAGTCCTCGTCCCGCAGCACCTGCCGCCGGGTGAGCCGGTCCTCGGGTCTCGACCGCACCGTGTTGGGGAGCTCCTGTTCGTCCCAGTCCGCGGCCGTCAACTCGGCCCAGCTGATCCATGAGGCGCTGTGGGCGTCCCCGTCCTCCCACTCGAAGGCTCGTGCGACGGCCCGGGAGGCGTCCGGCGGGAAGCCCCGCTGCGCCGCAAGAGGCTCGAACGACGCGTTGCGGACGCCGAAGAGGCAGCCGAACGCCTCGTAGGACCTGCCGTCGTAGACATGGCACAGGTCCATGGCCCGGTGCCAGCGGAGGAAGAGTTCGTCGTCGGGTTCGGAGGCGTCGATGTGACTGTTCCGGACCTCGATGAACCCATGGATGTCTGTTCCCATGGGCGTGATCCTCACATTCGGTGCGCGTGCCTCACCAGCGGTTTTCCACCGCGTAGCGCGTGGCGACGAGGCCGAGCCGCTGCGCGCGGAGCACCGTGGTGATGCGGTCGCGGGTGCCCAGTTTGCGGTAGATGTTCTCGATGTGCTTGTGCACCGTGCGTTCGGAGATGCCGAGGCGGCGGCCGATGGCCGCCGCCGTGAGGGCGTCGACGAGCAGGAGCAGAACGGTCGTCTCGCGGGGCGTCAGGGTATTGGCAGCGGAGGGCGCGCCGCGCGAGCCCGCGGAGGCGTCCGGGACGGCCAGCCGCTGCCAGCTCTCCAGCAGTTGCCGTTGCTCGTCCACCGCCGCCAGCAGCGGCTGGAGACGCCGGGCGACACGGACCTGGTCGTCGGTGAAGTCCGCACCGGAGCGGTAGATGAGACACCCCGTGATGGGGGTCTTCGACTGCGGCAGTGGAATCGCCAGAACGTGATCGAGGTCCATGATCTCGCCCAGGAGTCCGGCGGTCCGGCTCGCGGGCCATGCGCGTCCCGCCGCCCGACGGGCCGTGACGGGCTCCCGGTCGTCCCCGGTCCCGTAGTGCTGCGCGAACGGGTAACCCGCGCGCAGCAGGCCGAGGGCCTCGTCCCCGAGCCGGCCGAACTCCGCGGCCGCACCGGGTGACAGACCGAGCGTCCCGCTGCTCTCGTTCCAGTCGTCGAGCTTGTAGATCAGGGCGTCGGCACCGAGCAGTTGCGGCAGCGACTGAGCCAGCAGCGGCCACAGACGGTCGGGTTCGCGTTCGTGGAGTGCAGCCACGGCCAGCGACACCATGCGTTCGTAGGCTCCGTCCAGCCCGTTCGCCACGTGTCCTCTCCGCTCGTCGACGTACGCAGTTCTGCCCATACCGGAGCGGCCGCAGCTGCACCAGACTTCAACCGGGCAACACCGAAGTCACGGATGTACTCCAGCACATCGAAACTCCGGCACCTGCGGCGGGGTTCAACAGACCAGGCGGGGAGGTCTGTTGGACCTCTGCTTCCGGTGTGCCCGGCAGACTCCGTGCGGGCCGCCGGCACGGGGGAGCGGCGGCCCGCACGGTGGCGTGCCCTTCCCGGAGCACGGCGGCCGGTACGGTGGCGTACCCGCATGGAGCCGCGGTGCGTGCCGTCCGGGAGTGCCGCGGCCGGCACGCCGGTGTGCCCGGCGCGGCAGATCCGGCCCAGCCGAGCGCGGGCCGCGGCGATACGCTCGGGTGCGACCACGGAAGGTTGCCCATGCACGCAGTCCCGCCTCGTGCCCCGTCGGCCCCGGCGCGCCCATGACCTCCGAGGGGCCGAGTGCCGCGGTGGCACGGATCACCGGGCGCCCGGTGACCGGCGAACACCGGCTGTCGGCGACGCTCGCCGAAGTCACCCTCGACGGTGGGCAGCCGGTGATGGCCAAGCTCGGTGACGGTCCCGGCGCGGTGCAGGCGGAGGCGGCCGGACTGCGATGGCTGAGCGAGGCCGGCGCGGTGCCGGTCCCGACGGTCCGCGGCCACGACCAGCGGTGGCTGGTGACCGATCGGGTTCCGCCCGGCCGGCCGGACGCCGCGGCGGCGGCCCGCTTCGGCAGGGCCCTGGCCGCGCTGCACGCGGCCGGCGCGCCCGCGTTCGGCGCCGCACCCCCCGGCGGACCGTGCGACGCGTACATCGGTCGCGCCCCGATGCGCAACGTCACCGGCACCGACTGGCCCGCCTGGTACGCCGAACACCGGGTGCTGCCGTATCTGCGCCGTGCGGTCGACGACGGCACGATCCGCCGCGCGGAAGCCGCTGTCGTCGAACGCGTCGCGGAACGGCTGCCCCGACTCGCGGGCCCCGCCGAGCCACCCGCCAGGCTGCACGGTGACCTGTGGAGCGGCAATGTGCTGTGGGGCGCCGACGGGGACGCCTGGCTGATCGACCCTGCCGCACACGGCGGGCACCGCGAGACCGATCTGGCGATGCTCCAGCTCTTCGGATTCCCGCATCTCGCCCAGGTGCTGGGCGCCTATCAGGAGGCGGCGCCGCTCGCCGAGGGCTGGGCGGACCGGGTGGGACTGCACCAGCTCTTTCCGCTGCTGGTGCACGCGGTGCTCTTCGGCCGTGGTTATGCCGAGCAGGCCCTCGCCGTGGCACGGGCGGCATCCGCGGACTGAGCCGTGGGCGCCGCCCGGCGCGACCACCTCGTACAGGTGCCGGTAGGTGCCGTACGACGGCAGGGTGAGCAGGTTCGGCACACCGTGGTGCGCCGGCGGGCCCGCCGAGAGGGTGAAGCCCACGGAAGCAACGCGGTGTCGAACTGCCGTGCCGGGACGGCGCCTTCACCGGTGGGACCCGTCGGGGAAGGGACGCGGTGGGTGTGCCGGATGACCAGCGCCTCAGGACTCGGCGCCATTCCGGCATGGTCGCAGGGGCGCGCGAGCCGGCGCGCCGGGCATTCGGGTGTGACACCGGCTCGGCGGACTCCAGCTCCGCCGGTCTGTCCGGGGCGCCCTCCGTCAGTCGACCGGCCAGGTGTGGACCGGGGCGTTGAGGTGCATGTAGTCGATGTACATCTGCGTCATCCGGCGCAGGGCCTCATGGCGGCCCGAACGGGCGGACGCCTCGATGCGGTGGCACATCTCCTTCTGCCAGACCGCTCCGTTGCGGCCGGCGACGCAGCGCTGCTCGATGATGCCGAGCAGCGGCTCGCGCCAGGACTCGTCCATGCCTGAGTGCTCCAGCCCGCGGTGCGCCAGTGGCAGCAGGCGCCGCAGGACGAGCTCGGGGACCGGAACCTCGCCCATCCCCGGCCAGTACAGCCGAGCGTCGATGCCGTGCCGCGCCGCCGTGTGCAGATTGTCCTCTGCGGCCGAGAAGGACATCCGCGACCACACCGGCCGGTCCTCCTCGACCAGCGCGCGGGTGAGCCCGTAGTAGAAGGCGCCGTTGGCGAGGGTGTCCGCGACGGTCGGGCCGGCGGGCAGGACACGGTTCTCCACCCGTACGTGCGGCATGTCGTGGGCGATGGCGTAGACGGGCCGGTTCCAGCGGTAGATCGTGCCGTTGTGCAGGGTGAGCTCGGCCAGTTCGGGGACGTCGCCACGGTCCAGCGTCTGTGCGGGGTCCTGCTCGTCGCACAGCGGCAACAGGGCCGGGAAGTAGCGCAGGTTCTCCTCGAAGAGGTCGAAGACGCTGTTGATCCAGCGCTCGCCGAACCACACCCGGGGGCGCACCCCTTGCACCTTGATCTCCTGCGGGCGGGTGTCGGTGGCCTGCTCGAACAGCGGGATGCGGGTCTCGTGCCACAGTTCCTTGCCCAGCAGGAACGGCGAGTTGGCCGCCAGTGCGACCTGGACCCCGGCGATGGCCTGCGCCGCGTTCCAGTAGTCGGCGAACTCCTCGGGGGACACCTGGAGATGGAACTGGGTGCTGGTGCACGCCGCCTCCGGAGTGATCGTCTCCGAGTAGGTCCGCAGCCGGTCGACACCGTCCACCTCGATCAGCAGGTCCTCTCCCCGGGCCGCGAAGACCTGGTCGTTGATCAGCCGGTAGCGGGGGTTCTCCGACAGGGCGGCCTCGCCGACGTCCTGCTCCCTCAGTGTGGGGAGGATTCCGATCATGATCAGGTTCGTGCCGACCGACTTGGCCCGTTCGTCCGCGTGGTTCAGCGCGTCGCGGATCTCGGACTCCCAGTCGTCGGGGCCGCCCGCCGTCAGATGGCGGGGCGGGACGTTGATCTCCAGGTTGAAGCGGCCCAGCTCGGTGGACCAGGCGGGATCGGTGATCGCTTCGAGCACGTCGCTGTTGCGCATCGCCGGTTCCGCCGCGTCGTCGACCAGGTTCAGCTCGATCTCGAGTCCGACCTGGGGCCGCTCGGACTCGAACCGTTCATCGCGCAGCATCTGCGCGAACGCGTCGAGGCACTCGTGCATCTTGATCCGGTACCGGCGGCGGTCCTCGCGGGTGAAGACCAGCGCCGGAACGTCCCGTCCCATCGGCCCTCCCGGCTTCCCCCTCCTCGGACAGCTCTCCTTTCAAGCGTCGCACCACCGGCCGACCCCGACCAGGCGAGACGGAGATCGCCGTCCGGCGCGGCCCCGCTGCCGCGGCAGGTGTGCGGCCCGAGGACGCACGGCTACGAGCACACCTGAGTGCCACCGAGATCCACACAGGCCGGGCAGGCCGCATCGCCCCAGCTCAAGGCGGCCTCTCCCGCATTCGATCAAGCCGCCGGCAGGTCGCCCGTAGCCACCCGAGCGCCCTGCGTATTGCTGCTCCAGTAGCTTTCACGCGGTGCAGTAGCTTTCCAACGCCGCCTGGAATTCCCAGGTGTGGCCCAGCCGAGCACCGGAGAGTCGCACATGCCCAGACAGGCCTCGTACCTCGCAGTGGCCGACGCGCTGAGCGCGCGGATCGTCGCGGGGGAGTGGGCGGCCGGGGAACGTCTGCCCTCCCGGGCCCGGCTCGCCCAGGAGTACGGCGTAGGGCGCAACGTCACGCAGCGCGCCGTGGACCACTTGATCGTCAAGGGCCTCCTCGAAGGACGTGCGGGCTCGGGCACCTTCGTGTGCGTGCCACGCGAACGTCTGCTGATGGTGCGTTCGCGACACCGCGAGCGACGGGGCGGCACCCCCACCCTCGTCGGCGGGGCGGAGCGGGGCATGGCCGGCGCCTGGGACGCGCACAGCCAGGTGCGCGTTCCCGCCCCCGAGGCGATCGCCGAGCGGCTCGCCATCGGCACCGGCGGTCTCTGTGTCCGCACGCACTACGAGTTCCTCGCCGACGGGCACCCGGTGCAGCTCTCCGACTCCTGGGAGGCGATGGCGATCACGGGCGGAACGCCGGTCGTGCTGCCCGAGATGGGCCCCCTCGCGGGCAAGGGGGTGGTGGCGCGGATGCGCTCCATCGGCGTGGAGGTCGAGACCGTGGTCGAGGTGCCGCGCCCGGCCCGCGCCACTCAGGAGCAGGCGAACCTCCTGGGGATCGGCGTCGGGGACCTGGTGCTCCGGATCGAGCGGACCCTCTACGACACCGACGGACGCCCGGTGGAAACAGCCGACATGGTCATTCCGGACGCCCGACGGGAGGTGGCCTACGAGTTCGGGATCGACCGGCGTCAACTGCCGAGGCCCCACGGCCACTTCTCGCAGCCGACACCGAGCGACGGCAGGTGACCGACGTGCCGTCCCCTGCCGGTGGTGCACTCCTGCGCGACCCGGACTTCGGGCGGCTGTTCGCCGCCACCGCACTCGGCCAGCTGGGCGATCGCATCATCTTCCTGGCGTTGCCGCTGGTCGCGATCGTGGCCCTGCACGCCGACGAGCTCCGGGTCGGACTGCTCACCGCCATGACCACGGCCGGCTCGCTCCTGGTCGGGCTCCCGGCGGGCGCCTGGGTGGACCACCTGCGCAAGCGCTCGGTGATGGTTTGCACCGATCTCGTGAGGGCGCTGGTCCTGCTGACGGTACCGACGGCGTGGTGGGCTGGTCTGCTGACGATCTGGTGGCTGTACACGGTGGCCTTTGTCCACGGCGTGCTGACGGTGTTCTTCGACGTGGCGTACGTCAGCTACCTGCCGCACCTGGTGGGGCGCGCCAGACTCGTGGAGGGCAACTCGAAACTCTCGGCGGTGCGTTCGGTGACCAGTATCAGCGGGCCGGCGCTGGCGGGCCCCCTGGTCGGCCTGGTGGGCGCGCCCGCGACGCTTCTGGCGAGTTCCGCCGGAATGGCCGCGTCGGGGTTCCTCGCGATCGGTATCCGCAAGGGCGAACGGAAGCCGGAGACGGTCGAACACCCGCCTGTGTGCCGGGACATCAAGGAGGGACTGAAGTTCGTCCTCGGACATCCCGTGCTGCGCGCCACCATTCTGGGGGACGCGATCTTCAACCTCTTCCTGGTCATGTACCAGGCCATGCTGCTGGTCTTCCTGGAGCGGGAGATCGGCCTCGGGTCGTACGGGATCGGACTCGTTCTGTCGGGCATGGGATGCGGTGCCCTGCTGGGCGCACTGCTGGCGACCAGACTCTCCGCACGGGTCGGACAGGGACCGCTCATCTGGCTGGCGCCGCTCGTCACTTGCCCGCTGACGGCCCTGATGCCGCTGGCGCGACCTGGCTGGAGCCTGTGCGTGGCGGCGGCAGGACTCGCGGCGCTCTCGCTGGGTGGGGTGGTCCGGGTGGTGGCTCAGTCGAGCCTCCAGCAGGGCCTCACCCCGGATCGGCTCCTGGGCCGGATGAGCGCGACGGCCCGGTTCGTGTCGTGGGGAGGCCTTCCGCTGGGCGGGGTCCTGGGCGGAGTCTCGGGCGCGGTGTCCGGAGCAAGGGCCACGCTCTGTATCGGCGCCGTCGGTATGACGCTGAGCATGCTCCCGTGCTTCCTCTCGCCGCTTCGTACGCTGCGCGAGCTGCCCGAAGCCGTTCCGCTGCGCCCGGCCGGCCGCCGCGGGAGCAGGTGACGTGCCGCCCCCCACGAGCGGGGCTCCGCGCTGTCGGAGCTCGCTGGCAGGATGCGCGGCACGACCGCAGCCACCGCCGCCGACTACGGCTGGATGCGCTCCTCATCCTCGCTGTCAGGCGCTGGAGACCGGGTACACCTTGGTCCTGGCGCGGCGGGTGTCGCCGGAGGTACTGACCGCCCGTCGCCGACGGCCGGTCGACGTCGGGATCGGCGCTGAGCCCGTCGCCGACCGCCGGGCGGGCCAGGGACACGGTCGCCTAAGAAGGCGGCGTGGGGAGACGGGACACGGACCCCGCGGGGGCCCGCCCCGGCGGCGGCTCAGTCGTCGGCGGACTCCACGCCCGCCGTCTCGATGCTGAGCGTCATCTTTTTCAACAGTGCGGCCAGGGTGGCCCGTTCGTCGGCGTCGAGGACGTGCACCACCTCGTCCTCGGACCGTCCGCGCCCGTGCATCGCCTTGCGCCACAGGTCCACGCCGGCCTCGGTCACCTCGATCTCGACGCGGCGCCGGTCGTCCGGTGAGGGTTTGCGCCGGATCCAGCCCGCCTTCTCCAGCGCGTCGATCCGTCCGGTCATCCCGGCGTTGCTGATGCCGAGGTCCTCGGCCAGCCGCGTCGGGCTGGCACGGCCCGGGGTGTCCCGGATCATCAGCATGTGCAGGGTGACGTACTCGTGCTCGTGGAGACCGAGTTCGGACAGCGCCGCCTGCGAGGCCTGTTTCCAGTGCCGTACCAGCCGCTGGCAGCGGGTCACGATCGCCTCGACGTCGTCCTCGAACCCCACGTCGATCCAGTGGTCGCGCCACCGGGCGACGTGTCGGTCGGTCCAGTCCTGGGGCTCCTCGTCGGCCATGGTTCTACTCTAGCGAATATTACGTTGACGAATAATTCGCCAGCGAAGTAATCTCCGCGGCATGCCCACCACCACCGCCGCAGCCCCGTCGGCCGCCGTCGGGCGGTTCACGCCGCTGCGGCACTCCAACTTCCGGCTGCTGGTCACCGGCACCGCCACCAGCGCCCTCGGCAATGCCATCACGCCGATCGCGCTCGCTTTCGCGGTGCTCGACCTGGGCGGCTCGGCCGCCCAGCTGGGAATCGTGGTCGCGGCGTACGCGGCCGCGGAGGTCGTGACCGCCCTGTTCGGCGGGGTGCTCGGCGACCGCGTGAAGCGACAGCTGATGCTGGAGGGCTCGTCGGCCGCGTGCGTGCTCACACAAGGGCTCGTCGCCGTGCTGGTGATCGGCGGGTGGGCCACCGTACCTCTGCTCGCGGTGATCGGCGCGGTCAACGGATGCCTCGGCGCGCTGGCCCAGCCCTCCTCGTCGGCGATGACCCGCGCCACCGTGCCCGAGACACTGCTCGGCCCGGCGGTCGCGCTGCGCTCGCTGCTGCAGACCTCGGCCCAGGTGATCGGCTTCGCCGTCGGCGGAGTCCTGGTCGCGGCCGTCGGCGCGGGGTGGGCGATAGCGGTCGACGCGGCCACCTTCGCGGTGGCGGCGTACTGCTTCTCCCGGCTGACCGTCCCCCAGACACGCGCCGAGGGCGGTCGCGGTGCGATCCTCGCGGACCTGGGAGAAGGGCTCCGCGAGGTGCTGCGCCACCGGTGGCTGGTCCTGCTGCTCGTACAGGCGCTGCTCTACCATCTCTTCTTCGGCGGCGCGCAGTCCGTGCTCGGGCCGATCGTGGTCGGCGAGGACATCGGCCGCTCCGCCTGGGGTTTCTCGATGGGCGCGATGATGGTCGGCTTCGTCGTCGGCGGACTTGTCTGCCTGCGCTGGCGGCCGCGCCGCGCGCTCCTCACCGGAACCCTGCTGCTCTCGCTCACCGCGGCGTTCCCCCTGGCGATGGCCGTGCACCCGACCTTGTCGCTCGTACTGGCCGGCGCGTTCGTCCACGGGTTCGGGCTCCAGATCTTCGACGTGTTCTGGCAGCTGTCGATCCAGGAGAACGTCCCCGAGGACAAGCTGGCCCGGGTCTACTCCTTCGACATGGTGGGCTCGTTCGTGGCCCGCCCGGTCGGCCTCCTGCTCACCGGTCCGGTCGCCACCGCCGTCGGCCTGCACGCCTGGCTGGTCGTGGTCGCCGCCGTGATGGGCGGGTCCGCGCTGTTCTCGACCCTCTTGCGCGACGTACGCGGGCTCGAACGAAAAGACGCCTGAGCACAGCCCGGCGGGTCGAGGCGCCTCGCACGCTCCCGCGTCGGCAACTGCCCTGCGGACACCGGCCGGTCGGACGTGGGGGTCAGGGCGCGGCCGCGGTGCGCACAGCGCCGTGGACGGCCCGGGCGAGTCGGGCGCCCCACAGGGAACGCGGCCCGGCGAAGGAGTGGACCTCCTCGCCGGGGCGGGCGACGCGCGCGGCGACGCAGACGGCGTCGGTGGGGGTGCCGGAGCAGTCGTAGCCGACGTCGAGAAGGGCCTGCACCTTGGCTTCGGTGGCGGTCGCCACGGCATTCACAAGTGCTGCGTCGGTGAGCGGTACCGGCAGCGCCACCACGATGTTGATCGTGCCCGGCCGGTAGGGCACCGGCGTGCCCTCGGCGGGGGAGGCGGCCCACCCGCGGACACCGAGCCCGGCGGTGGCGACCGCCTCGGCGCCACCGTCGTACGCCCGGCCGTGGCCGGCGACGTCGGCCGCCGTCAGCAGACCGACTCCCGGGCCGTGCGCGCCCGCCTCACGGGCCAGGTCGGCGAGGTGCCGTTCGGGGTCGGTGCGCCGGTAGCCGTGGGCGACCTGGGCGTTGAGGACCCAGACCCGCTCCCCGATGCCGCCGCCGAGCACGGCGCTGCTGATCATCCGCCAGCCGGCGCCCGCCCGCCACAGGAGGGCGTGCAGCCGCTCGCCGTCCTCGACCCGGTCGAGCTGCTGCGCGGCCCGCAGGCCGGTGGCGGTACGGGGAGGCGGGACGACAGCGGTCACCGGGCGGAACTCCTATGGTGCGGGGACCGGGTGATCGTACCCGGACACCCCTGTGCCGCCCCGGCGGCCCAGGACCCCTCGGTCCCGCCCGTCGGCGGCCTCGACCGGACCTCCATTGGCGGCACGTCGGTCACGCGTCGGCCCCGGCACCCGCCGGTGAGGAGCCGCCTTGCCGAGACTGGCCCCATGCGCGAAGAATCCGTACCACCGGAGTCGGGCGACCGACGCGAACGTCAGCAGATCGTCGTCATGGCGACGCTCACCGTCCTGGCGGGCGCGGTCGACGCGGTCAGCTTCCTGACGATGGGACACGTCTTCACCGCGCTCGCCACGGGAAACCTGCTGTTCCTGGCCTTCGCCGTCGCCGAGGCGGGACAGCTGCCGGTGGCCCGCCCGGCCTTCGCCCTGATCGCCTTCGCACTGGGGGCCGCGGTCGGAGGCCTGGGCACGAGCCGGCTCGTCGCCCGCCACCGGCACTGGTTCGCCGTGGCGCTCGTCGTCGAAGGGGCACTCCTCGCGCTCGCCGGCGCGGTAGCGCTGTGGCGCCACGGTCACGGCTCACTGACCGCGCACCCGGACCTGCTCGTCATCGTCATCGTGGCCTTCACCATGGGCCTGCGCGCGGACACCGCCGTGCGCGCGGCCGTCCCCGGCATGCCGACCCTGCTCATCCAGATGTCGCTGGTGCGCCTCATCCTCGACTTCGCGGCACCGGCACCCGCGACCCCGCACCGGCGCATGACGCGTCTCCGTTTCGTCGCGACCGTGGCCGGCATCTTCGTCGGCGGAGTGCTCGGTACGCTCATGACGCCCTGGGGGACGGGCCGGGCACTGCTCGTCATCGCGGGGGTGGTCCTCGTCATCGCGTTGCTCTACGTCCTTCTCCCGCGCTATCGCCTGCTCGCGTCCGAGCTCGTCGGCTGAGCCGGCCGCACGGGAATCCACCGCCGCCCGTCACCGTGGTCGTCACAGTGGCGACCACGGTGACGGGCGGGAGCGCATGCGCGTTCAGGCGGACGCGAACCTAGCCGCGCCAGGGTCCCGTGACCGCGAAGGTCGTCCCGGGCGTATAGCAGTTCACGTACATCGTCCGGCCGTCCGGCGAGAACGTGACGCCCGCGAACTCGCCCCACTCCGGCGCCTGCGGGGTGCCGATGTTCTGGGCGCCCCGCGCCATGGCGTACACCTCGCCGCGTCGCGTCACCCCGAACACGTGCTGCGCGCCGTTGCCGTCCTCACAGACCATGAGCCCGCCGCTCGGGGCGAGACAGATGTTGTCGGGGGACTCGCCGGGGAGCTGCACGTCGGTGCCGGGCCCGAAGACGATCACGAGGGTGAGGCGGCGGGCCGACGGGTCGTAGCGCCAGATCTGGCCGTAGTGGTCGGCGGCCGAGCCGTCCGCGCTGCGGGCGAAGGAGGAGACGAAGTACACGCACGAGCCGCCCCAGTAGCAGCCCTCCAGCTTCTGCGCGTGCGTGATGCCCTTCGGGCCGAAGTCCTGGAGGCGGACGGGCGTCCGGGCGGCCAGCGGATCCGGTACGTCCACCCACTCGATGCCGTCGAAGGCCGCGCCCGGCTCCTGGACGGAGGAGAGGTCCGGTACGCCGGGCACCCGCATCGCCTGGAGCCGTCCTCCCGCCCGCAGTGAACCCGTGCCGCCGTGCGGCTTGTCGGGCAGGAAGCGGTAGAAGAGGCCGAACGGTTTGAGGAACGCGTCCTCCGTCTCGTAGACGATGCCCCGCTCGGGGTCGACGGCGATCGCCTCGTGCTGGAAGCGGCCCATCGCGGTGAGCGGCACGGCTCCGGTGCGATGCGGATCCGCGGGGTCGACCTCGAAGATGAAGCCGTGGTCCTTGGTGTAGCCGTTGGTGCCGGCCTGGTCCTCGGTCTCCTCACAGGTCAGCCAGGTGCCCCAAGGCGTGGGTCCACCGGCGCAGTTGACGGCCGTGCCGGCGATGGCGACGCGCTCCGCGAGCACCTCTCCGTGCCGGTCCAGCGTCAGGGAGGTACAACCGCCCTTGCCCATCGGGTCGTACGTGAGGCCCTTTACGTTCGGGACCGGGATCGTCGCGGTGGCGCGGTTCTCGTGATTGCGGACCAGGTGGACGCCGCCGTGACGTGCGGCGAACGCGGCCATGCCGTCGTGGTTGCTGGGAACCGGGCCCTCGCCGGAGCGGAGCTGGTCTCCTTCACGGGACAGGACGCGGTAGCGGAATCCTTTGGGCAGGTCGAGCATGCCGTTCGGGTCGGGGATCAGCGGGCCGTACCCGCGGTGGCCGAGGCTCTGCGCGGCGGCGGTGCCCGCGAAGAGTTCGGAGAGGTTACCGGCGAAGGCGATCGACGCACTCAACGCGGCGGTGCGGGCGAAGACTTGACGTCGTGTCGCCGTGCGGCCGTTTTCGGGCATGGGGCAACCTTCCTGCTGGCGGACAGGAGTGTGACCCGCTTGTGTGTATCACGCGGCCGGGGTTGCCGGAACCACTCGCGCCATACCTGCCACTCGTGGCGCACCGGCCGGTGCAGGGGACGCACGGGCACGCACGTGTCAGACCGGAGTGCCGCCGAACCCGATCTGGTTGCCGTCGGGATCCCTGTACGTGACCTTGCGGACGCCGTTGGCGTAGGTCTCGCGGTTCATGGGTTCAAGACCGCGCTCGGAGATCCCGGCGACGCGGGTGTCGAGGTCGTCGACGAACAGCGTGTGCATGGCGTGGCCGGCGTGTTCGGGCCGCAGCTCGATGTACACGTAGCGGTGTTCGGCCAGCTCCCACACGGCTTCACGGTCGTTCGGGATCAGTGTCGGCGGGAAGCCGAGGAGCCGCCCGTACCAGGTGAGCGCCGATTCGTAGTCGTTGACCGAGATGCCTGCGAACAGTTCGACGGACATGACGCCATAGTAGTTCCGGCCGCGCGGTCGCACGCCGTATCGCTCACCGTCCGTCATGCGCCGCAACGCCGTGTCACGAGCGTTTTGCCGGCGTGCACCCGGCGCGAGGCCCGCGGGCGAGGGATCCCGCCTGATCCGCGCCGGCGACAGCTCTGTACAGTCCGTGGCGAGGGGGTGCGGGGTGGCCGACCGGAGCTGGGACGACGACACCGAATTCCGCCGGGCCGTGTGGCGGTCCCGGCTCATGGTGGCGGTCGCCTCGTGCTGCTGGCTCGTGGTCGTCGGATTCGTCCTCCTCGCCGTCTTCGGCACAGGTGCCTTCGTGACGCTGGTGGACGTGCTCGACAGGTAGCCCGCCGTGCCCGTCGAGGACCTTGCACCGACCTCCTCCCGGGCCTCGCCGTGCGAGCCGGGCTGCCCCCGGAGTAGCGGTACGGGCGAGAGCGCGCCCCGCACGACGGCTGCAGCGAGCGGATCACCGGTACGGACCCGACCCACCCACCACCGGAGTGCGCGCGTGCGCACGAGTGTGGCAAGGCGTTGTCAGCGGTCTCGGGCGGACACGGAGCCTTGATCATGAGGTGGGCGCCGATGCCCGTGGGGCCGACGCCGGTCGGAGATATCCGGGCGATCGGCGTACCGTCGTGAGTGTGGAGCCCCCGGCCGACGGCCTTCTGTCACGTGCGGCGCACGAGCTCGGATCGAAGGTGGACGAGCTGACAGCCGACGTGGAGCAATGCCTGCGGCGCGAACTTCCCGCGTTGTGGGAAGAGCCGGACGTGGCGCGGATGGTCTCGGCGAACATCATCGACCACGTCCGCGCCTCGCTGTCCGCTCTGGAGACCTCCGTCGAGCCGCGCCGCCTCGAGCCGCCGGCCGCCGACGCGGAGCGGGCGCGCCGGCTGGCCCGCTACGGCATGCCTCTCAGCACGGCACTGCGGGCCCTGCGGCTGGGGCAGCGGATCGTCAACGACAGGCTGCTCGCCGAGATCCCCCGGCTCACCGGCGATCCGGTGCAGGTCGCCGCGGCGGCGCGCCGCCTGGTCGAGTTCTCGACGATGTACGTGGACCGCGCGGCGGAGCAGGGCGCCGCGGCATTCCAGGAGGAGCGGGACCGCCGGCTGCGGTGCCGGCTGACCATGGTGAACGAGGCGAGCATGCGCATCGGGACCACCCTCGACATCGCCCGTACCGCGCAGGAACTGGCGGACTTCGCCACGGGGCGCTTCGCCGACCTCGTCACCGTCGACCTGCTCGACGCCGCGCTCAGCGGGCAGGACAGCGTGCCGCCGGGCCCGCTGGAGCTGCGCCGGACCGCGCAGTGCCCGGTCACCAGGACGGGGCTCCGGTCGGGCATCGCGCCGCAGCAGCACCACACCTGCCCGGACGGATCGCCGACGGCCTACGCCCTCGCCACCGCGCGCCCCTGCCGGCACCAGATGGACCGGCCGGGTGACCCGCGGCGGTTCCACTCGACGCTGGTGGTGCCGCTGAAGGCGCGGGGCGCCGTCCTGGGCGTCGCCGAGTTCTTCCGGTACAGCAATCCCGTCCGCTACGACGACGAGGATCTGCTCCTGGCCCAGGAGATCGCCGCCAGGGCCGCGGTCGCCGTCGACAACGCGCGCCGCTACACGAACGCCCGCGCGACCGCCCTGACCCTCCAGCGCAGTCTTCTCCCGCGCCACGCGCCGCAGCAGTCGGCCGCGGAGGTCGCCTGCCGGTACCTGCCGGCCGGCTCCGAGGCCGGGGTGGGCGGCGACTGGTACGACGTCATCCCGCTGTCCGGCGCCCGGGTGGCCCTCGTGGTGGGCGACGTGGTCGGCCACGGCATCCGCGCGGCCGCCACCATGGGCCGCCTGCGTACGGCCGTACGCACTCTGGCCCACATCGACCTGCCGCCCGACGAACTCCTGACCCACCTCGACGACGTCGTGCTCCACCTGTCCGCCGAAGCCTCCACCGACCCGGACGCAGAGGAGGCCGAAGGCGACATCGGGGCGACCTGCCTGTACGCGGTCTACGACCCGGTCGCCCGCCGCTGCACCCTGGCACGCGCGGGGCACGTGCCGCCGGCGGTGGTGATCCGTGACGGGAAGGCGGACGTGCTGGACCTGCCTCCCGGCCCGCCGCTCGGACTGGGCGGTCTGCCGTTCGAGACCCTGGAGATCGAGCTGCCCGAAGGCAGCCTGATCGCCCTGTACACCGACGGTCTGATCGAGGGCCGCGACCACGACGCCGACGGGGGACTGGCCACGCTGCGGCGGACGCTCGTGCAGCCGGATCCCTTCCTGGAGAGCATCTGCGACAGAGCGCTCGAGGCCCTGCTGCCCGACCGGCCCGACGACGACGTCGCCCTGCTTCTCGCTCGCACCCACGTCCTGGGGGCCGACCGGGTCGCCTCCTGGGACCTCGAGGCCGACCCCGCGGTCGTCGCGCGGGCCCGTTCGGAGGTGTCCCGGCAGTTGCGGGAGTGGGGGCTGGAGGAGCTCGACTTCACCGCCGAGCTGGTGGTCAGCGAACTGGTCACCAACGCGATCCGCTACGGCCTGCCCCCGATCAGCCTGCGCCTGATCCATGACGGCACGCTCTTGTGCGAGGTCTCCGACGCCGCCAGCACCACACCGCATCTGCGCCGGGCACGGACCTTCGACGAGGGCGGGCGCGGCCTCCTGCTGGTCGCCCAGCTCGCCGAGCAGTGGGGGACCCGTCACGCCCGGCGCGGCAAGACGGTCTGGGCCGAGCTGAACGCGTCCACCGAGTTCCCGGTGCACGTCTTCGAATAGCCGGGGGCCGCTCACACGGTCGCCGAGTCCGGGCGGAAGGTCACCGGACCGGCCGGCGTGTCGATGCGGCCCGGCGTGTCGCCCGGTGAGAGGCCCAGGCCGAGGGCGTGCGACGGGTCCTCGCAGGACAGGAAGGCGCTCGCCGTCACGCTGCGCGTGCGGGCCTCGGCAACGAGTCGAGGCGAGCGGTGACGCTGCGGGCACCGCCCTGTGACCCCGTGACCGGGGGGTGTGGAAGCCGGGGCGCGTCAGTACCCGAGGCTCGTCGTGTAGGCGCACTCGGTGTACGTGTAGCCCGGCGACAGCTTGGCGGTGTCGGAGGCCGGGGTCCTTCCCGCTCCGGTCCGGGACTTGTGCACGAAGTAGGTGGTGCCGACGGGCAGCCGGATGGTCCGCTGCGGATAGTGCTTGCCGCTGTCGCCGCACGGTTCGAAGCCGATCCCCAGGGTGCTGCCGAGGGAGTACGAGGTGCAGCTGCCGCAGGCCTTGAGGGTGAGGCTGCCGGTCACCGGCCCGGTGTACAGGACCGTGATGTCGTCCGGGCTGTCGTTCTTCACCGTGACGGTGATGCTGCCGCCCGACGCCGTGGTCGGCAGGCGCTTGCCGGCTGCGGGCACTGTCTCGGCGACCTCCGCGGCGATGGCTATCTTCTTGGCGCGCGCCCGGTTCTTGTGGTGCGGGTTGTTCTCGACGAACTCGTTCATCGTGGTGAGGGCTTGGCTGAAGCTGCCGTCCTCGTACTGGTCCACACCGCAGGTGTACGTACCCGAACTCGCGCTCTTGCGCGCCCGGTCGGCGTCCTTGCCGAGCGCGTCGGCGAGGCCCGCCTGCTCACCGGGCAGCCCGCGGACCTGTCCGGAGAGACCCTCCAGGCGCTTGACGGCCGCACAGGGGTCGTCGCCGCCCACCGACTTCACCGCCTTGTCGACAGCGGATCTCACGGCGGGCTCGACCTTCCCGGCCTGCTCGGACTTCGGGAACGTCGACAGCAGCTCCCCGAACTGCGTGGTCCAGGTGGCGGCTCCGCCGTCGAGCGAGTCCGCCGCGCACTCGTAGAGCGATGTGGCGAGTCGGTCGTCGGGCCAGGTGGCCAGGTCTCCGAGGTCCTTCTCGCCCATCGTGCGGGGGACGGTGCGGAGATACTTGAGCGGCGCTACGGCGTCGCAGTACTCCTTCTCCTCGTAGGGCGAGGCGACGGTGGCGTAGTAGGTCTGGAGCCGGGCGGGGACCCGTCGGGCCGCCCGTGACCCCGGATGGTCCTCGCTCAGTCCGTCGTAGACCGCCAGGGCCCGGCGGTAGTCGGCTTCGGCCGTCTGGAAGCGCTGCTTCCCGGACGCCTTGACCAGCTCGTCCGCCCGGTCGAGCCGGTCCAGCAGCATCTGCTCGACGGCTTCGTCACGCGCCCCGTCGTACAGGACCACGCCACCTGCGGGGACGGCCAGCAGCACGATGCCCAGCGCGGCGGCGATCAGCATGTTCGGCGGCCACGACAATCGGGTCCGCAGCCCCACGCGCGCACCGTGCGCGGCCGCGAGTACCAGGAAGCCGAGGTAGAGGACGACCACGGCACCGGGGACCCCGTCCGGGTCCGCGGGCAGGGCCGCCACGAGCATGATCGCCGTCGCGATCCAGCATGCGGCCATCAGCCCCCAGCGGTGTGCCAAGGCGTATCCGACGCCGAGTCCGCAGAGATTCAGCAACCCCACCGCGACGGCCCGCCAGGGGTCCGCGGGCGCGGGCGGCGGAGCGGCCGGCATCGGTGGAACGACGAAGTCGTCACGTGCGCCATCGTGGTTCCAGGACATGACGGCTCCCCCGGTCGATCACGCCCGAAGTTCTATGACTTGTCAGGGTACGGTCAGTCGGTTCGTGGCGACAGAGGGTGCGTCGTGGGCGTTCACGGGATTTGTCGTCCGGGCGGGCGCCGTGCGCGCGGCGAGCAGCCGAGGAGCGGCTTCGGAGCCCGTTCCGGGGGCCGCCGTGAAGGTGAGGATGCGCTGTCCCGTGTCCTGCGCGAGGTGGAGCATCTCGAACCGGGAGCTGGCCGGGTTCGGCGGAATCATCGGCCCCAAGGTCATCGGAACGGTCGGCACCAGGAACGCCCTCGTGGCCGGGTTCCTCGTCCAGGCCGCGGCCACCGTCCCGCTCGTCTTCCTCGGCGCCGGGTCGGGGTGGATCTACGTCCTGCTGGCCACGACGTTCGCGGGAGGCGTCGCCAACCTGGTGGTCATCGTCGGATTCATGGTCACGGCCACCTCCCGCCTCCCCGACGAAGAACAGGGCCTGGCCAACGGGTTGGCCACGATGAGCCAGCAGATCGGCATCACCATGGGCATCCCGGTCATGTCGGACGTCGCCACCGCCAGGATCCACAGCTTCGACGTCCAGGATGCCCACGCCGTACTGAGCGGGGTGAGCGTCGCCCTGACCGCGAACGCCGCGGCGTGCTTCCTCGCCGCCTTCCTGCTCGCCCTGACCCTGCGCGCGACGGAGCGGGACATGGTGCGGGTGAGCGGCTGGTCCCTCCTCGACCGCTGGGCACGGGACTTGGGCAGTTCGAGGGCACGCCGGGCCTTTCGGCCCCAGGGGACGCGGTGATGCCGCACGGTCAGCGGATGTCGGCGGAGCCCGGTGGGTGCGGTGTGTCCGAGCGGAACGAATGACCGAGCTCGTCGCCCAGCCCGAAGTAATGACGGAAGTTGTACACGAGCGGGCTCCAAGCCGTCGGGTCGATGTGCTGTGTGCCGGGGACGACCAGGTCCGGATCGGCGTGCACGGTGAGGACCTGCGCCTCCACGATCAGGAAGTCGCCGCCCGCGTCGCGCCGTGCCCGCACGGCGCGGGCCTCCAGTTGCAGCGGGCACTCGGCGACGCGGGGCGGGCGGACCGCCTCGGACGGTGCGGGGTGCAGTCCCGCGGCGCCGAACTTGTCGCGCTCGAAGCGGAAGGCCGCCTTCTTCTCCTCGGGCAGCGGGTCGCGCCCGCTCAGCGGGGCCAGCCGCTCGACCGCCCGCCACTGGTGCGGAGCGGGGAGACTGATCACCAAGTCCGGCCTGGACACCAGGTTGTGGGCCGTCTGCCCAGAGGTCCCGAGGCCGAGGACGACGACCTGCCCCAGGGCCCAGGCCGAGGACATGGGCGCGAGATTGAACGAGCCGTCCTCGTTCTCGGTGGACAGCAGCACGACAGGCGTACCGAAGTAGAGAATGCGCGGCTCGACGGTGATGCGGTCACCATGGCCGCTCGGACGGTGACCCGTGCGTGACAGGGTCGCTCGGTTGGGGCTCATGACCGCCAATGTAGGTACGCGAAGGTTCGGCCCTCGCCGAAGTGTCGCGGGCACGCCCCCGGCGCCGCGGAGGCGGACCCGCGGTCCGGGTGGAGATCAGCCGACGAGAGCCGCGAACGCACGGCGGATGCGCGCGAGGTCCGCACCGTCGGACAGCAACGCCTGGAGCAGCAGGCGTGCCTTCGGCGCGTCGAGGAACCCCGCCGAGAGCAGTCCCCGGCCGAGCAGGTCGTGCTCGGAGCCCGGACCGCTGTAGGTGCGGCTCAGTATCGGGCCGGCGCCGGTGCGCGAGGCGAGGACGACCGGCATGCGTGCGGCGAGCCGTTCCAGAGGTTCCACGAACCACTCTGGAAGGTGACCCGCGCCGAAGGCTGCCACGACGAGGCCGTCGAACCGGTCGTCGATCGCCTCGAGGAGTTCCCCGCGGTCGCCCAGCGACACCGTGAGCAGCGCGACCCGCGCCGCGCGGAGCAGCCGCAGAGGGCGATCGGTGAGCGGGGCGGGCGGCCGCAACAGGACGCGCGGCCGCCCCTCGACCACCGAACCGAGAGGACCCGCCCCGGGTGAGGCGAAGGTGGTGACGGACGTGCTGTGGGTCTTGCGGACGTGCCGGGCCGCATGGATCTCGTCGGCGAGGACCACGAGCGCACCGAGGCCCCGGCATCCGCTGTCGTCCGCGACGGCGATGGCGCCGGCCAGGTTCGCCGGGCCGTCCGCGCCCGGCAGATCGGGACGCCGCATCGCGCCGGTGACCACCACGGGACGGTGATGCGCGCACAGCAGGTCCAGCAGGAACGCGGACTCCTCGATGGTGTCCGTCCCCTGCACCACGACCGCGCCGGAGCCCGCGGCCCCCGCCGAGTCGATCAGTGCGGCGAGTTCGGCGAGGTCGTCCACGGTGAGGTTCGAGCTCGGGATCCTCCGGAAATCGTAGAGGCGCACGTCGACGTCGGGGGACGGTGCGAGCTGCGCCAGGACCTCGGCGCCGGTCAGCCGGCCGGCACCCCCGCGGGCAGCGGAGATCGTTCCGCCGAGGGTGAATACGGTGACGCTGCCTGCCATCTCGCGACTCCACTCGTCCCTGCGCGACGGCCTCTCACGACGGATCGCCCGGCGCGCGCTCGCAGGCCGACGCCCCCTACTCCGGGATCTCACGCAGTCAGCGGCAGAGGCGCGGCTCCGGCCTGCGAGAGCGTACCCGCGGCTCCCGTGACCTCCGGTGAGCGACGGCCTCGTGACGGAGGCTCACGTCCGTCCCGTACGGGATCCACTGCCGGCGGAGTGATCCGCGTCACGCGCTGTCACGGCGGCCGCCCGCGCGGTGTCTTGAGGCCGCACCCCTGGAATCGGCCGGCCCGTGGAGAGGGCCGGACACCGGACACGAAGGAGCACCTCATGAACCTCGCGCTGTGGATCGCCACCGGACTGCTCGCCGTGGTCGCCCTGGCCGGCGGCATCACCAAGGTGTTCGTGCCCAAGGAGAGACTGGCCGAGGCGCCCGGCGGCGAATGGACCGCGGACGCCGGCGCCGGCTTCGTCCGGAGACTCGGATTCCTCGAACTCGCCGCCGCGGTCGGCCTGATACTCCCCGCCGTGGCCGACGTCGCACCGGTTCTGGTGCCCGTGACAGCCGTCTGCTGGGTCCTGCTGATGATCGGCGCGATGATCACGCACTTCCGCCACGGCGGCCTCGACAGGTTCGTCGCCCTGAATCTGATCTACCTCGCCCTCGCGGCCTTCATCGCATGGGGGCGCTTCGGCCCCGAGTCCTTCACCGCCTGACCGGCAGATCCTTCCATCGACCCCACCCCTCGGAGTGATCCGCGTCACGCGCTGTCACAGCGGCCGACCGCGCGGTGTCTTGAGGCCGGACCCCTGGAACCAAGGAGAGACGATGAACGAGAACACCGATGTGGTCGTGATCGGCGGAGGCTACGCCGGTGTCATGGCCGCCAATCGCCTGACACAGCGTGCCGACGTGACAGTGACCTTGATCAACCCGCGCCCGGCCTTCGTCGAGCGCATCCGCCTGCACCAGCTCGTGGCCGGATCCGACGACGCCGTCGTCGAGTACACGAAGGTGCTGGGCAAGGGCGTCCGTCTCGTGGTCGACACGGTGGCACGCATCGACGCGGCCGGGCGCAGCGTGGCGCTGGCGACCGGTGGCACGGTCCGCTACGACTACCTCGTCTACGCGGTGGGCAGTAACAGCGCGGCCCCGCGCGTACCCGGAGCGGCCGAGCACGCCTACCCGCTCGGCGGCCTCGAAGAGGCGGAACGGCTGCGGTCGGTCCTCGTCGCGGCGCCCGCCACGGCCGCGGTGACCGTGGTCGGCGCCGGCCCCAGCGGCATCGAGACCGCGGCCGAGCTGGCCGAGGAGGGGCGCGCCGTGACCCTGGTGTGCGGCGGTGCGCTCGGCCCCTACCTGCACCCGCGGGGGCGACGCTCGGTCGCCGGGCGGCTCGCCCGGCTCGGTGTGACCGTGCTCGACGGTCCCGGTACGAAGGTGACGGGCGTGACGCACGACGCCGTACAGCTCGCCGACGGCCGCGAACTGCCCAGCGCCGTCACCGTCTGGACCGTCGGGTTCGGCGTGCCGGACCTGGCCGCGCGCAGCGGGCTGAGCACCGATGCCTCGGGCCGCCTGCTCACGGACGAGACGCTGACCAGCGTGGACGACGAGCGGATCGTCGCGGGCGGGGACTCGGCGGCACCGTCGGACCTGCCGTTCCGGATGAGCTGCCAGGCCGCGGGACCCCTGGGCGCGCACGCCGCCGACACCGTGCTCCACCGGATCGCGGGCGAGCGACCCGGACCCGTCGCCCTCGGCTTCGTCGGCCAGTGCATCAGCCTGGGACGCCGAGGCGGCATCTTCCAGTTCGCCCACCGGAACGACACCGCGATGCGGCTCCACGTCGGCGGACGTGCCGGTGCGAAGCTCAAGCAGCTCGTGTGCTGGGGCACCGTCAAGCAGCTGGTCGACGAGGCGCGCAAGCCCGGCTCGCTCAGCTGGGCCTGGGCCAAGGACGACACGCGCGAGCAGGCGCTGCGTGCCCTGCACGGCGAGACACCGGTCGCACGCTGAACCGGCGACGGGCGACGGGCGGCACCCGCCGCCGTCGCCACGAACTCCGCGGGAGAGGCGGCGCCTTCATGGCGGGCGCCGCCGCAGGGCCCGCCGCGAGCCCGACCGCACACGCGGGGACGGACGGATCACATCGAACGGGCGGCCGGAGCCGCGCCCGCCCGTACTGTGAGTGCACTCTTGAAGATCTTCGGCCACCAGCGCCGGCAGCGAAGGAGAAGAGTCGAGACATGAGCGACCAGGCCACCGACCCGGCGACCGAGGCGTTCGTCGCCCACCGCAACCTGCTCTTCACCGTCGCGTACGAGATGCTCGGGTCGGCGGCCGACGCCGAGGACGTCCTCCAGGAGACCTGGATGCGGTGGGTCAAGGTCGACTTGGCGGAGGTGCGCGACCAACGTGCCTACCTGGTGCGCGTCACGACCCGGCAGGCGCTCAACCGGCTGCGCACGATGACGCGCCGCAAGGAGGCGTACGTCGGCCCGTGGCTGCCCGAACCGGTGCTCACCGCACCGGACGTGGCCGAGGACGTCGAACTCGCCGAGAGCGTGTCGATGGCGATGATGCTCGTCCTGGAGACCCTGTCGCCCACGGAGCGCGCCGTGTTCGTGCTGCGCGAGGCCTTCGACGTCGGCTACGACGAGATCGCTGCGGCGGTCGACAAGAGCCCGGCGGCCGTCCGCCAGATCGCGCACCGCGCCCGCCGGCACGTCGAGGCCCGCCGACCGCGCGAGGTGGTCTCGGCGAGTGAGACCCGGGCGGTTCTGGAGTCGTTCCAACGTGCCCTCGAAACCGGCGAGTTGCAGGGCCTGCTCGACGTCCTCGCCCCCGACGTCGTCCTCCTGAGCGACGGCGGTGGAGTCAAGCAGGCCGCGGTGCGACCGGTCGTCGGCTCCAGCAAGGTCGCCCGCTTCATCATCGGCGGAGCCGGCAAGGTCGAGGCCGAGATCACCAGTGTCACGACCGTCTTCAACGGCAACCCGGCCCTCGTCCTCAACCTGGACGGGGAGATGGACGGTGTCATGACGGTCCGTGTCGAGGACGCCCGCGTCACCGGCATCTACTACGTCCGCAACCCGGAGAAGCTGACCCGCGTCGCGACCGAGACCCGGCTCACCCGGCGCTGAACACCGTCGCCGCTACGGACCCCGGGATCCGGCACCGCTGATCGCGGCTTCGAGGAGCCCCCTCGACCAGCGGTGCCGAGGACCCCGGCGGACGGAGTACGACGTCGTCCTCACTCGGTGTGCTGCTTTGCCGAAGGCCATGCGCCGTCGGCGAACTGCCGCCCCCAGTAGTAGGGGTTCACCTCCGCGAGGGTCCGTGCCACCCAGGCGGTCGCATCGTCCTCCCGCGGCACCGCGACCTCCACGGCCGGTCCCCAGAGCGCAAGTCGCTCCTGGCAGACACCACATGGCGGGAGGATCAGCACCCTGTCCCGCTCCAGGTCCCGGCTCACACAGACGGACGCGACGACGACACGGTCCTGCGTGTAGGCCTGGATGAAGGCGCCCGTCTCCTGGCAGAGGGCCACCGAAGCGTGCAGGTTGTCGAGTCCGACACTGGTCAGGATGCCGCCGTCGGCGAGCCGAACGGCCGCCGCTCCGCCCGGCTCGCCCGACGGCCAGCGCCGGTCCATGAGGCCGACGGCGGCATCCACGAGTTCTTGATCAAGGCCCATGGGCCGGAGTCTGGCACATCCCTTGTCGGCCGACGGAGTTGAGAACCGTGCTCAGCCCGCCGCGGCCCCGGCACCGAGCCGTGTGGGAGTCTTGACGCATGCGCTACATCATCATCGGGGCCGGAGCCGTCGGCGGTGCGCTGGGCGGCCGGTTGGCCGAGGCAGGGCACGAGGTGGTCCTCGTGGCGCGGGGAGCGCACCATGAGGCGCTGCGCGACCACGGATTGCGGCTCACGACCGCGGAGGGGCCGCACACCCACCGACTGCCCATCGCCAGGCATCCCGAAGAGCTCGGGCATCTGCGCGAGGACGACGTCCTGATGCTCGCCGTGAAGACTCAGGACAGCACCGCCGCCCTGGACGCCTGGGCTCCGCGGCCGGTGGCGGGCGGAGGCACGGCCGGCGAGAGGCTGCCGCTGGTGTGCGCCCAGAACGGCGTCGAGAGCGAACGCCTCGCGCTGCGCCGCTTCCGCCGTGTATACGGGATGTGCGTCTGGCTGCCGGCGACCCACGTCGAGCCGGGTTCGGTCACCGCGGTGTCCGCCCCCGTCACCGGCGTCCTGCACCTGGGGCGCTTCCCCTCCGGCACGGACGAGACCGTGCGGAGCGTCTCGGCGGCCCTGGAGAAGTCGCACTTCGACGCGCCCGTCGTCGACGACGTCATGCGGTGGAAGTACGGCAAACTCCTCGGCAATCTGGCGAACTCGGTCGAGGCCGTCACGGGCAGGGTGGCCGGGGAGGAGGTCCGCGCCGTGTGTCGCGCGGCCCGGGCGGAGGGCCGTACGGTTCTGGCCGCCGCGGGCGTGGAGACCGTGACCGACGCGGAGGCGGCCGAGGTGCGGTCCAGGCTTCGTTTCGAGCCCTCGGGCGCTTCCCCGCGCGGCGGGTCCTCATGGCAGTCCCTGAGCCGCGGGACGGGCACCATCGAGGCCGACTTCCTGAACGGCGAGATCGTCCTGCTCGGCCGCCTGCACGGGATTCCCACCCCGGTGAACGAGGTGCTGCAGCGGGTCGCCGACACCTTCGCCCGGGAGCGCCGCGCGGCCGGCTCGATGACCGTGGCCGAGCTGACCGGCCTGGTGGCGGCGGCACGGCACTGAGGGCGCCGAAGCCCGTCGGACACGCGGTGACCTCGCGTCGGGCGGGATCGGCCCGGGTACCCGGCACATCAGGTGCATCAGGCGCGGGCCGCCGCGTCCGGTCGGCCTCACCTTTCGGTGCGCTGCGTCGTCGGACCGGTGAGAGCAGATGCGACCGAGGGAGCCGACCGCACCATGAGCACCCCGTCCGAGCCGCGAGACGGCCGGACCGACCCGAGCCTGGACGCGATCATGAGCGAGCGGCGCCGGCTGATCGATCTGGCGTACCGGATGCTCGGCTCGCTGGCCGAGGCCGAGGACGTCGTACAGGAGACGTACACACGCTGGTACGCCCTGCCCCAGCGGAAGCGGGACGCCATCGAGTCGGTCGGCGGCTGGCTGACGACGGTCGCCAGCCGCATCTGCCTGGACGTGCTCGGCTCCGCGCGGGCGCGCCGCGAGCGCTACGTGGGCGAATGGATCCCCGAGCCGTTGCCGGAACGCACGGAGTGGACGCTCGGGCCGGCGGGCGGCACGGCGGCCGACCCGGCGGACCGGGTGACCCTCGACGAGTCGGTCAGCATGGCCTTCCTCGTCGTGCTCGAATCGATGACCCCCGCCGAGCGAGTCGCGTTCGTCCTGCACGACGTCTTCCGCTACTCCTTCGCCGAAGTGGCCGAGATCGTGGGCCGTACGACGGTGGCCTGCCGGCAGCTGGCCTCGTCGGCCCGGCGCCGCGTCCGCGCCTCGCAGGTTCCCGCCGGACCGACCGCCGAGCACGCCGCCCTCGTCAGGGGCTTCAAACAGGCATGGGAAGCGAAGGACATCAAGACTCTCGTCGCCCTCCTCGACCCCGACGCCACGACCGTCGCCGACGGCGGCGGCCTGGTGAGTGCGAGGCTCCAGCCGATCGACGGCGGCGAGCGGATCGCACGCTACCTGGTCGACATCCTGGCCAGGACACCTGCCCTGACGATCCTGGAACGCATGGTCAACGGCCGGCCCGGCCTGGTGGCCCGGTACGACGGCGTCACCGTCGCGGTGTACGCGTTCGGGGTCGCGGGCGACCGGATCAAGCACATCTGGGTGGTGCGCAACCCCGAGAAACTCCGTCCGTGGACGACGGAGGGGTGGGGACGGAACACGTCGACCGGGGGCGAGTGACCACCGACGGGACTCATCGCGGCCGACCGGCAGGCGATTCACGGGTGGCGGCCGACCCCGTATGACCGCCCACCGTATGACCGCCTTCCGTATGACCGCCTTCCGGCCGGTCGCCGAGTCTCGGCGACCGGCCGGAAGGCGCGCGACATGTGAGGTCCGGGCCGTGCGACGAGAGGTCAGCCCATGTGCGGAGCCGGCTGCCTCCGGGGTTCGCCGACGGTGGCCGGGCGGGGTGCGTTCATCAGGACCGCGATGAGGAGGGCCGCCGAGACGAGGATGACGGTGGCCACCGAGTAGGCGGTCGAGAATCCCTCGACCAGGGCGTCCCGCAGGACGTCCGGAGTGTGCCGGCGACCGGCGAGGTAGTCCGTACTCGCGTCGATGGCGAGGGTGTTCAGCAGCGCCGTGCCGATGGAGGCACCGATCTGCTGGGACGTGTTCGCCATGGCGGAGGCGACCCCGGAGTCCTCCGGCCGCACACCGTGCGTCGCGTAGTTCATCGCCGGCGCCATCACCAGGCCCATGCCGAGGCCGACGATGATCTCGGCGGGCAGCACGCCGGTCGCGTAGGAGGTGTCGGCCTCCAGAGGAATGAGCCAGCCGGTGCCCACGGCGGCGAGCAGCAGACCCGGGACGACCAGGGCGCGCGGCGCGACTCGGGGAAGCAGCCGGGAGGCGATGCCGCCCGCGGACACCAGGACGCCCGCCGTGAGCGGAAGGAACGCGACGCCGGTCAGGACCGCGGAGTAGTCCTTGACGACCTGCATGTAGTAGGTGAGGAAGAGGAACATCCCGAACATGCCGATCACGGCCAGCGCGACCGCCAGATAGGCACTGGCCCGGGTCCGGTCCGTGACCACCCGCGGCGGCAGCAGCGGCCGGGGGGAACGGGCCTCGAAGAGGGCGAAGCCCACGAGCAGGCAGACACCGGAGGTCAGCAGCGCCATGACGAGCGGGGAGTCCCACCCGTCGGATTCCGCCTTGCTGCACCCGTACACGACGGCGACGAGGCCCGAGGTGGCGAGCAGAGCACCGGGAAGGTCGAGCCGAGTCCGTGCGGTGGCGCGCTGGTCCGCGGGGAGCACGGACCAGCCGCAGGCGGCGATCACGGCGATGGGCACGTTCACGTACAGGCACCAGCGCCAGTCGAGGTACTCGGTGAGCAGACCGCCGAGCAGGAGCCCGACGGCGCTGCCGCCGGCCGCGATCGCGCCGTAGACGCCGAAGGCCTTGGCCCGCTCACGGCTCTCGCTGAAGCTGATGCTGAGCAGGGACAGCGCGGACGGAGCGAGCAGTGCCGCGAAGGCCCCCTGGAGTGCTCGGGCGGCCAGCAGCGGTGTGAAGCCGGTGGCCGCACCGCCCAGGGCGGAGGCGCAGGCGAAGCCGATCAGGCCGATGAGGAAGGCGTGTTTGCGGCCGGTGTAGTCGGCGATCCGGCCTCCCAGCAGGAGCAGGCTGCCGAAGGCGAGGGTGTAGGCGGTGATGACCCACTGGCGGTCGCCTGCGGAGATGCCCAGGTCCTGCTGGGCGGACGGCAGGGCGATGTTCACGACGGTGATGTCCAGGACGATCATCAATTGGGCCAGACCGATGAACACCAGGCCCAGCCAGCGCCGAGGGCTGTCCCCGGGAGTCGGCGCCGGGGTGCGTGCCTCGGCGGGTCGGGGGGCGGAAGACATGACGAACTCACCTTCGTATGCAGGGAAAAGGTGTGCCAGGGGGTGGCAGGGGATCAGGCGGCGCGCGTCGCCTTGCGCGCCGCCGAAGGAACCGCGCCCGCCATGCGGGCCCGGATGCGACGGAACCAGGCGGAGCCGATCGCGGGTCCGGGAAGACCGTCCTGGCGTGGCGACGCCCCGGGGGACCGCAGACCGTCGAGATAGATCTCCAGCTGGCGGTGGGCGAGCGCGTAGTCCTCCGCGACCGCCCGGCCGGGCAGGGGACGGGTCAGTCGTACGACCATGAAGATGACGTCGCCGGGCAGGACGTCGGCCCGCACCTCGTCGGCCGCCTGGGCGGCCTGAAGCAGCTCGGTGACGTGGACGAGGGCATCCCCGGAGCGCTCGATGATGTCCTCGACGTCGATCCGGCCGAGCAGTGACGGCATGATCGCGCCCACCTTCAGGTCCAGAGCCGCGTGCATGAACACACGCAGGGCCCCGAACGCGTCGGGCTGCTCCTCGGCGGCCGTGCGGACCGCCGTGTTCAGACTCCGCAAGGTGTCCGTCGCAACGGCCATGACCAGGTCCTCGCGGCTGGGAAAGCGCCGGTAGAGGGTGGCGATCCCGACGCCCGCACGGCGAGCGATCTTCTCCAGCGGCGCGTCCGGGCCCTCGTGCACGAAGATCAGCCGTGCCGCCTGAATGATCTTGTCCCGGTTGAGCTGGGCGTCGACGCGCACCGCCTGCCCACCTCCTCGCCCCTTGTCGCAGGCGGAGGAATTTCCTCCGCCTGCGGTCCAGAATATTCGGCGACTGATGAATATCCAGTCGTGGCGGGCAAGTGAGAGGAGAAAGTGCCGAGGGCCTCCGCATCGCCCGCGTCTTCGCCGCGGATCGCCGGTTCACCATCGTCGGCGCCCGCCCGTCCGCCGGTTTGCCGCGCGCCGGGTGACGGTGTCCGTCGGCGGGCCGTCGACATGTTCGGCGGCGCACCCGGGCCGAGTCGCGGCCGGGCGCTCCGTCCGGCGCGACTCGGCCGGTTGCTTCGCCGGTGGGAGCCCCCGGGCGTGCAACTACGGTTTATTGAGAAGCAGTTGTGGTCTGCGCTACAACCATCCGGCACCTCGGGCCGTCTGACTTGATGACCGATACGCGAGGACAGTGCTCTTCACGGGGTTAGGCGACGATTCGCGTTGGTCTGCCCTGCCCTGTTCGCTGTCCGGCGTGCCTCATCGGCACCCGTGGAGTCATACACCCAGAGCAAGGGGGAGCTTTCTCATGCGCGCTCGCAGAATCCTGGTCGTGGCGGCGGCGTCGGCCGCCGCTCTGATCCCCGCGGCCTCGGCCGTCGCCGGTACGGGCCCGGCCCCGTCGCCCGGCAAGCAGAGCCTGACCGCACGTTCCGCCGTCCCGTCGGAGGCGGGCAACCCGCTCAGCGTCAAGGCACAGGCCGCCGGCGTGTGTTCCGACGCGTACCAGATCGGCGCCACCGCCTACATCAACCGGTCGGGAGCCCACGTCGCCTCCGTCAAGCAGTTCTACTCACCCACGTGCAAGCGCAACTACGGCTACGTGTGGGTGTGGCAGAGCTTCCGCGACAAGATCAAGGACTACGACGTCAGCACCGGCGTCTACAGCTACTCGCGCGACCAGATCGTCGGCCAGGACTGGTGGAACGCCACCAACCAGCAGGAGTTCTGGTCCTACCCCGCCGACACGGTGAGCGAGTGCACCGCGGCGATCGGCACCCTGCGCGCCCCTGGTGACCCGGTGGCCGGGCAGGCCTCGACGTCCAAGCGCTGCTGAGTGTGACACCCCGGGCCCGGCCGACGCGCGACGGCCGGGCCCGACGGCCGTTTTCCGGCGCGTCGTCCGGTGGAGATCACCACCGTTGCGGGACTTCGGTCCGTCCACCAGAGTGCGGGCACGACGGATGCACTCGGACCGGGCGACGACTGTGCGGGGCATGACACGAAACCCGAACTGCGCGCCTCCGGCCGGGAGCGCGACCAGGTCGTGGAGATCCTGCGGGTCGCCGCGGGCGACGGGCGGATCACCGCCACCGAACCGGACGAGCGCCTGGAGGCCGCGTCGACGGCCCGCACCACCGGCGACCTGGCCCGGCCGACCGCCTGCGGGTGCGACTCACCGGACGCTCCCGCGGCGGCGACACCGTCGCCCGGCCGCGGCGGCGGACGCTCTCCCCATGGCTGCGCCGCCGGTCGCCGGACAGCACCGGCCGCCTATCGCCCCGGCGGCGTGTCGACGCGGGGCCGCTCGTACCTGCGGCAGACGGTCAGACCCGCAGCAGATTGCGGACATGCCCGAGGACGGAGAACCAGCAGCAGTCGGGATTCTCCATCACACCGGGTTCGGTGTCCCGCATCAGACGGAGCAGTCGCTCGGCGGCTCCCTCCGGATCGACCTCGACGGTGTCGGACTCGGGGTCGTACTGAGGGCGCTCCCGTTCCAACGCCAGGAGGAAGAAGGCCAGTTCGTCGATGCCGCTGTTGAGCCGGTGCGGGGCGGCACCGCTCTCCGGGATGCAGTGGACGACCCCCGTGACGGTGTCGACGGCGACGTCGTCGAGGGCGATGCCGCCCAGGGAGAGCCAGGAGGACATGTCCAACGTGCAACCGGGGTAGCGGCGCGCGACGTTCCGCCATGGCTCACCGCCGACACGCACGTCCCCTTCCTCCAGACGGCGGTCCATCTCGAACCAGCCCATCCACGAGGGCAGGCCGACGTCGCGCAGGAACGCACGGGTGGGTTCATGACCGACAGGCGTGAGCGTCGCCTCGTCCAGAGTCACCAACTCCCTGGACCCGTACACCGACTCCATCGCCTCGCGGCCGACCATGGGACTCATGGGCAGCCACCCTTTCACGGGCCGTCCCACCGCGACAGACGCAGCGCGCGGTCCGGGAGACCGAGCCCTGGTGGTGCGTGCCGAGTTCACTTACGGTCGTCGTCCTGGTGCCGCTGCGCGCGCAGGGTCTCCAGAAGCCGGAGCCAGATCTCGCTGACGGTCGGATAGCTCGGGACGACATGCCACAGGGTGGAGAGCGGAATCCGGCCCACGATCGCTGTGGTCGCCGAGTGCACCAGTTCGGCGACGCCCGTACCGACGAACGTGGCTCCCAGCACCACGTCGTCGGCGCGGTCGACGACCAGTTTGGCGCGGCCCCGGTAGTCCGGGCGCAGTACGTAGGTTCCGGCGAGGGCGGCGAGGTCGTACTCCACGATCTCCACGTCCTTGCCGGCGTCGCGCGCCTGCTGTTCGGTCATTCCGGCGCTGCCGACCTCCGGGTCGGTGAACACGACCTGCGGCAGCCCGACGTGTCCGGCGGCGGCCGAGGGCAGTTCCGCGGAGGACCCGCGTGCGCGCGCGTCGATGGCCTCACCCGCGATACGGGCCTGGTACTTGCCCATGTGCGTCAGCAGCGCACGGCCGCACACGTCGCCGATGGCGTACAGCCAGTTCCCGCTCACACCCTCGGCACACTGCTGGTCGTCGACACCGATGTACCCGCTGGGCCGCAGGCCGACGGACTCCAGGCCGATGTCGTCGGTGTTCGGGATGCGGCCGGTCGCCACGACGATCTCGTCGGCGACCACCGTCCTCCCGTCGTCCAGCGTCACGCTGACTTCTCCGCCGTGGACGTGCCCGTGCCCCGTGTCACGGGGGTCGGCGCGCTTGACCTGCGCCAGGTTGCGCTCCGGGTACAGCCGCACACCGCTGTCCTGCAACGTCTGGGCGACCAGTGTTCCCGCGAAGGGTTCCTGACGGGCCAGCAGGTGCTTGTCGCGGTACACGAGCGACACCTCGTCGACCCCGAGTCCGCGCAGCCACGTGGCCGCCTCGCAGGCGACCACGCCTCCGCCCAGAATGACCACGCGACGTGGCACTTCCTCCATCGAGGTCACGTCGCGCGACGTCCACGGAAGGGCGGCACGCAATCCCGGCACGTCCGGAACGGACGGACGCGACCCGGTGTCGATGACCACGGCGTGCTCGGCCGTGACGGTCCGGGTCGAACCGTCGGGACGAGTCACGACGAGGGTCCGCTCACCGGTCAGCCGTCCGTAACCGCGCACGACATCGATACCGGTGCTCAGCGCCCAGGAGATCTGCGAGCTGTCGTCGCGATGGTTGACCACGCGGTCCCGCAGGGCGAGTACCTCGGCGGCCTTCAGTTCGGCCGACACTCCCGGCAGATGCGCTGCCGCCTCCACCACTTCGACCGGCCGCAGCAGTGCCTTGCTCGGCATGCAGGCCCAGTAGGAGCATTCGCCCCCGACCAGGCTGTTCTCCACGAGGACCGACGACAGGCCGGAGAACTGGCTTGCGTACTGTGCCGCGTTCTCGCCGGCTGCGGCACCACCGAGAACGACGACGTCCCACGTGGAACGGTCCGGGTCCACACTGGCGGTCATACGTGAGTCTCCCATCGCTGGTGTGCGGGGGCCCTGTGCCCGGCGATCACCCGCCGGAACCGTCCGAGGCCGCACCGCCCTCCGAGGTCTGCTCTCCCTCCATGAAGCGCGCGTACCAGCGCGGCCAGTCCTCGTCCCGGTGCCCGAGTGTCTGCTCGAAGCGCCCGTGGGCCTGTTCCGCACGGCTGAGGGCCTCGGCCAGTTCGTCCGTCGAAGCGAAGGTCACGGACATGGATTCCTCTCCTGTCGTTCAACGCAGGGAGCGGGGCCGGCTCACGCGAAGGCCGCCGCGCAGGACTGCCGGCCGGTCCGGAGGCGCCCTGAGGCCAGGACGTTCGTGCCCTCGCGCTCTTGCGCATGTCCTGGCCTGTGGTGCGGGGAAGGTGCGCGAAACCGACCAGCTCCGAATAGGACGGGACTCCACAGGCGTCGCGTATCCGCTCTCGGAATCGGGCGGTGGAGATGTGGCGGTGGAAAGACGTCTTCACGATACTGCTCCAGCACATCAGCGGCACCCAGAGCCCTTTCGCCGCTCACCGCGGGGCCCCTGCTCTCCGACGTGGCCGCGATGCCGCGCGCAGACCGGGTGGTGCGGGATCGCGAACCGCCGGTCACGGACGGGCCTCACGCGGTCGCCGTGCGTCAGATCAGGCGTCGTGACGCGAAACGCGGGTGGGTGTCCGCGGCCTCACGACCGTGCAAGGAATTGCTGAGGGCTCGAATGCGCTGATGAAGCCGAGAGACCAGGGGTCGTCGGCGGTGTACGAGCCGAGCGGCCCCGGTGACCGGTACGACAGATATTGGAGGGGCCGAAATGGCAGCGCAGACGCAGAGGGCCGTGCTGGCGGGAGGCTGTTTCTGGGGGATGCAGGACCTGATCCGCCGGCACCCGGGCGTCACGGCGACCCGGGTCGGATACACCGGGGGTGACGTGCCCAACGCGACGTACCGCAACCACGGCACGCACGCGGAGGCCATTGAGATCCTCTTCGACCCCGAGAAGACCGACTACCGTCAGATCCTGGAGCTCTTCTTCCAGATCCACGACCCGAGCACCAAGAACCGCCAGGGCAACGACATGGGTCTGAGCTACCGTTCGGCGATCTACTACGTGGACGACGAGCAGAAGCGAATCGCCGAGGACACCATCGCGGACGTGGACGCCTCAGGGCTGTGGCCCGGCAAGGTCGTCACCGAGGTCGAGCCGGTCGGCCCCTTCTGGGAGGCCGAGCCCGAGCACCAGGACTACCTGGAGCGGTACCCGGACGGTTACACCTGCCACTTCCCGCGTCCGGGATGGCGGCTGCCCGCGCGCACGGAGGGCTGACCGCACGACAGCGGCCCAGCGGGCACGAGTTCGGCCCTGCGGATACTCCGTCAGGGCCGGCTGATCCATGCGCACGACGCTCCGGCCAGGCCCGGCGCCCCCTAGGCGCGCGGCCCCGGTAGGGGCGGACTCCTCCATGTCCACGTCTCCAGGCCCGTACACCGGGCCTGGCGGCGTGGTCGACGACGTGACGTGGACACCTGGCGATACTTGACTCGTCAAGCATATTCGTGTCTACTTCTCTCGCGAGCATGTAGTTGAAGGAGAAATTACATGCTTCGGAACGGAGGAGAGTCATCATGAGCAAGACCGGAATCGCCCGTGTGGAGCGCGGTGGAGAGACCACTGTGAACCGGGCGCAAGCCGAAACCCCGGCGGACGCCGCCGTGTGGCCCTCGACCCTCGACGACCCGGTGAAGGGGCGATACCGGGGACGGGCGGCATCCGAGCGCCTGCCCGATTGCGGGCTTCCCGGGCACGGCAGGCACCGCCGCCCCGTCGTCGCTGCCGCGTAGCGGGGCGAGCGGTGCGAGCCACTTCCGGACACATCTCCCTGGCCGGCGGCGCGGGTGGTGTGTCGAGCGCCATCCCTGTGCCTTCCCGGCCGTTCACACCTGGCCCCCGAGCGGGAGAAGAGGTGCCCATGAGTACGGTCATGCTCGCCGGCGGGCCGAGACTCGTACGTGCGGCGCTCGCCACTGTCATCGGGCGGCTCTCCGGCAGTCAGGTCCTCGGCGAAGCCGTAGACGCCGACGAGCTGCTTCTCCTCCTGGATGATCACGAGCCTGACGTCGTCGTCCTCGACCGCTCGATCCGGAGCCGCCACGACGAGTTCGCCCGACTCGTTCACTTCGTCGCCGCCAGAGCCCGCGTCGTCGTGTTCGGCGCGGAAGGCGGCCAGGACGTCGACGCGGCACTGCGGGCGGGCGCGACGGGCCTCCTCGGCGCCCACGCCACCGCACCGCAACTGGTCGGTGCGGTGGAGACGGTCCTCGCCGGCGGTTTCACGGTCACCCTGGACAGTGCCCTGTCGGCCTGCCCGTCGAGGAACAGTGACGTACGCCCCGTCGTCGAGACGACGTTCACACCCCGAGAGCTGCAGGTGCTCCAGCTGCTGGCGGGGGGATACGACAGCGCGGCTCTCGCCGGCGCTCTCCGGCTCAGCCCGCTCACGGTCAAGACGCACATCAGTCGCATGCTGAGCAAAGTCGGTGCGCGTGACAGGGGTCAGCTGATCGCCTTCGCCTACGAGAGCGGCCTGGTCGAGCCCGGGAGTGTGGTGATGCCGCCCCTGGCCGGCGCGTCCCCTCTCAAGGTGGCGTCCTAGTCCGGCGCGGACGTGGGCGCGTGCGGGCCCTCGGCGCGTGGGTCCGTGGTCGCTCCCGCAGGGGAGGGCCCAGTCGGCGTCCCACCCGAACGCCAGGACTCGGTTACGCTCGATAAGACGATCGGTCGTCTTACGTCGGTCCGGGCCGCTCGGAGCGTGTGCCCATGCCCACTCGGACTGTCACGTCACCTGTTTGACAGGTGACAAACTCTTTGCCACGATCAGAGCCACCTGTTCAACAGGTGACGACTCGGGGGCGAAGGCCCAGCCGGTGCCGACACCGCATGCCCGCCGCCGCGTCGACGTCCCGGGCGTCGCGCGGTGGTTTGCCGAGACCCCCCACAACACCGAAGGACTGGTGAACATGGCAAAGCGGTCGAAGGCCTCGACCGGAGGCACCCCCGTGGGGCGGCGGGCGATGCTGGGCATGATGGCCGCGGGCGGCGCGGCACTTGCCGCCGCTCCCTATCTGCAGAGCGGCTGGGAAAAAGTCCTGAGCACTGCTTCCCAGGTCGACTCGACCGGACTGTCGGGGCTGCTGCCGAATCCCGGAGGATTCCGGTACTACAGCGTCGTCGGTTCCGTGCCGCGCAAGGACGCGACCAACTACGAGCTGCGGATCGACGGGCTGGTCGACCGGCCCAAGAGCTATACACTTCCGGACCTTCGTGCGCTCCCGCAGAAGCGGATCGTCCACGACGTGCTGTGCACCGACGGCTGGCGTGTGGACGGCACGCCCTTCTCCGGAGTGCGGCTCTGGGACCTCCTGGAAGCCGCCGGAGTCCGTCCTGAGGGCAAGGCCGTTCGCTTCACGTGCTTCGACGGTGCGTACACCGAGAGTCTCACCCTGGAGCAGGCGCGACGCGACGACGTCCTGGTCGCCCTGGACATGCAGGACAAGCCCATGACCCATGAGCACGGCGGCCCTGTCCGCCTCTATGTGGCCCCCATGTATTTCTACAAGTCGGCCAAGTGGCTGTCCGGGGTCTCGGTCACCGACAAAGTTGTGCCCGGATACTGGGAGGAGCGCGGATATGCGGTCGACGGCTGGCTCGACGGAGCCGACCGGCGCGGCGACGCGGCGTCCTGAACCGGCCGGCAAGGTCCAGCGGTTCACCGGTGCCGAGCGGCTCGTGCACCGTGCCACGGGATGGCTGATGCTGGTGTGCCTGGTGACCGCGGCATGCCTGTATCTGGGGCCTGTCGCCCAGTTGGTCGGGCGGCGCTACCTCATGATCACCGTCCACAAATGGTCGGGCATCCTGCTGCCGCTTCCCTCGCTGCTCGGCCTGCTCTCACCCGCCTTCCGCGCCGACCTGCGCCGCCTCAACCGGTTCGCGCCCTACGACCGGCAGTGGCTGCGCGCGGCCCGGAGACGGCTCAAGTCGCCGACGGCGCGTCCGGCCGGCAAATTCAATGCCGGTCAGAAGATCTATGCGGGCTGGATCGCCGGCGCTGTCGCGGTGATGATGGCGACCGGCCTGCTGATGTGGTTCACGGGATGGCTCCCGTTCATTTCCCGCACCAGCGCGATTTTCGTTCACGACTGCCTGGCGTGGGGCATCACCTTTGTCCTGATCGGTCATATGAGGAAGGCTCATCAGGACCCGGAAGCCAGGCTGGGAATGCGCACCGGCTACGTCCGCCGCGAATGGGTGATGCGGCATCACTCCAAATGGCCGGGGGAGGAGAAATAGTCCGATCGCACCGGGTGTTCGCGCCGGCGTTTCCGTAGGACCGTCCACCGTCACCCATGGTGTGCGGCTGTTTCATGTGGCGGAACAGCGACGTCGAGTGGATCCCTGCCGGTCTGCGTGGTTTGGTCCGCGGGACGAGCCGCGCCTGCTCGGGGAGGGCGGGCGGAGAAGGCGCCGGGCGAGGTGTGTGCCGGAATCCCGGAGTGCCGTTTCCGAAAGTACGACGACATTGCCCGTTCAATTTCCTTCGCTGTGCAAGTAAACTGCGCGTCATGTCAGACGTCACGCGGTCCCCGGAGGCGGTGGAGCCCTTGTCTCCGGACGAAGAGGCCGTCATCCGGGCGCTCGGTCGCGTCATGTACAGCCTGCCCCGGGCCATGGACGCCGACATGGTCCGGGAACAGCGGCTCTCTCTCATCGAGTACCTGACGATGGTGCATCTCTCCGAGGCTCCGTACCGGCGCCTGAGGATGAGCGACCTTTCGGTCGCCTGCGAGATGTCCCTGAGCGGAATGACTCGCGTCGTGAGCCGGATGGAGAACCAGGGGTTCGTCGAGCGGGTCAAGTGCGAGGAGGACGGCAGGGGCTGGAACGCGGCGCTCACGGACCTCGGTCTCGCCCGACTGCGGCAGGCGTGGCCGACCAATCTCGCTTCCGTCCGTCGCCACTTCCTCGACCACCTGAAGGGCGTGGACCTCAAGGCGCTCGGGGCCGCTCTGCGACGCGTCGCCACCTGAAGCAGGTTCACCTTCCTCGCCGTGGCCGGGTACCGCATACGGTTTCAGGCGCCGGGAAGCGCTGCCGGTGGACGGCACGGCATCGGGACGGAAGCCGGACCGTACCCGTCCAGGCACCGGTGGCGGAGTCGCCGAGACATGCCGAAAGTATACTTGTCGCGCGAAACATCCTGTGCATTTACTACGCACAGCAAGTATTTTTTCGTTGCCCCTGGCGTGGAACTCGCCGGTTCGAGGGCTGTGGGGCGGGCCGACCGCCCTCTCCCGTCCTGGAGCACGCGCTGCGACCGCTGTTCGGCCACCTGCGCGCGGTGGTGGTGCCCGCGGGGTGTTCGCCGCCGCCGGAGGACCGGGCGGCGGGTGACGCCGCGCAGGGGCCGCTGGACGGCAGGATCGAGCGAGCAGCCCCGCATCCCGCCCGTCGCCCCATGAGCCGCGACGGCGTGCCGGTCGCACCGAGAGGCGTGTCCGCCGCACAGAGACATACGTCTCACCGATCCGGGGTGTGCTTGCTGTGTCAAATATGTTCTGCTTGACTAGTCAATCAGTTGCCAGGGTCTTTCACTCTCGTGACCCCTGAGTACAACCACTCCACGTCCGGCGTGCTGGAGAACGCCATCGACTTCCTCTATGCCGAGTGGCACAACAAGGCGGTCGGATTCGTCAGTCACGGCTCGACCGGTGGCACTCGCGTGGTGGAACACCTGCGCCTGGTCGCGGGCGAACTCCAGATGGCCGACGTGCGCTCCCAGGTCGCGCTGTCGCTCTTCACCGACTTCGAGAACTTCAGCGTGTTCCGGCCCGGCGGCATTCACCTCGACGGGCTCAACACGATGCTGGACCAGCTCCTGAACTGGTCCCACGCGCTCCGGTACCTCCGCTGGCGGGCCGGGGCACACGAGCCGGGTGGTGGGTGGTCGCGGTGGGTGACCGTCCACCACCCTGTCGTCGGTACGGGGGTGTGCGTCGCAGTCGGTGCGGCCCGTCCCCGGCGCCGGGGACGAGCATCGCGCCCACGGCGGTCCCGGCGCCGCACCCGAAGGACGGTGGCGGCGGGCCCTGCACGGACCGCTCCCGCAATGCCGGTAGTTCCTCATACTGAGGGACATGGCCATCTATGACACGCTCGGCGCGACGTACGGCCGGACCCGGCAACCCGATCCTCGGATCGCCGCACAGATCCACGCCGCGCTCGGGGACGCCGCGGACGTGGTCAACGTGGGCGCGGGCACCGGCTCCTACGAGCCACCCCGGACGGTCCTCGCCATCGAGCCCAGTCACGTCATGCTCGCCCAGCGCGCGCCCCGTTCCGCACCCGCCGTGTGCGCGGTCGCCGAGCGGCTCCCGCTGCGCGCCGCCGCCGCCGATGCCGTCCTGGCCGTGCTGACCGTCCATCACTGGACCGACCTCGAAGCCGGCATCGCGGAACTCCGCCGGGTCGCCCGCCGCCGCATCGTCATCCTGACCTGGGACCAACCGGTCTTCCGCGAGCGGTTCTGGCTCGTACGCGAGTACCTCCCGCACGCTGTCGCCCTCGACGACGTCCGGGCCGTCCCGATCGACCGGCTGGCCGCTCTGCTCGGCGGCGCGCGCCGGGAGCGGGTCCTCGTCCCGCACGACTGCACGGACGGGTTCGGCGCGGCGTACTGGCGCCGTCCCCACGCCTACCTCGACCCTCAGGTGCGCGCCGGGATCTCCATGTTCGCCCAGGCGGGAGAAGACGTCCTCGCCCCGGGTCTGGCCCGGCTCGACGAGGACCTGGCGACCGGCCGTTGGCGCAGCCGTCACGCCGACCTGCTCGCGCTCGACAGTGTCGATGTCGGGTACCGGCTCCTGGTGACGGACCTCTGACCGCGCAACCAGCGGTGAGCCGTGCGAAGTCGGTGCCGACTGGACGGATCGGCGGGCCCTGAGCAGCAGCATGCCCCACGCGGGGGGTGAGGCGTGGGGCATGCCGGTTCGGCGAAAGGGCCGGCCTCGGAGGCCGATGCCGTGACGGTGTCAGACGGCGGTGGCGTTGATGGTCACGGGTATGTTGCCGCGGGTGGCCTTGGAGTACGGGCAGATCTGGTGGGCCGCGTGGGCGAGTTCCGTGGCCGTGTCCTGGTCGACGCCTCCGAGTTCGAGGTTGAGGGTGGCCGAGAGGCTGAAGGAGCCGTCGACCTCGTTCAGGGTGATCTCGGTGCTGATGTTCGTGTCGGTCAGCCTCACCTTGCGGTCCGCTGCGGCCTTGCGTACGGCCCCCAGGAAACATGCGCCCCAGCCCGCGGCGAAGAGCTGCTCGGGGTTGGTGGCGGTGCCGGATCCACCGAGCTCCTTGGGGTAGGCCAGCGTGGTTTCGAGGAGGCCGTCGCTGGACTTGACCCGGCCGCCGTTGCGGCCCTCTCCGGTGACGTCCACAGCGGCGGTGTAGCTCTGCGTCATTACTTGCCCTCTTGAAAGTGGGGAACGGTGACCTGTCCTGTGCCGTCGAGGCGTTCCTGGAAGGGAGCGCTCTCGGCGTCACCTGTTCAAATGGTGACGGATATTGCGTCACTGGTCAAACGGGTGACGCGTGAGGGGCGTCACAATGCGCGTGTCCGGTGGAGTGGTGACGGGGGAGCGGCGGTCGAGGGGTGGGCTGGTTCGAGCGCCGGGCGCCGGCCGCGGGCGGTGGGCGCCGCGCGCCGGCAGCTCTGGTCCAAGGGGGCGGCGGTCTCCGTATGTGCCGGCGGCTCCGGTCCGAGCGGGACTCGGCGGCCTCCGCGACGTCGGCAGTTCCGGCCCAGGCGCGATCCGACCGTCTCCGTATGCACCGGCGACTCCGGTCCGAGCGGGGCTCCGGCCTGCGCGACGTCGGCGGCTCCGGCCCAGGCGCGATCCGGCAGCCCCGGTCCGCGGGGGTGGTGCACGCGGGTGACAGGACGCTTCTGCCCTGCCGCCCGCGCCTGTTCAGGGCTTCATCGTCGCCGCCGCCTCGGCCGCCCGCGCCGAGACCTGGGCCGCCGCACGAGTGGCGCGTCCGGTCGCCCGCCAGGCGAGTATGGACAGTGCGGTGCCCGGGGCCGGCGGGAAGACGCCGAGCTGGCCGAGCATGGTGATGTCGTCGCGCACCGCTTCGTGCCGGACGACCTTGCCGTCGCGCAGACCCAGGACGTGCATCTGTTCGAAGTCGATCTCCTGTCCGGTGGGAGGGACGGCGCGGTCGAGGCTCCCGTCGCGGAAGAGGACGAACGCGCCCGTGTGGCGCCCCTGCATCCGCAGGCGCACCCAGACCTCGTCGTCGTTGTGTGCGACACCCAGGACCGGGAAGCGCAGGTCGCTGAAGGCGGAGCGCATCCAGGCGCCCGAAGCGAGAACACCGGCCGGGCCGGGGATCGCGCAAGCCGTGGGCGATACGGCTGATTCGCGGTTGTGGAAGTCCGCGTGCACCACTTCGGTGGCCAGGTCCGGATCCCCCGATTCGAGGATCCGGAAGAGCCCGTGGGCCAGGGCTGTGGCGTCCATTCCCATGGCGGCTGTGCCTTTCGTCTGTAAAGCGCTGGTGTGCGGCATCGAGGTCGGACCGGCGGCCTGAGAGGGCAGCCCGGATGATCTCCGAGGTCGATTGATATTGAGGTTATACATAGCCTAATGAATAGGGAAACCATGTTCTGGATCGCCGTCGATACGATGGCGGCGTGTCTCCCAAGCGCGCCTACGTCTCCCCCCTGCGTGAGCAGGCCGCCGCCCAGACCCGCGCGCTGATCCTGCAGTGCGCCACCGACCTGTTCGCCGAGCGCGGGTACGGCCGAGTCACCGTGGCGGACATCGCCTCGGCGGCCGGCGTCGCCTCGAAGACCGTCTTCGCCAGCGTCGGTAGCAAGGGCGACATTCTCGACAAGATCGTGGACCAGGGCGTCGTCGCGTCCGACTACGAGCGGTCGGTGCGGCAGATGCTCTCTCTGAAGACGGGTGAGGCGGTGCTCGAAGCGCTGGCACTCGGTACCCGCAGGGGCAATGAGGGGCAGTTCAGCGTCCACGAGGCGATCCGCAAGGCGCTTCCCGCCCACGAGAACGGCGAAGCTCTCTGGGCGCGCGCCACCGCCGCCTATCGGGACGCGCTGCGGTGCGTCGCCCATCACCTGCACGCGCTGCCGTCGCCGCCGTCGTGTCCGGTGGAGGAGACGGCCGACCTGCTCTGGTTCTGGTTCGGACCCACCGGCTGGCGCACCCTGGTGGTCGAGAACGGCTGGTCCTGGGACCGGGCCGAGGCGTTCCTGCGGCGCACCGCCGTCACGACGCTGCTCTAGCGCCGGTCGCAGACGCCGGCGCCGAACGTCACGCCGGTCGGCGGGCGTCGGGGGATCGGACGCCTTGGGGGAGAGGTCCCGTCAGCGAAGGATCACGCCGAACACGATGGTGAAGAACGTCTCGAACGGCTTGGCCGAGCGTTCTGTGCGGGCCGAGATCAACGCTCCCTCCCATGAGGCGAGTACGAAGCCCGCCAGAGTGGAGGAGTCGAGGGCCTTGGACACATCGCCCGCCCTCTGTGCGTCGGCGATGGCATGCGCGAGCGCTTCGGCCCAGGCTTCGAAGCTCTTGCGGGTCGACGCGCGAAGGGCCTCGCTGTGGTCGGCGACCTCGACCGCGAGGTCTCCGACCAGACAGCCCCGGTTGAATTCGGCGTCGACGTTCTCGTCGCGCAGGAACTCGAAGTGCCGCCGAAGCCTGGTCAGAGGCGGCACCGAGGGGTCGAGCAGGCTGCCCAGCCCGCGGCTCGCCCCGTACCGCTCAAGAGCGACGACCGCCAAGGCCTCCTTGCTCTTGAAGTGATTGTAGAAAGACCCCTTGGGAGCGCCGGCCGCATCGGTGATGTCCTTCACACCCGTCGCCGCGTAGCCGCGGCCGTGGAACTGTTCGACAGCGGCTGCGATGAGGTTCTCGCGCAGACTCGGCCTGGCCATCGGCAGCCTCCTGGTCATTCAAAGTGGGCGATCGTCTTAAAGCCTACCACTGGGCCGCCGGGGGCCTGAGCGCGCCGTCCGTACCGCTTGACCCGTACGGGAGGGCTCATGTGGTGATCCGTGCCGGCGGCGCACTGCTGACGCCGAGCGGACGCGGTGAATGCAGTGTCGACGCAGAGCGGACGAATCACCGCTTGAAGTAAGACGACCGGTCACATACAGTCGGCCGTATCCCGAAGCGGGTCTGTTCGGCGCGGAGTCCGACCGCCCGGTTCTCCGGCACCACCAAGGAGCAACGTTCATGAGTGACCTCACCACTGCCGTCATCGATGCCCACGGAGGCCTGGCGCGCTTCGCGCGGTACGACTCCGTCACCGCCCGCTTCCGCTCGGGCGGGGCCCTGTGGGCGATGAAGGGGCAGGAGGGGATCCTCGATCGCGCCGCCGTGCGCATCGACCTGAGGGAGCAGCATGTGAGCCACCGTCCCTTCACCGGCCCCGGTCTGCGCACCTCGATGACCGCCCAGCGGGTGGCGATAGAGAGTGACGCCGGTGAGGTGTCGGCGGAACGGCACGACCCGCGGGCCGCGTTCGCGGGACACGGGCTGGAGACGCCGTGGGACTCGCTGCACGTCGCCTATTTCGCGGGCTATGCCATGTGGACCTATCTCACGTCGCCCTTCACCTTCGGCTCTCCCGGCTTCCGGACCGAGGAGCTGCCCCCGGTGGACGTGGACGGGGAGATCTGGAACCGCCTGAAGGTGACCTTCCCCGACCGCATCGCGACCCATTGCCCGGAGCAGGTCTTCTCCTTCGGCCAGGACGGGCTCCTGCGTCGGCACGACTACACGGCCGAGGTCATCAACGCGGGCCCGGCCGCGCACTTCTGCTTCGACTACAAGGAGTTCGGCGGGATCATGGTCCCCACCAAGCGGCGTGTGTACCCGCTCGGTGAGGACGGAGTGGTGCTGAAGGACATCGAACTCGTCACCATCGACATCGAGGACGTGCGGTTCGGCTGAGCCGGCCGTGGCCCGGCAGAGGCGGCGTGGCCGCGGGCGCCCTCCCGGCGCCGCCGGGGTGGCCGTCCGCTACTCGGCCCAGGGCTCGAAACCGGTGTCGCGGACCGCTTCGAGGGCACCACGCAGTCGGGCCGCCTCGTCGCTGCCGAAGCTCACTTCGAACTGATTCTGCACGGCTCGCCACAGGGGCAGTGCCGTCTTCATACGGTCGAGGCCGTCCGGCGTGATGGCGGCGATCCGTGCACGCCTGTCGGCCGCCGACGTCTCGACCGTCACGAGGCCTTCGCGGGCGAGTGGCTTCAGATTGGAGGCCATCGTCGTGCGGTCCATGGCGATCGCCTCGGCGAGGCTGGTGATCGTCATCTCCCCCTCCGAGGCGAGCCGTTGCAGGATGCTGAACTGCGTCGCGCGAAGACCGGCGGGGGCCAGGGCCTTGTCGTAGGTCGCGCCGAGGTAGCGGGCGGCCTTCCGCAGGGCCAGGTTGTTGCACAAGTCGCCGGGGTTCACTGGTGCGGTGTTCATGATGTCCTCCGAGGTTCTCCCGTCCATGATACGAGGAGATGCTCGTAAAAGCGACAGGCTCGGCGTCCGTCGCATGCAGGCCCCGGGCGAGCATGTCGGCCGGTCTTGCGATCCGACCATTAGGAGCATATGCTCCTAATAGCGTCGCGGTGCCATCCGGACCGTCTCGCGAGCCCCGCCCTCATAAGAAAGCATCCCCATGGAAACGTCCCCCGGATCCGCTCCCGCGCGTGAACTGACCTCGCATGCCGCTGCCGAGGCCCCCACGGCACGGTCCCACCGGGCCGCAGGCCGGCCGCCGGTCAGAGCCTGGCTTCAGCCGACGCTCATCGCCCTCGTCGTCGTGGCCGCCTTCGTCAGCTGCTACGTCGGCCTGCAACGTGATCCCCAGCCCCATGGTGTCCCCCTCGCCGTCAGCGGACCCCGCCTCTCGCACGAGATACGTCAGGCCCTCGGCGACACCGTCGACGTGCACCCGATGGCCGACGCACCGGCGGCGCGCGACGCCGTGCAGCGTCATGACGTCGTCGCCGCGCTCAGCGTCGACGGCCCGGACCGTCTGCGCCTGGAGATCGCCGGAGCCGCGGGAACGTCCACCACCTCCGCGGTGAAGAACCTCGTGGGCGCCTACGCCCATGGAGCGGGCAGGCACGTCGTCACCGAGGACGTCGTGCCGCTGACCCGGTACGACGCCCGCGGGCTGGCCGGTTTCTACATGGCGTTCGGCGTGACCCTGGCCGGCTTCGTCCTCGGCTCGAACGCGCTGGTCCTGGCGAACGTCCTTCACCTGCGGCATCGGTTCTGGCTGCTGGGCGGCGCCTCCCTCGCCATCGGTACCGTCGCCGCGATCATCGCGGGACCCGTCATGGGTGCCGTCCCGGCCCCGCTCCTCCCGCTGACAGCCACGCTCACCCTGCTGGCGGCCGCCGCCGCCTTCACCACCAAGCTCCTCGGCACCTACCTCGGGCCGATCGGAGTGCCCGTCTCCACCCTGCTGCTCCTCACCGTGGGCAACGCCACGAGCGGCGCCAGCGTCGGCGCCGATCTGCTGCCCTCCGCAGCCCACGCCGTCTCCGCGCTGCTGCCTCCCGGCGCGGCCGTCCGTACCATCACCGACCTGAGCTACTTCGACGGCTCCCACGCGGCAGTGCCCGTGATCACCCTCGCCCTCTGGGCCGGTGTCGCGGCGGTCCTGCTCGCGTTGCGTCCCCGCATGACCCGTCGGCGTTCTGCCGGCACCGCGCCGACCTCCTGAGGCGAGACCGCGGTGGAGCCCACACGGCAGAGCGCCGATCCGGCCGAGGCGGCCCGCCGTACGCGCTTCGGCGAACTACCGAGGCGCATCCGTGTCGAGGAGATGGTCGAAGAGCGGCCCGCCGGGGCCCCGGATCCCGCGAAGGACAGGTACTCCGCCGGCGAATGGCTCGTCCGGTGGTGCCTGTGAGCCACAGTGCCCCGGCCGGACGCCCGTCGGCCGGTCTTCGGCCGGTGAGTGTCCGGCCGGGGGCGAGGTGAGGGAGTGAGTCCCGGATCGCATACGGTCCGTCCAGGCACCGACTTCTGGGCGCCGACTTCCAGCGATGCCGAGGAGCGCGACATGAACACCACCACGCCTGTGGAGCGTCGAGTGGCCCGGCCGCGCGCCGATGCCCTGCGCAACCGGGAGCGGATCGTCGCCGCCGCCCGCGAGATGTTCGTCGAGTCCGGTTCCGGGGTGCCGTTCGACGAGATCGCGCGCCGCGCAGGTGTCGGCAACGCCACGCTGTACCGGAACTTCCCCGACCGCGACGCCCTCGCACGCGCGGTCGTCTGCGCGGTGATGGACCGCACCTCGGAGTGGGCCGAGCGGGCGCTCGCCGAAGGCGGCGACGCTTTCGCGACGCTCAGCGGCTTCGCGCACTTCGCCGCCGACGAACGGATCGGCGCACTGCGCCTGCTGTTCTCCGAGGGTTTCGACCCCGGCCAACCCGACCTCATCGCCGCCCGCGATCGGTTCACCGACCTCGTCACGGTGCTGATGTCGCGTGCCCGCGAGGCCGGACAGCTGCGCCCCGACGTCGAGTTCGGCGACCTGATGATCGCGCTCAGCCAGCTCACCCGGCCGCTGCCGGGCATCGCCTGCCGTGGCATCGACCGTTTCGTGCACCGCCATCTACAGCTGTTCCTGGACGGCATGCGGGCCCCGGCCCGCTCCGTACTGCCCGGAGTGGCCGCCACCATGGGGGACTTGTGACGAGGGTGCCCCGCCGACGCGTGTGATCGGCCCGGCCGGCGGACTCTCTCGGCTACAGCCAGCCGCGGCGTGCCGCCTGCCAGGCGAGCTGCATGCGTGTCGCGGCGCCGGCGAGAGTCATCATGTGCTGGATGTGACGCTGGACCGTGCGACGGCTCAGACCCATCTGGCTGGCGATGGCCTTGTCGGCGATGCCCGCGACGAGGAGGGAGAGCAACTTGCGGTCGGTCTCGGACAACGGGGCCGTGTCGCTGGTGTCGTCGACGGTGCCGGAACTGCTGACGTGCAGCGGTACCGCGTCCTCCCAGTACCGCTCGAACAGAGCCGTCAGCGCGTCCAGCAGGCTGCTTTCGCGCAGCAGGGCCGCCGTGGGTTCGCTGGGACTGCCCTGAGGGCCGCCCGGCACCAAGGGGCATATGGCGATCCTCCGGTCGGCGACGGCGAGCCGGAGCGGGAGGTGGGGGACGGAGCGCGCGATCTCACCTGCGCGGACTCCATCGATAACGTTGTCAATGGCTCCTTCGTCGTCGAAGAAAGCCCGCTCGTACAGAGCGCGATAGCGGACCCCTCGCGCGAGGGCGTCGAACTCGGCGCGGTTGCTCCCCGACGGCATGGCGACGTACTGGGCCTTGCAGAACCAGAGCATTTCGTGGCGTGCGTTGTCCTGGAGTTGGCGCAGGTGCTGGCGCAGCGCGCTCGCGCCGGTGATGACTTCGATGAGCTGCCCCGCGTCCTGTCGGCGCCGGGTGCTGCGGTAGGTCTCCAGCAGGTCGGTGACGGCGGAGCGGGCCTGGTCGAGGGCGTCGGCGTTGCGTTGCAGCCGTGGCAGCAGGGCCACGTCGGGCGGTGACGCGGTGAAGTGTCGTGGCTGCCGGTCGGTGGGACTGGCGAGACCCTTGGTGGCGAGCGCCGCGAGGATGCCCTGGGCCTGGCCGGGCGCGAGTCCGGTCTGTGAGGCGATCTCGTCGGACGAGGCCGTGGTGGTGGTGATCAGGAGGCGGTAGACGGTCTCCTCGACCGCTGTGAGGCCGGCTGCCTCTAGCATGCAGGTTCCTCCTGGCCGAGCCGGGTTCGCACACAGGTGTGGACCACGTTGATCATTGAGGTCAGAACTATAAGGGGTGCCGGGCACTGTGCGGTGGGTGCCGTAGTCACGAACTCCGGCACCCACCGCACATTCAGGAAGGACGACCCGCCGTCGGGATCACCGTGCGCCGGGGTGCAGGAAGGCGCGGTCCACGGTTTGCCGGACGGTGTGGCCGGAGGCGTCCTGCGCGGTCACGCGCAGCGTCACGTACGCGTCCGCGTGCACGCGGGCCGGGCGCTCCACGACGGCGGTGAAACCATTGCCCTTGCGGGCCGTGGTCGCTGCGGTGGCCCAGGTCCGCCCGTCGTCGTAGGACGTCTCGACCTTCAGCGTCACCCCACGGGGTGCCGCCATGCCGTCCTGCATCCGGACGGTCAGGCCGAGTTGCTGCTTGCGGGCCCGGCTCACCGCGTTCCGGGCGTCGACCGGTACGGAGTAGTCGACCTGGAGCAGCGGCAGCAGGGACTTCTGAGCGGCGGACTCCGAGCGGAACGTCCACGACGTACGGGTGGACGGGCCGAAGCTCCAGTCGTCCGAGTCGCGGCCGGTGGTCAGGTCGAGCCGGTACTCGGCGCTGCCCGCGGGCACTTCGATGTCACCCCACGCGCCGTAGTCGGACTCGGCGATCTGCTGTCCGTTCCGGTACAACGTCGCTGTGGCCGTGTCGGGTTGGCCGAGACCGCCGAAGGGCGGAGCCTCGGCGTACGCGTAGTGGGTCGCGCCGGAGTCGGTGAACTCGGGAACGAACACCGAGAGCGTGTTGCCCTCGCGTACCGACGGCCAGGCCGCACCGCGCGGGATCGACGGGCGGACCGGTCCCGCGAACCACCGCTCCGTCGCATGCTGGCCGGGGCGGTAGGTGTGGGGGGTGTCCCGCATGCCGACCCGCAGTGGCTCGTCGGGCTCGTCGGCGACCTTGTGGCGCACGGTGTGGCTCCACAGGGTGTCCCCGCTGCTGACGTACTCGACGCGTTCCCGGCCCGTCGGCACGTAGCGGCTGTACTGGTTCCAGGCGGTGTCCTGGTACGGCCTCCACCCGAAGCGCTGCTCGCTCGCCCACTGAGTGGCACCCGTGCGGGTGTAAGTGACGCCGACCTCGGCGGTGTTGCGCTCGGAGACGGTGTGGACCAGGTTCTTGGGTATGGAGCCGTTGGAGACCTGCATCACGTCGTAGAGGTAGGGGCTGCGCACCGTGCCGGAGAAGTCCACCGTTGTGGTGCCCTTCGCGACCCGCTTCAGCAGTGCCGTCCCCTCGTCGAAGGAGACGCGCATGGCGGGCACCGCCGTCCGCACGCCGTTCGGCTGCCATCTCGTCCAGGAGGGTTCGTCCTCCGGCCACACCAGCAGGAGGCCCTTGGCCCCGTCCGCCGCCGCGGCCTGTGCGAGAGCCCTGGTGTCGTCGGCGATGGACTGGACGCGTACGACGGCCAGTTTGCCGCGCGTGCCACGGAAGCGGGGTTCCGCCGATGTGCCGGCGTCCACGGCGGTCAGGTGTGCGCCTTGATCGTCGAAGACGGCGGAGTTCTGCTCGTAGTAGGGGCTGAGCCCCAGTCGCCCGCCGGAGATCTGCGCCCGCAGCTGGGGGGCCACCATCTGCCAGCGCGAGTGGAACTCGAACGTGCCGTCGGTGACCGGGGCGACGGTGCTGACGTACAGACGCTTCACCTCGTCGAACATCATGTGACCCTGGATCAGGCCACGGCCGTCGATGCGGCGGTACAACATGTCGCTGAGGATGCCTCGCTGCTCGGCGGGGCGAGGCGTACGGATCTTCACCTCGGTGACGTCGGCCGCGCTCAGCGTCACCGTCATGTCCTTGGTGACCTTCACCTCGGGGTTGACGACCTCGCCCGCTTCGAACCCGTCGGCGGCCCGATCGTAGAAGCCGGAGTTGAGGCTGTAGGTGCCCTCCTCGACGACAGCGACACCCGCGGCTCTGTCCGTGTAGTCGACGAATCCGTTGCCGAAGTCGGTGGCACCCCAGATGTTCGGCAGTGCGCCGGGAACGACCCGGCCGTCACGGCCCCGGTACACCACGGTGAGCCGGTGCTGCTTGCCGCGCACCAGCAGGGACAGCGTGGTGTGGGCCAGCACGGTGCCGTCGGCCGACGTGGCGGTGACGTACCCGTAGTACAGGCCGCGCGCGGCGTTCGCCGCGTCGATCTGCAGCGGCACGTCGGTCGTGGCACCGGGCGCCAGCTCCACCGAGTCGGAGCCGGGACGAACCACCCCGTCGGCGAGAGCGCGCCCGAAGTCGGTCGTCAGCTTGACCGCCAGAGTGAGCTTCAGGGGACGGTCACCGGTGTTGGTGTAGTGCACGGTGGTCGTCTGCTGCCGCCCCGCAGCACGGGCCTCGACCGTCGGCAGGATCAGGGAACCGGTGGCGGTCACCGGACCCATGGCCGTGGCCAGGTCGATGCGGCCGCCGCCCTGCTCGGTCACCTTGGTGCCGGACACCGTGCGCGACGTGCTGATCAGGGCGTCCTTCAGCTGCTGGGCGCCCCAGCCCGGGTGCTGCTGGGCCAGCAGCGCGGCGGCACCGGCGACGTGCGGGGTCGCCATCGACGTGCCGGACGCGGCGGTGTAGTCCGCGTCGATCGGCTTGCCCATGCTGGTCCCCGACGCCCGGGCCGCGACGATGTCGACACCGGGGGCGGTCACGTCGGGCTTCGCCGCTCCGTCGCCGAGGCGGGGGCCGCGGCTGGAGAACGGCGCGAGGGAGTCGTCGCGGTCGACGGCGCCCACGGTCAGCGCGGCGTCGGCCGCGCCCGGGGACCCGACCGTGGTCGGCCCGGACTGGCCCGCGTTGCCCGCCGCGACGACGAAGAGGGTGTCGGTGGAGGCGGTCAGGGTGTTCACGGCCTGACTCATGGGATCGGTGCCGTCGGTCGCGCCGTCCGAACCCAGGCTCATGTTGACGACCTTGGCGTGCTGGGCGGTCGCCCACTCCATGCCGTCGATGACCGCCGACTCGCTGCCGTAGCCGTCGTCCCCCAGGACCTTGCCGACCAGCAGGTCGCTTCGCGGCGCGACACCGCGCCGGGTCCCCGAGGACGCGGCGCCCGTGCCGCCGACGATCGAGGCGACGTGCGTGCCGTGACCGAAGACGTCGTTCGTGCCGGTGCCGCCCGCGAAGTTCTTCGCGTCCGCGATGCGCCCGGCAAGGTCGGGATGGCCGGCGTCGACACCGGTGTCGAGCACGGCCACTTTGACGCCCTGGCCTTCGTAGCCCGCCTTCCACGCGGTGGGGGCGTTGATCTGTGTCGTGCTGCGGTCCAGCACGGCCTTGACCCTGCCGTCCAGGGAGACGCGGGGGGTGACCGCGGCACGGGAGACGTCCGTGGTCCCGTTCGTGGTCAGCGTCTTCCAGAATCCGCCCAGGTCGGCACCGGCGACGTGCAGCGACCGGGCGTCGATGCTGCTGAGATCGCGGGCGGCGGTCTTGGGCGCCTTGTATCCCACCAGCCGGTCGGCGGTGGCCGCGGCCGTTTGCGCCGCCCGCGCGGCCCCCTTGGTCCCGTCCGGCGACGGCTCGGAGGAGACGATCAGCGGGAGGGTGCGCGAATGGGCCTCGTCGTAGCCCTCCGAGATGAGGGCGGTCACATCGAACAGCCGGCGGTCCAGCGTGCCCGCCGTCACCAGGGCCTCGGCGTCGGAGGGCAGCACCGTCAGTGCCTTGTCGTCCCCCTCGAACGTCCGGAAGGAGATGTGTTCCCGACCGGGGCCGGGCTGCACCGATGCGGTACGGCGACCACCGGGCAGCGGGGTCACGGTCACACGGTCGCCGGTCAGCAGTCGCACCGTGGCGGAAACCGCCCTGTCCGCGTCGGTGAACCCCGCCGCGTCTTTCGGGCCGGGTTCGGCCGAGACGGGCGATACACCTCCGATCGTCACCACCAGTACGGTCGATATCGCCGCCGGCAGGCGGATCCATGCCATCTGTAGAGCACCTTTCGTACGGCGTCAGGTCATGCGCCGTACGAAAGGATCAGGTCGGGGCCCCGGGCATGTCACCGGTATCACCTGCCGCAGATGTGACATGTCCCAACGGCGACACGGACAGCCGGTGACGCCTGCGCGAGGCCGCGCCCACGCCCGGCCCGTATGGACAAGGGCGGTGGGGCGGGCCGGAATTGAGGGAGGTCGGGACGGCCGTCCAGGCGCCGGGCCGGCACGGTTCATACGCCTCGACGCAGAGCGCCACGGGCAGCGGCGGAGCCACGGCAGGGGACTCGGCGGACGTGCGATGGGCCGGAAAGCGGGCCTGCCGCATGCGTGAACTCGATCGGGAAGGCGGGCCCGTTGGAAGAATCGACGCGCGACGCCCGCGGTGGTGCTCGACGGAGCGACCGTGCGCTACGTGTCGGCACGGGCCGTACTGAGCCGCGTCGGGCGTCGGGCGGCCGGGGTATGCGTATGCGTCAATGATCGGGCGCGATGCGCCGCAGTACCTTCGCGGCCGCGGCCACGTCGCACCCCTCCAGGTGGGAGAAGACGTGTCGCCGGACACTGGCGAGATTGGTGGGCCACGCCTGCTTCAGCCGTGTCCATCCGGGGCTCGTCAGGACGGCGAGCAGTGCCCGTCCGTCCTCGGGCGACTTCACCCGCATGACCAGCGACTGGCCCTCCAGTCGGTTCACCACCCTGGTCATGCCGCTGAGCGAGAGCCCGCAGGCGGTGGCCAGCTCGCTCATGCGCATCTGGTTGTCCCGGGCCTCCGAGAGATGGACCAGCACCATGTATTCGGTGCCGGAGATCTCCTGCTCCGCGAGCATGTCGGCGTCGACGAGGCGGGGCAGGAGCGTCATGACCCTCCCGAGAGCCCGGAGGAATGCCTCCTCGTCGGGGTTGAGGGGCTCGATCGTCGTCGCCTTTGCCATGAACTCAGTGTAAGTGGCCCGACCGGAGGCAGATCCCGTGACTTCGACGGGACGATCATGCCGGTAGGGGCCCGTCCGGTCGGTGATCGACGAGCATGTGGGGGCGGGCCGGGCCGTCGAAGCCGACCGTCCGTGGGCCGCAGGGATCTCGGGCGGGTCCCCTCGCCGGGTCCCGGTACGGGGGTGCGTCGGAACGCGGGGCTGGAGACTCGATCCCTCCCGGGCGTCCGTCCCGCGGAGCGGGCGGACCGTGCGGACGCCGGCGCTGGGAGGATCCCGGGCGGGGTCCGTCGCCGAGGGTGCGCGGACGGCGCGGATCGCCCAGGACGACCGCAGCGGCCCGGACTCCGGCGGCTGGGCGAACGCCGACCCGGCCCCTTGTGCCACAGCTGTCGCGCGGCCCGAGGTCCAACAGGTCTGACGCAGAGGTGACTTGTCGCAGGTTGGACAGGCGAAAGTGCCGACGTCCGCGCCGGGGGAGTTCAAGGTGGGACTCCGCAGCGGGCGGCAGCGCGCGGTGCGTCGTGACGCATCCGCGGGGAGCAGGCCCGCCGCGCGGGCCGTGGCCATCGGTTGCCGGTAGCCGGTAGCCGGTTGTCGGTCGGCGCGATCGGTGGCCGCCGGTCACCGGTCATGTGCCCGGTCCCGTCGCAGTTGTGACGTCGTGTCACGCAGAGAGCGTTCCAGTACCGTCGACTCAAGGAACTGCATGCCATCCATACCCACCCGCAAGCGGGGCCTCGCAGCCGCCGCCCTCGCGTTGGCCATGCTGACCGCGCCGCCTCTCGTGTCCGCCTCGGGCACTCCGCGGACCGGTCCGGCCGACCGGACCCTGGCCGGCGACGTGGCAACACCTCAGCCCACCTCACGTACCGTCACCTTGGTGACCGGTGACAAGGTGACCGTGAACACCGCGGCCGACGGCAAGGTCACCCGGTCCGTGCAGGGTCCGGACGGCCGGCCCACCGCGTTCGCCGTCCACGAGGCGGGCAAGGACACCTACGTGTATCCCGACACGGCGGTGCCATACCTCGCCGCCGGGCAACTGGACAAGGAGCTCTTCAACGTCACCGGACTGCTGGCGGACGGGTACGGGGACGCGCAGCGCAGCACTCTGCCCCTGATCGTCACGTACACCGACGCGGCCGTCCGTGCCCGTGCGGCGGCTGTGCCCACCGGCTCCACCAGGACGCGCGCACTGAACAGCATCCAGGGCGCGGCACTGTCGCAGCAGCGGACCAAGGCCGGCGCCTTCTGGTCCGCCCTCACCGGTGGGAACGCATCGGCCACCGGCCGGGGGACCGCGGCGAAGCCACGGCTGAGCAGCGGGATCGCGAAGGTCTGGCTGGACGGGAAGGTCAAGGCCGATCTGTCCGACACGACGGCGCAGATCGGGGCGCCCGAGGCGTGGGCCGGCGGCAACACCGGCCAGGGCGTGGACGTGGCGGTGCTGGACACCGGTGTCGACACCCGCCATCCGGACCTGGTGGGACAGGTGAGCGAGAGCACGAGCTTCGTGCCGGACCAGGACGTCGAGGACCGCAATGGTCACGGCACCCACGTGGCCTCGACCATCGCCGGCACCGGCGCGGCCTCCGACGGCAAGGAGCGGGGCGTCGCGCCCGGCGCGCGCCTGCACATCGGCAAGGTCCTCGACGACAACGGCAGCGGCCAGGAGTCCTGGGTGCTCGCCGGCATGGAATGGGCCGCACGTGAGCAGCACGCCAAGATCATCAGCATGAGCCTCGGGGCCGGCCCGACGGACGGACACGACCCGATGAGCCAGGCGGTCGACGAGCTCAGCGCCGAGACGGGTGCGCTGTTCACGATCGCGGCCGGCAACAGCGGGAAGTACACCGTCTCGACGCCGAGCGTCGCCGACGCCGCGCTGTCGGTCGGCGCGGTGGACGGTTCCGACCGTCTCGCCGACTTCTCCGGCACCGGACCGCGCCAGGGCGATGCCGGCCTGAAGCCGGAACTGACCGCGCCGGGCGTCGACGTCCTCGCGGCCCGCTCCCAGTACTCCTCGGAGGGCACCGGCTCCTACCAGACGATGAGCGGGACCTCCATGGCCACCCCGCACGTCGCCGGTGCCGCGGCACTGCTGGCCCGGGCACACCCGGGCTGGAGCGGGAAGCAGCTCAAGGACGGGCTGGTCAGCACCACCAGGACGACACCCGAGTACACCCCGTACGAGGCCGGCAGCGGTCGCCTGGACGCTGCCGCCGCCGTGAAGGGCACCGTGTTCGCCTCCGGCAGCGTCTTCGGCGGCTACCGCGACGCGTCGACACCGGCCGGCGGCACGAGCGGGAAGACCGAGAAGAAGGTGACGTACACCAACACCGGGGACCGTCCCGTCACCCTCGACCTGAATGTCCGGGCTCCCGGCGCGGCCCAAGGCGCGTTCACGCTGTCCGCCCGGCAGATCACCCTCCCGGCCAACGGCACCGGCACGGTCGACCTGATCACCGACTTCGACCTGGTGAAGGCCGACACGGTCACCTCGGGGCAGATCCTCGCCACCGACGGGTCCGGCGCGCTCGTCGCCCACACCATCACCGGCGCCTACAAGATGGGAGCGCGCTACACGATCACGGTCAATGGCAAGGACCGCAGCGGCCGCCCCATGGGCGGCGCCGTGTGGGTGACGGGCGAACGCTTCGCGCTGCCTCTGATCCTGGACGACTCCGGTACGGGCACCGTGACCCTGCCCGGAGGCACGTACGCGGTCCAGCTGGTGGCCGACGTCGAGGGCGTTCACGGACCGCACTCCAAGGGCATGGCCGTCCTGACCCGTCCCGAGGTCGTTCTCGACAAGGACGTCACGGTCGACCTGGACGCCTCCAAGGCCAGACAGGTGACGGTCCGGACTCCTCAGGCGACCACCCCGGCCCTGACCCGACTCGACTTCTACCGGTACTTCGACGACACGCACGCCTACCGCAGCGAGTACGTGCCGGACCAGTCCTACGACAGCTCGTGGGTCCTGCCCAGCAAGGAAGTCACCACGGGCACCTACGAGTTCGGTGTCGCCGCCCGTCTGGAACAGCCCGCACTGACGATCGCTGCCGGGAAGCACACCTACGACGACCTGCGCGTCCGGCGCGGACACGTCCCCCTCAAGAAGGGCCGACACAGCTACGGCGCCGTCTTCGCCGGGGAGGGCGGGCCCGGCGCCTACCGCGGTCTCGACGCCAAGGGCAGGACCGTCGTGGTCCGGCGCAACGACTCCGTGGCACTCGACGAGCAGGCCGACAACGCGGCCAAGGCCGGCGCGAGTGTGCTGCTGGTGGTCAACGACGGTGACGGACGCCTGGCTCCGTGGGTGGACGACTCCTACTCCGACACGGAGATTCCCGCTCCCTTGACGGTGGCCACTCTCACCGCGGACGAGGGTGACGCACTGATCGCCCGCATCAAGCAGGGCAGGACCACACTGCGGGTCACGTCGAACCCGACCATCGAGTACCTCTACGACATCGCAGACCATCAGAGCGGCGTCCCCGCGGACCCCACCTACCGCCCGCGGCGAGCCGACCTGAACCGGGTCGAGGTCTCCTTCCGCAACAACCACCAGGCCCGGGCCATGGAGACCCGTGTCGCCGTCTGGCACGACGACTACATGCCCGTCCTGCTGCCCACCCCGGCCCAGGGGAAGCGCACCGACTGGGTGTCCGCCGGCACGGTCTGGCACGAAGAGGCCACGATCAACCGCCAGCTCCAGATCACCAACGACACCTTCAAACGCTACCCGCGCGGAACGACCTCCCACGTGGAGTACTTCGGGCCGATCCAGCGGCCGCGGATGAACAGCCACTACATGCCGCTGCGCTCGGGCAACACGGTCGGGGCGACGATCCCGGGCTGGGCCGACTCGGAACCCGGACGCGCCGGCACCACCTTCGGCAACCCGGAGGTCGAGGACAGGGTGAAGATCTACCAGGGCGACACCCTGATCAGGGCCTCGGACACGAACACCATCGGCAGCCCGCGGTTCCCCCTGATCCTGGCTCCCGAGAAGCTGCGGTACCGCCTGGTGTCCGACAACGCGCGGGGCAACTGGACGAACGACTACTCCACCACCACCAGCACCGAATGGGGCTTCACCTCCGGAGAGACCGCTGCCGACACCGTCGACGTACTGCCGCTGATCCAGCTCGACTACGCGGTCACCGGCATGGACGCCTCCGGCAGGAGCGGCCGCCGCAGCGACATCACCGTCACGCCCTCGCACCTCGCCGGAGCCCCCGGCTCCGACACCATCAAGACCGTGAGCGTGGACATCTCCTACGACGACGGCTCCAGCTGGCAGCACGCGACACTGCGTCACACCGACCGGGGCTGGTGCACCGAGCTGAACGCACCCGCCAAGGCGCGGTTCGTCACGCTGCGCACCAGCGCGAGCGACACCCAGGGAAACACCGTCAAGCAGCGGATCACCCGGGCCTTCGGCCTGAAGTGAGCGCGACCCCGGTCGGTACGCCCTGACCGGCGAGGGGGCGGGATCGCGTCGAGCGGTCCCGCCCCGAGTGTCCGCTACGGACCCCGGCCGTGCCGAAGACGCACGGAGGTCAAGAGGACGACACAGCCATGACGTTGGCCGAACTCCCATACCGATTCTCCGTTCCTGAGGGCCGCTTGACCGCCGTCGGCCACCCTGCCGCGCCGCGGCGTGTCCACCACGACCTGAGGAATGCACGCGCCGCGGACCAGGACGAAGTCCGCCGGGGACAGGGCGCCCCACGGACCCGGGTCGCCATGGAAGCCGCGCGCACGGCGCGGATCCCGCGGCTTCGGCGAGAGGCGAGGCCGTGTCGCGTCGGGGACGTCTGTCTTCGCGGGCACCGGGTACACGTGTCCTGTGCCGAGACGAATCCGTGCCGGCGGCGGTACGAGGACGACAAGGGGCGTGACGTGGCAGTCAAGGCGATGGGCTGGGCGCACTCGTTCCCCATGGCGCAGGGCGTGCGGGCCGGACGGCAGTGGACACGCGACCATCTCGCCTCCCTGCCCTGGACGGCGGACGAACCGGACACGGCGGACGCGATCGTCCTGGCCGTCTCCGAGCTGCTCACCAACGCCCACGTCCATGCCCACAGTGACGCGAGTCTCGTCCTCACCTGGGACGGCGAGTGCCTCCATGTGAGCGTCCACGACGAGGACCCCACCCTGCCCCGACAGCGCGAGCCGGAGCCGGGCGAGACGTCGGGACGCGGGGTGGGCATCGTGCGCGCCCTGGCCGACGACTTGGGCACGACCTGCCAACGGCACGGCAAGACCGTGACCGCGTGCTTCCGCCCGTCCGGTCCCGTGCGTTAGGACGTCGACGCGGGCGATCGCTGACGACTTGGGCGACAGCTGCGTTGCTGCTCGCCGCCCCGATCGAGCGTGCCCGTCCCACCCCCGCAGAATTCCCCCGAGTCACGTCTCCCCAGGTGAGAGGTGTTTCGGCTGTCCCGCGGTGTCCCACCGGCGTCGTCACGGCAAGCCCGTGCGGCTGTGATGGAGTCACGCCCCGAGGGAACGGGGCACCACCGCTAAGGGGAGTCGATATGCAGTCTCGTATGCAGAACCCGGCCGTCGTCCTGTCCGACGCGATGCAGCCGATCCAGGCGCTGCTGAAGGCCGCGCACGGGGGCGGGGTGGACGCGCAGACGCTGGAGCTGGTGCATCTGCGGGTCAGCCAGATCAACGGATGCAGCGCCTGCGTGGACGGCGGCGCGAAGACGGCCCGCAAGGCGGGGGTGAGCGACGAGCGACTGGCCACGGTCGCCGCCTGGCGCGAGACCCCGTACTTCAGCGAGGAGGAGCGGGCGGCGCTCGCCCTCGCGGAGGCCGCGACGCGGCTGGCCGACCGCCCCGACGCGGTCGGCGACGAGATCTGGGACGCGGCGGCCGGCCACTTCGACGAGAAGCAACTCGCCTCGATCATCCTGATGATCGGCGTCACCAACCTGTTCAACCGGCTCAACGCCACCACCCGCCAGATCGCCGGCGCCTGGGGATGAACGGGCCCGGTCCCGGGCGGCGGACACGCGTCCGCCGCCCGGGACGCCCCGCAGGCCGCAAGCACCACTCCGCACGGCAAATGAGCCGTTGCGCGAGCAGAAGTACTCGCAGATCCGCAGATCCGCAGATCCGCAGATCCGCAGATCCGCAGATCCGCAGATCCGCAGACCAACAGGAGAATTCGTCATGAAGGCCGTGCAGAATCCTGCCAGGAGCACCACCGCGACCGGCACGACGTCCGAGCGTTTCACGGACGAGGAGCGGGCCGCGATGAAGGAGCGAGCCCGAGAGGTGAGGACGTCCGCGCGCCGTGGATCGCGTGCCGAGAAGGCGGCGGAGGACGAGGCCGCGGTGCTGGCGAAGATCGCCGAGATGCAGGAGCCGGACCGGGTCATGGCCGAACGGATCCACGCCGTCGTGAAGGCGAGCTCGCCGGACCTCGCGCCGAAGCTGTGGTACGGCATGCCCGCGTACGCCGTCGACGGCAAGGTCGTCTGCTTCTTCCAGGGCGCTGAGAAGTTCAAGGCCCGGTACGCGACGCTGGGCTTCAGCGACAAGGCGAACCTCGACGAAGGCGCCATGTGGCCGACCTCCTACGCCCTGAGGGAGCTCACCGCCGCCGACGAGGCGAGGATCGCCGCGCTCGTGCAGCGGGCGGTGCGCTAAGCCGAGGAGGCGCGCCCCCAAGCGGGTCGGTGGGGGAGCCGGGGCGGGCCGCGCACCTGGCTTCCGGGCACCGCGCGCATGGGTCCGCGGGGGTGTCGCCGTCCTCGGCCGGCCCCACGACGAGGACGCTGTACGCCGAGTGGCCACCGCTCACAGGCGGTCGCAGTGAGCGCCTCCCGCCCCGTTCGACCCGAGGGCACCCCGTGCGGTGCGCCGGGACGTCAAGACGGTGTCAGGGTCGCCCGGGCGGCCGCCAAGGAAGCGCAGCCGCCACGTCTGCACGGCGACGGCAGCGTCACGGTGGGCCGGCGCGTCTGGGACGTGGACGCCGCAGGCTGGCCCGAGGACGAGATCGAACTTCGCGCCTACGGCAACGGCCACTACCTCGGCCGCTTCATGCTCACTCCGGGCCCGCGGGAAGTGCGCCCGCTCCAGGCCCGGTTGGTGGCGGTGACCCTCGCCGACCAGACGGGAGCGGCGCTGGACACCTCGGGACTCGTGCACCGGTGACGCCGCCGGCCGGCTCGCCGACGGGGCGTCGGCGAGCCGGGCCGGCGGCGTCACCGTGCTGATCCCGGAAGCCGAGCCGGCAGCCGCTGTGGCAGCGGCTGCCGCAGAACCAGCGGGGCGCCCTCGTCGCACACGCCGTGCGGCGGGAGACGGACGCGGTGATCTGCCGGCTGCGCTTCCGGCTACGGCCAGGCCACCGACCGTCGGGGCCGCCTGCTCACCCGTCCGGATCAAGGGCCGTAAGGGTCCCGTCAAAGGCGTGGGCCCCGCCGTAAGGGAGCCGTCAACGGTGGCCGGATCCGGCCACTGAGGCGCTTTCCTCGAAAGCGTCCGTACCGACCGAACCTCACTCCAGGAGCTCACGATGGCCGATCTGGCCTTCGTCGTCACCACGATCGCGGTCTTCGCGCTGGTGGCTCTCGTCGCCAAGGGGGTGACGAAGCTGTGACCGCCGAGAACATCGTCGGCCTGATCGTGGCCGTCGCCCTGCTGGGATATCTCGTCCTCGCCCTGATCTTCCCGGAGAGGTTCTGAGACACGTCATGGGTCCCCTGCTCGCCGCAGTTCTCCAGCTGCTCGCGCTCATAGGCGCGCTCGCACTGGTCTACGTCCCCCTCGGCACCTACATGGCCCGCGTCTACTCCTCCGACAGGCATCTGCGCGTCGAGAAGTGGATCTACAAGGGCATCGGCGCCGACCCCGACACCGAGATGCGCTGGCCCGCCTACCTGCGAGGCGTCCTGGCCTTCTCCGCGGCCGGTGTCCTCTTCCTCTACCTCCTCCAGCGGCTCCAGGGCGTCCTGCCCGGCTCGCTCGGCTTCGAGGCGGTCGACCCGGCGCAGTCGTTCAACACCGCCGTCTCCTTCGTGACGAACACCAACTGGCAGTCGTACTACGGCGAACAGACCATGGGTCACGTCGTGCAGACCGCCGGTCTGGCCGTGCAGAACTTCGTCTCCGCCGCCGTCGGCATCGCCATCGCGGTCGCCCTCGTGCGCGGCTTCGCCCGGTCCCGCACCGGCGAGATCGGCAACTTCTGGGCCGACCTGGTGCGCGGCACCGTCCGCGTCCTGGCGCCGATCGCGGTGATCGCCGCGCTCGTGCTGGTCGCCTGCGGCGCGATCCAGAACTTCTCCGGCATTCACCAGGTCGGGCAGTTCATGGGCGGCTCGCAGCAGTGGAACGGCGGCGCGGTCGCCTCCCAGGAGGCCATCAAGGAGCTGGGCACCAACGGAGGCGGCTACTTCAACGCCAACAGTGCGCACCCCTTCGAGAACCCCACCGCGTTCACGAACCTGTTCGAGATCTTCCTGATCCTGGTCATTCCGTTCGCGCTGACCCGCACCTTCGGCGTCATGGTCGGCAGCGTCAAGCAGGGTTACGCGATCCTCGCCACGATGTTCACCATCTGGCTGGGCTTCGTCGCGCTGATGATGTGGACCGAGTTCGCCCACCACGGCCCGGCGCTGCAAGCGGCCGGCGGTGCGATGGAGGGCAAGGAGACCCGCTTCGGCATCGGCGCCTCGTCGATCTTCGCGGTGTCGACGACACTGACGTCGACCGGTGCGGTGGACTCCTTCCACTCCTCCTTCACCGGCCTCGGCGGCGGGATCACGATGCTCGGGATGATGCTCGGCGAGATCGCGCCCGGCGGTACCGGCTCCGGCCTCTACGGCATGCTGATCATGGCGGTCATCGCGGTGTTCATCGCCGGTCTGATGGTCGGCCGTACGCCCGAGTACCTGGGCAAGAAGATCGGCGGCCACGAGATGAAGCTGGCAGCCTGCTACATCCTGATCACCCCGGCGCTGGTGCTCATCTTCACGGCCGCTTCCATGGCGCTGCCGACCCCGCCGCACTCGATGCTCAACTCGGGTGCGCACGGGTTCTCCGAGGTGCTGTACGCCTTCACCTCGGCGTCGAACAACAACGGTTCGGCCTTCGCGGGCCTGAACGCGAACACGGACTGGTTCAACACCATGACCGGGCTCGCGATGCTGCTGGGCCGCTTCCTGCCGATGGTGTTCGTGCTGGCGCTGGCCGGCTCGCTCGCCGGGCAGAAGCGGGTACCGGTGACCGCGGGCACCCTGCGCACCGAGAAGCCGCTGTTCACCGGCCTGCTGGTCGGCGCGATCCTGATCATCACCGGTCTGACCTACTTCCCGGCGCTGGCGCTGGGTCCGCTCGCCGAGGGGCTGGCGTCATGACCACCCGAACGGAAAACCACGAGGGCGCGATGTCCACTCCCACCCTTGCGCCGCACCAGGACGCGCCCACCGGGCACAAGCCCGCCGAGGGCCGTGTAGGGGCGGGGCTCTTCGACCCCAAGGCGCTGCTCAAGTCGCTGCCGGACGCGTTCCGCAAGCTCGACCCGCGGGTGATGGTCAAGTCACCCGTGATGTTCGTGGTGTGGATCGGGTCCGTGCTCACGACGGCCTTCTCCTTCGAGGAACCGGGCGACTGGTTCGGCTGGACCATCAGCGCCTGGCTGTGGCTGACGGTCGTCTTCGCCAACCTGGCCGAGGCGGTCGCCGAGGGCCGGGGCAAGGCGCAGGCCGACACCCTGCGCAAGGCCAAGACGGACACGGTGGCCCGGCGACTCGTGGGGAACACCGAGGAGCGGGTGCCCGGCACCGAGCTGACCATCGGTGACCTGGTCGTCTGCGAGGCCGGCGACATCATCCCGGGTGACGGTGACGTCGTCGAGGGCGTCGCGTCGGTCGACGAGTCGGCGATCACCGGCGAGTCGGCTCCGGTGATCCGTGAGTCCGGCGGTGACCGCAGCGCGGTCACGGGCGGGACGAAGGTGCTCTCCGACCGGATCGTCGTCAAGATCACGACGAAGCCCGGCGAGACCTTCATCGACCGCATGATCAGCCTGGTCGAGGGCGCCGCCCGGCAGAAGACGCCCAACGAGATCGCGCTGAACATCCTGCTCGCCTCGCTGACGATCGTCTTCCTGCTGGCCTGCGCCACGCTTCCGCCGTTCGCGGACTACGCGGGCACCCGTCTGACGATGGTCGTGCTGGTCGCCCTGCTGGTCTGTCTCATCCCGACCACCATCGGCGCCCTGCTGTCCGCGATCGGCATCGCGGGCATGGACCGCCTGGTCCAGCGCAACGTGCTGGCCATGTCGGGCCGCGCGGTGGAGGCCGCCGGCGACGTGTCGACGCTGCTCCTCGACAAGACCGGCACCATCACCCTCGGCAATCGCCAGGCCTTCGAGTTCGTAGCGGTCGCCGGAGCCACCCAGGCCGAGGTCGCGGACGCCGCCCAGCTGTCCTCCCTCGCCGACGAGACTCCCGAGGGCCGTTCCGTCGTGGTCCTGGCCAAGGACAAGTACGGACTGCGCGAGCGGCACCAGGGCGAGCTGGCGCACGCCGAGTGGATCGCCTTCACCGCCCAGACCCGGATGTCGGGTGTGGACGTGGACGGCAAGAAGATCCGCAAGGGTGCGGCCGGTTCGGTCATCGCCTGGGTCGAGGAACAGGGTGGCACGGTCGCCCGGGACGCCAAGCAGGTCGCCGACCGCATCTCCGAGGCGGGCGGCACCCCGCTGCTGGTCGCGGTCGAGGACACCGAGGGGGCCCGGATCCTGGGCGTCATCCACCTCAAGGACGTCGTCAAGGACGGCATGCGGGAGCGGTTCGAGGAGCTGCGCCGCATGGGCATCAAGACGGTCATGATCACGGGTGACAACCCGCTGACAGCGAAGGCGATCGCCGAGGAGGCGGGCGTCGACGACTTCCTCGCGGAGGCCACTCCCGAGGACAAGATGGCCCTCATCAAACGGGAGCAGGCGGGCGGCAAGCTCGTCGCGATGACCGGTGACGGCACCAACGACGCCCCGGCACTCGCGCAGGCGGACGTGGGCGTGGCGATGAACACGGGCACGTCGGCCGCCAAGGAGGCCGGCAACATGGTCGACCTCGACTCCAACCCGACCAAGCTCATCGAGATCGTCGAGATCGGCAAGCAACTGCTGATCACCCGGGGCGCGTTGACGACGTTCTCCATCGCCAACGACGTCGCGAAGTACTTCGCGATCATCCCGGCGCTGTTCGCGGCGGTCTACCCGGGCCTGGACAAGCTGAACGTCATGCAGCTGTCCTCGCCCAACTCCGCGATCCTGTCGGCGGTCGTCTTCAACGCGCTGATCATCATCGCGCTGGTGCCGCTGTCCCTGAAGGGCGTGCGGTACAGGCCGGTCAGCGCCGACCGCATGCTCCGCAGGAACCTCGCGATCTACGGCATCGGCGGACTGATCGCACCCTTCATCGGTATCAAGATCATCGACCTGCTCATCTCCCTCATCCCCGGAATCGGCTGATCGCCATGAACAACTCCGTAACGAACACCCTCCGGTTGCTCGGGGCGGGCCTCAGGGCCCTCCTCGTACTGACCCTGGTGACAGGCGTGATCTACCCCCTGGTCGTCACCGGCATCGCCCAGGGCCTGTTCAGCAACAAGGCGAACGGCTCCGAGATCAGGGCGGACGGCAGGGTCGTCGGCTCGTCCCTGATCGGCCAGTCGTACAACCTGCCGCTGAAGAAGGGACAGGACACCCCCGAGGCCGACCTGAAGTGGTTCCAGGGCCGTCCGGCCAACGGCCTCGGCTCCAACAGCATCAACACCCAGTACAAACTGCTGCTGTCCGGTGCCACCAACCTGGCCGCCGACAGCGGGGCCGTGGACGGCAAGTGCACCGCGAAGTCCGAGGAGGGCTCGCTCTGCGCGCAGGTGCTCGCCGCCCGTGCCGCGGTCGTCAAGGACAACTCGGTGCCCGGCTACACCGTCACCCCGTCCCAGGTCCCCGCCGACGCGGTCACCTCCTCCGGCTCCGGCCTCGACCCCGACATCTCCCCGAAGTACGCGGAGCTCCAGGTCCACCGGATCGCCGCCAGGAACGGGCTGCCCGTCAACCAGGTGGAGAAGCTGGTCGCGGACCACACCGGCGGCCGTTCCCTCGGCTTCATCGGTGAGCCCCGCGTGAACGTCCTCGAGCTCAACATCGCGCTCAAGGACCTTGTGGCCCAGCACTGAGGGGAGGGAGCTACAGGTGCGGAGCCGGAGGTTGGGAGGCGTCCTGGATCCGCCGGCTCGCGCAGCCACGACGCCGGCCCTCCAGGCCGGGACGCCCATTCCCCACCCGGCCATGGCGCCGGTCGCCCCGCGGCCGGCGCCCGCGGCCCGAACCCGGCATGGGCTACCGCTCCGAAGGGTGACACGGCCCACACAGCGGGCTCCGGTCCACGTCGGCGCGGTATCCGGCGTCGGCAGGACCTATGCGATGCCGGTTGCCGAGCCGGGGCTCCGGTACGCCGAAGGCGGCCGCCCGAGAAGCTTGCCGAACGCGGCCGTGTAGGCCGCGGGGTTGTCGTAGCCGAGCCGGGCGGCGATGCGCGTGACGGGCACGCCCGCGGTCAGGTGGTGCAGCGAGTGCAGGACGCAGGCGCGTTGCCGCCACTGCGAGAAGTTGAGGCCGGTGCCGCGCCGGAACAGGCGCGCCAGGGTCCGCTCGCTCACGTCGAGGGCCGCGCACCAGCGGGCCGGCGGGTCGTGGATGTCCGGCTTCCGCAGGAACGCCTCGCACAAGGCGCGCAGCCGCGGATCGGACGGCATCGGCACGTCGAGGGGGAGCGGGGTGAGGTTCTTGAGTTCGTGGAGGACGAGCGCGGCGAGTGCCGCGTCGCGGCTGTGCTCGGCATAGCGCGGCTCCATCTCGACCGCCGCCAGGAGCAGTTCCCGCAGCAGTGCGGAGACGTCGACCGCCTGGCAGCGGGCGGGGAACCACGGCACCGCGGCCGGCTCGATGTAGAGGCTGCGGGTGCTGACGCCCGTCATCGTGACCTGATGCCCGGTCATGGGCGGGATGAGCACCGCGCGGGCGGTGGGAATCGTCCAGCTGCCGTCCGCCGTCTCGACCCGCATGACGCCGGTGGCCGCGTACAGCACCTGGGCGCGGCGGTGCTCGTGCCGGGGGAGCAGGTGGTCGTGGGGATAGTCGGTGCCGATGGCCAGTACGGCACGATCGAGGCCGTCCACCTCCGCGACCGGAACGTTGCGCATGCCAGGAGGCTACGGGGGACCGAGCGCCGTGTCCGCTGCGCATAGGAAGTGGGCGATTCATCGATTGCCCGCCACAGGTGGTGATCACTAGCGTCCTGCGCGTGCTCACTTCGCTCTTCGCTCTCCTGTTCCTCGGGTGCCTGACCGGCATCACGACGGTGCTCTTCGGTTTCGGCGGTGGCTTCGTCACGGTCCCCGTCGTCTACGGCTTCGTGACCGTCACGGCGCCTTCGGGGAAGGACGCCATGCACGTCGCGGTGGCCACCTCGGCCGCCGTGATGGTCGTGAACACCGCTGTGGCGACTCTGGCCCAGTGCCGTCAGGGCCGAGTGCGCCGCGCGTACGTCTGGCCGCTGGCGGCGTTCATCGCGACCGGCGCCGTCGCCGGATCCTTTTTGGCGACCCTGATCGGCGGCACGGCGCTGCGTCTGCTCTTCGCCGCCTATCTCCTGGTGACCGTCCTCGACAGCCTGGTACGCAAGGGGTTCCTGTCCGTGCAGCGCCGGCCGTGCCCCGAGCCCCTGGGCAGGGGGACGACCACCTTCGGCGGCGTAGGCATCGGCATGGTCGCCGCCGGCCTGGGCGTGGGCGGCAGCGTCATGACCGTCCCTCTGCTGCGCCGCAGGGGCCTGCCCATGGCCGAGGCGACCGCCATGGCCAACCCCCTCAGCGTGCCCGTCGCCCTGGCCGGGACAGTCGTCTACGCCCTCGCCTCCAGCGGACCTGCCGGTACCGGCAGGATCGGTTATGTCGACCTCGCCGCGGGCGCCGCTCTGCTCCTCGGCTCGCTGCCCGCCATCGCGCTCGCGAGGCGGGTCGCCGGCCGTGTTCCGGACCGCGTCCACTCCGCCGCCTACGTGGTCCTTCTCGTCGTCGTCCTGGTGGTGATGACGGCCGGGGGACTCTGACGGTGGCCCGGGCGGTGCGGAGTCAGGGGGTGCCGTTCGGACCAGGCCAGGTGCGCGCTGCCCCGAACGACCGCCCCTAGGCGAGTCCGCCGTTGCTCATCAGCAGCTGGCCGTTGATCCATTGCCCCTGCGGTGAGCAGAGGAAGTCCACGAGGTGCGCGGTGTCGCGCGGTGTGCCGAGGCGGTTGAGGGGTGTGTGGTCGAGCACGTCCTTGCGGATGTCGTCGCCCATCCAACCGGTGTCGACCGGTCCGGGGTTGATGACATTGGCGGTGACGCCGAGGTGGGCGAACTCGTGCGCGGCGGCCAGCGTGATGCGGTCCAGGGCGCCCTTGCTCGCGCCGTAGGGGAGATTGCCCGCGGTGTGGTCGCTGGTGAGGCTGATGATCCGTCCGCTGCCCGGGGCCGCGGTGAACCGTCGGCCGTACTCGCGGATCAGCAGCCAGGCGGCGCGGGCGTTGACCGCGAAGTGCCGGTCGAAGCTTTCGACGGTCGTGTCCAGCAGACCGGAGTCGACCGATTCGCAGTGACACATCACCAGGGCGGTGACGCCGCCCAGAGCGCGTTCGACCTCGTCGAAGACACGGGCCGGAGTGTCCGGGTCGGCGAGGTCCGCCTCGACCGCCGTGGTGGCCGCGCCGTTTTCGATGAGCGTGTCGGTGATCGCCCCGGCCGCTCCGGGCTCGCTGCCCCACGTCATGCGCTCGTCGTAGGGGGTCCAGTAGGTGAAGGCCACGTCCCAGCCGGAGGCCGCCAGCCGGTGTGCGATGCCCGCGCCGATGCCGACCGTCCGTCCCACCCCGGTGACCAGGGCGAGCGGGCGAGTGGCGGAGCGGTCCCGATCGCGTTCGCAGCCGTCCCGGGCGCCGTTGATCGTCACGGTCCGAGATCGTCCACGACCGGCAACGGCTTGGCAACCGGCTTTTCGTCAAGGGGAGTTGCCACCAGGCCGGTGCGGGAGCCCGCGTCCGGGGCCCGGCAGCACGCGTGGACGACCCCGACCGGTGACCCGCTCCACCGTCGGCCACCAGGACGTGCACGGCCGGGACTGGAACGCCGAGGTCGACGGCTGGATCAGGTCGGCGTGCCGCAGGAGATCGCCGAGGCGAAGAAGAAGCCCACCGAGCGAAGAAGAAGCCCACCGAGGCGCGTGCCGTCATCCGGATCGGCATCGTCATCGGCGGTGCCGACGGCGCATTCGACAAGACCGAGCAGGCCGTCGTGCGGGAGGTGTGCTTCACCCTCGGCCTGCCGCCGCACGAGGTCGACCTCTGTTCCGTCGGGCGCGGCCTTGGAGCGGGGTCGCCGCCTTGAGGTGCGGCACGGCCGCCCGCACTTCCGGATCGGCCCAGGCGTCCGGCAGCGGGTTGCCCGGCAGTTGTGCGGTTCCGACGATCGCCGGCAGGCCGAGGCGCAGGCTGCTGCACAGGCTCAGGACCGCGGCGACGGCGGACAGCAGGCAGGTCGCCAGGCGCGGGTGCAGGCGGTGTTCGGCCGGGCGCGCGATGGGCCAGCGGTCAGGGGCAGCACGAGGGGGGAGGAAGACGAACACGCCCACGGGTCAGTTCTCCCGGCCCTCGGCGCGCTCGGGGGCGTGGCCGCCGGTCTCCTGGAGCAGCCTGCGCAGCAGTTCCCCGTCCTGCTGGGGCAGGCCGCAGACGAAGCTCGCCAGGACCGCCTCGCGGTCGGCCTCACGGTCCAGGACGCGGCGCATGCGGTGAGCGGCGAGGCCCGCCTCGTCCGTGGCCGCGCTCCACGCGAAGGACCGGCCCGCACGCTTCCGGGTGACCAGGCCCTTCGCCCGGAGCCGCGTCAGGATCGTGACGACGGTGGTGTAGGCGAGGACACCGCCGAGGCGCTCCCGCACCCAGCCGGCCGTCACGGGCTCCGGCGACCGGCGCAGAGCGGCCAGCACCTGCGCTTCCAGTTCGCCCTGGCCGCGCCGACGAGCGGGCGCGTCCGGTCCCGGGTCGCCGCTCCAGTCCTGCGTCCCCACTCTGCCTCCCTGTCCAGCCGTGAACCGCGCTCTTCCTCGTGAACGGCTCAACAGCCGCTCCATCGTAGTGAGATAGAGGGATTCACCCTCCCAGCAACTTCTACATTGTTGTAGATTCGGACCCCGGACGACCAGCCCCGCCGTCCGCCGCGCGCGGCGGACGGCGGTTCAACGGAGGAGAGCAGCAATGGGAGTTTCCCTGTCCAAGGGCGGCAACGTCTCACTCAGCAAGGAGGCACCCGGCCTGAGCGCCGTCCTCGTCGGACTCGGCTGGGACGTGCGTACGACCACGGGCACCGACTACGACCTCGACGCCTCGGCCCTGCTGCTGGACGCCTCCGGGAAGGTCCTCTCCGACCAGCACTTCGTCTTCTACAACAACCTCAAGAGCCCGGACGGCTCGGTCGAGCACACCGGCGACAACCTCACCGGTGAGGGCGAGGGCGACGACGAGTCGATCAAGGTGAACCTCGTCGGCGTGCCGGCCGAGGTCGACAAGATCGTCTTCCCCGTCTCGATCCACGACGCCGAGAACCGCGGCCAGAGCTTCGGTCAGGTCCGCAACGCGTTCATACGGATCGTCAACCAGGCCGGCGGCCAGGAGATCGCCCGCTACGACCTGTCCGAGGACGCCTCGACCGAGACCGCGATGGTCTTCGGCGAGCTCTACCGGCACGGCGCCGAGTGGAAGTTCCGCGCCGTCGGCCAGGGCTACGCTTCCGGCCTGTCCGGGATCGCCTCCGACTTCGGCGTCAACGTCTGAGGGCAGTCCCGCCCCGTACCGTCGCCCTGCACGACGACGGTCACGCACCTCCGCCGTCCGCATGGTCACCCCATCGCATGCGGGCGGCGGGTTCCGTGTCGGGGTAAGGGGCACGGGGAGAGCGACCGGGAACGTGCGTCGGGCCACGATCGTCCGGCGCCCAACTCGGCACCGCCATCTGCACCCTGGGGCTGGGCGCGGTGTCCAGGCCCGCGATCTCCCACGAACTGGACCGCCTGCTCCACGACCTGGGTCTGCCCAGCGCCCTCAGCGGCGGGGTCGCGTTCGCCGTCGCCATGGCCGGCGTGGTGTTCCTGCACATGATGCTCGGCGGATGGCCCCCAAGTCCTGGGCCATTGCCCACCCGGAGCACCCCGCGACGCTCCTCGCCCCGTCTTCCGGACGCTGGTGAAGGCGGTACGCCCGCTGATCGCCCTGCTCAACCGGAATCAGCGAGGCTCTGGTGCGGCTGTGCCGGGTCACCCGCGCCGCGAGGCGGTGCCGGTCCACAACCGGGAACGCTCACCCATCGGTCGAGGAGTCCGAGCGGCTGGGCCTGATCAGCGAGACCGATTCCGGGTGCGCGCGGACGGATCGTCGGGCTCGACGACCGTGCCCCGGACGACCCGCCCCGAAACCGGCGACGCTTCGGGGGAGTCCTGCGCCTTCAGCGCCTTGGACTCGCTCTTGAAGATCCGGGCCGCCTTCCCCGCCGAACGCGTCAGCGCGGGCAGCTTCTTGATGCCGAGGACCACGATGACGACGATGAGGATCAGGGCCAGTTCACTCAAGCCGAACATCAGATCTACTCTCTCCCGGTGGCGGACGAGGCCGGTACGTCTGCCGCCCCCACGTCACAATCTACAGTGCTGTAGAAGTATGGGGCGGGCAGAGCCGCGGCTCGAAGGTCCCTCGTGGTCGTGGACGGTCAGGTGAGCTTGAAGAAGAGCGTGTCCTGGGTGTACCAGTCGATGTTCTTGGTGGCGTACTCCCACTCCTCGTGCTCGAACTCGAGCTTCTCGATGAGCTCTTGGACGTCGTACCGGAAGCCGGGTCGAGACGGTCGAGGACGGCGCGGTAGGCGCCCGCGGTGCGCGTCCCGTCGAGCCGGCGGCCCTGGTCCGCCGTCAGATCGCCCTTGCTGCCCAGGTGGGCCAGGACGTCGGCCTTGTCCGCGGTGGAGTACGCGATGCTTGTGACTCATGACAGCCATCGTGCCAAGGGGCACTGACATTGACGCTGAGGCGGGCCGCGCCCTCAAAGGCCTTTGAACTCCGCGTACTCCGTCACCTGCGCGTACATGTCCGATGCGCGCTCGTCCTCGCCGAAGTCCCTGAGAGCCCCGGCGAACTTGAAACCGATGTTGTCACGCGGGTCGTCGATACAGCCCTGCACCCACGACAAGGGGAACTGCGCCACCCCGTCCTCCCGTACGGCGAGCACCGCGCGCAGGTTCATGCCCTCGCCGTCGACGACACTGCGCACACCGCGACACGTGTCCGCGAGCACTTCCGCCAAGTACACGGAGTAGGCCAGGCACTTGACCACCCGCAGCGACGGTTCCTCGTCCGCCTCCTCGGCCATCGATTCGAGCACCCCTTGGACGAACCAGACGCTCCCGTCGGTGCCGTCCAGATCGGCGCCCTGCTCCCGCGCCCAGTCCAGGAACCGGTGTGCCTCGGCCAACAGCTGGTCACTCATTCGGGAAGGCTATAGCCCTGCCGGTTTCCGGCGCTCGGTGTCCGTGGCGTGCGCACGACCCGCCGGACTGCGGCGGTACGGCGCTCAGGTCCGGTCACCGGCCTGCTCGGCCGGGCGAGCGGCAGCCCCGCGCGCGAGCAGCAGGAGGGCGTCGACCAGGTCGTCCGCCGGGCTGCCCGTCGCCAGGCGTCGCAGTTGCAGACCCATCACGAGCGCGACCGTCGTGGACGCCAGGCGTTCGGCGTCCGGGACGTCCAGGGCGGTCAGGATCCGGGTCGCGAGCCGGTCGTACGCGCGGAACGCCTCCGCCGCCGCCTCCCGCAGCCGCTCGTCGCGTCCGGCGTGCAGGTAGAGCTCGAAGGGCGCGAGATGGGCACTGTCGAGTGCCGCGCTGCACGCCACCTGGCTGGCGAGATGCGCCGCTTCCTCGATGTCGATGCCGTCGGTCTGGCACTGGTCGGCCAGCTCGGTGAAGTGCCGGGCCTCTTCGCGCACGAAGTGCAGCAGGCTTTCCCTCAGCAGTTCGTGCTGGGTCTCGAAGTGGTAGGTGACCGAACCGAGCGAGACACCCGCTTCCCTGGCGATGCGCCGGTTGGTGAGCGCCGAGAGGCCGTCCGCGCCGATGATCTTCAGGACGGCGGTGATGATGCGCTGACGCGTCGGGGCGGCGAGGGCGGCGTTCGGCATGCCACTCATTGTTCCATCCGCGCCGACGGTGGCCGGCGCGGTGTGCCGTGCGGGGCCGGGCGCGGGTCGCCGTACGCTGCCGGACCCGCCCACCGGGCTGCGTTCCCGGGGCGACGCAGCCGTGTCGCCGACGGCCGGGACGGCCTCGACGACCGGCCCGGCAGGGCCGGTTCCCGGAGGACGGCGGTGGACACGGCCACCCACCGTCTCTATTGTTCGTTCGAACGAACAAGACCGGAGGATAGTCGTGCGCATTGCTGGGGCAACTGTTCTGCTTACTGGTGGCACCGGAGGCATCGGCGGGGCGCTCGTCGCCGAACTGTCCCGCCGTGGGGCGGACCTCGTTCTCACCGGACGGCGTCGCGAGGCACTGGAACCCCTCGCGGACCGCTACGGCGCCCGAACGATCCTGGCCGACCTCGCCGACGCCGACGACGTGCAGCGCCTCGCGGCGGAGGCCGCCGGCACGGACATCCTCATCGCCAACGCGGCGCTGCCCTCCAGCGGCGACGTGCTCGACTACACGCCCGCACAGATCGACCGGGCGATCGCGGTGAACCTGCGCACCCCTGCCGTGCTCGCGCGGTTGCTCGCTCCCGCCATGGTCGCCGGCGGCCGCGGCCACATCTGCTTCGTCGGCTCGCTGTCGGGGGTGGCGGCCACCAAGTCCTCGTCGATGTACACGGCGACGAAGTTCGGTCTGCGGGGCTTCTCGCTGTCCTTCCGCCAGGACCTGCACGGCACCGGCGTGGGTGTCTCGATCGTCCAGCCGGGCTTCGTGCGCGACCTGGGCATGTTCGCGAAGACGGGCGCGTCGGCGCCGGGGGGCGCCCGTACCGTCTCCCCGGAGCGGGTCGTCAAGGGCGTGATGCGGGCGATCGAGCGCGACGTCGCCGAGATCAACGTCGCCCCGGTCGAGCTGAAGTTCCTGACCAAGATCGCATCACAGTTCCCGGGCTTCTCCGAGCGTGTGCAGCGGCTCGTGGGGGCGGAACAGACGATGGACACGATCGTGACCGCCCAGCGGGCGAGCCGCTGAGCCACGCAGGGGCATGCGCCGGGCCGTTCGAGGGCGTGTCCTCGCACGGCCCGGTGGGCGAGATCCCCCGTACGTTGCCGTACTGCCGTCGCCTGAAAGACGGTGGCGGCCGCAGGGGCGCGCGGCCGGAGCTCGGTGGTTGTCATGGCGTCGACGGTGTGTTCGGCCGTCGCGCCGGTCACGTCGGTTGACGGACGGCGTCAACCGACGCGGTCGGCGGCCGCCCGGTCGGCGATGCTGGAGGGATGACACTGCCTGCTGCCCTCGGGCAGCAAACTTCCTCCGGGCCGTACCCGGGGGCATTCCGTCCGGCCGTGCGAGGCAGGGCCTGTCACTTCAAGCAGTTCCCGGTCCGCGTCGTCCAGGAAGAAGAACCGCTCCAACTCAGTACGGGACGGCGCCCCGTCGAACGCCGCGGCCCGCCTACGGCGGTGAGTCCCCGCGGGCGTGCTCCTGGCGGCGGACCTCGTCGAGGTCGGGCAGGCGGTCGAGGCCCCTGACCGCCTGGGCGGTGCGGTGGTTGTGCTCGAGTCTGGAGCGGTGCCGGTCGAGGAAGTTCCAGTAGCCCGCGGTGTAGGGGCAGGCGTGTGCGCCGGTACGGTCCCCGGGGCGGTAGGCGCAGGGCCCGCACAGGTCACTCATGCGGTTCACGTAGGCGCCGCCGGACGTGTACGGCTTGGTGGTCATGCGGCCGCCGTCGGCGTACTGGGACATACCGACGACATTGGGCACCATCACCCAGTCGTAGCCGTCCACGAAGCTCCGGTGGAACCAGTCCGTGACGGCGGCCGGGTCCCAGCCGTGCTGGAGCGCGTAACTGCCGAGGATCATCAGGCGCGGGATGTGGTGGGTCCATCCCGTGTCGCGCACCTGCGCCAGGATCGTGTGCAGACAGCGCGCGCGGACGTCGTCCGCGTCCAGGTCGTCCCACCAGCCGGGCACCGGTGCGGTGTGCCGCAGTTCGTTGGAGTGCCGGTACTCCTCGCCGAAGTACCAGTACAGCTGCCAGACGTACTCGCGCCAGCCGGCGATCTGCCGGACGAAGCCCTCGACGCTGTTCAGCGGCGCCCGGCCGTCCCTCCATGCCGCTTCGGCGCGGTCCACGCACTCGCCGGGGTCGAGCAGACCGAGATTGAGGGAGGAGGACAGCAGGCTGTGGCTCATGACGGGGTCGGCGGCCAGCATGGCGTCCTCGTACGGGCCGAACGTGCCGAGCCTCCGGTCGACGAAGCGCCGCAGTGCCTCCCGGGCCTCGGCACGGGTCGCGGGGAAGAGCCGCGGGCCGTCCCGTCCGACGAAGGACACGTCACCGTCGCCCGCCCAGCGGTCGAGGTCGTGGCGGACCTCGTCGTCGATCTCGTCCTCGCGCGGCCGGTAGGGAGCGGGCACGGGCAGGGCGGAGGTCTTCCGGGGCGGCGGCTCCCGGTTGTCGTGGTCGTAGTTCCAACGGCCGCCGGCCGGGGCGTCGCCGTCCATCAGCAGCTCGTGCCCCTGCCGCACCCACCGGTAGAAGTCCTCCTGGCGCAGCCGCCGGCCGCCGTGCCCGTCCGCCCACCGCGCGAAGTCGTCCAAGGGCACCAGGAACCCGCGCGCGGGCCCCATGGTGACCTGAGGCAAAGAGCGCACCATCCGTACGGCGGCGTAGGAGGTCGGGTGATGGACGGTCACCGGGTCGCCGCCCGCCGCCTTCTCCAGTCCTTCCCGGTAGGTGTCGGCGCGGACGTACGTGACCCGGTCGCCGAGTTCCGCCGCCCGGTGGCGCATGGCGGAGAGCAGCAGGTGCGCCTTGGCCCGGTGGAAGCGGCGGCGCCGGAACACCGACCGGGCCTCGATCATCAGCAGGGGTGTGTCGCGGGCGAGACCGCTGTCCTGGGACGGGCGCAGGAAGTGCGGCCCGAGCTGATCGCCGAAAAGCCAGTGCATGAGGCGTCCCTTCGTCGGTCCCGGCCGCAGACCTGTCCGAACCGGCGGCACCCGTACTCGCCTGACCACTTCCCACGCGGCGCCGACGGCGGACGCACGACCCGCCCGGAACCGCCCGTTCAGGCGGCAGGGGAAGCGGACTTCTCCGGCTGCTTCGCCCCGGTCACGGGTCCGGCGTCACGGCGGGCCAGGGCGCTGGGCCACCACACCCGGGGTCCGATGTCGATCATCAGCGCGGGGACCAGGAGCGAGCGCACCACGAGCGTGTCGAGCAGGACGCCGAAGGCCACGATGAACGCGATCTGCACGAGGAAGGCCAGGGGGATGACCATCAGCGCCGCGAACGTGGCGGCGAGCACCACACCGGCCGAGGTGATCACACCTCCGGTCGTGGTCAGCCCGCGCAGCACGCCCTGCCGGGTGCCGTGCACGAGCGCCTCCTCCCGTACCCGTGACATCAGGAAGATGTTGTAGTCGACGCCGAGGGCGACCAGGAAGACGAACCCGTACAGCGGTACCGACGCGTCCGTGCCGCTGAACCCGAGGAGATGCTCGAAGACGAGCGCCGACACCCCCAGCGTGGCAAGAAAGTTGAGCGCGACGGTCGCGACCAGCAGGACGGGTACGAGCAGTGAGCGCAGGAGCAGGACGAGGATCAACAGGATGATGCCGAGGACGACGGGCACGATCACCGTACGGTCGCGGGCGGCGGTCTGCTGGGTGTCCAACTGCTGGGCGGTGTAACCGCCGACCAGCGCGTCGGCCCCGGACACCGCGTGCACCTTCGCACGCAGCCGCTCGACGGTCTCCTTGGCTGCGTCGCCGTCCGCCGCCGCCTTCAGGGTGGCGTCGATGCGCACACGTCCGTCGACGACCTTCGGGTCACCGGCGCCGGGCCGTCCGGACGCGGAGACCGTCCCGGCCGACGCCACGCCCTCGGTGTCCTTCGCGGCGGCCGTCACCTCGGCGGCACGGCCGGCGTCGGCGATGATGACGGCCGGGTTGCCGGAACCGCCGGGGAAGTGCCGGCCGAGCGTCTCCTGGGCGGCGACGGAGGGCGCGTCGTTCACGAAGATCTCGTCGAGCGGCACGCCCTTGGCGGTCAGCGTGGGGGAGAAGGCCGCGAAGACGGCGAGGACGAGCGCCGTGACCACCCAGGTCCGACGCGGCCTTGCGTCCACCCGCGCGGCGACACGGCGCCACACCCCGTGCCCTTCGACGGAGGCGTCCGACGCCTCGGGCTTGGAGGGCCAGTAGGCGGTCCGGCCCAGAAGCGCCAGTACGGCCGGCAGGAAGGTGAGGGTGCAGACCACGGCGCACACGATGCCGATGGCGCCGACCGGCCCGAGGGCGCGGTTGTTCGTGAGGTCGCTGGCGAGCAGGGCCAGCAGGCCGAGCGCCACGGTGGCGGCACTGGCGGTGATCGCCCCGAACGAGCGGCGCACCGCCGCCAACGCGGCCGCGGCCCGGTCGCCCCGTACGGCGAGCTCCTCGCGGAAGCGGGCCGCCAGCAGCAGCGCGTAGTCGGTGGCTGCGCCGATGACCAGGATGGAGAGGATGCCCTGTACCTGGCCGTCCACCCGGACCACGTCCCGGTCCGCCAGCGCGTAGACGACCGCGCACGCGAGTCCCAGGGCGAACACGGACCCGAGGATGATCACGAACGGCAGCAGGACGCTGCGGTAGACGAGCAGCAGGATCAGCAGCACGGCGCCGAGGGCCACGCCCAGCAACAGCCCGTCGATTCCGGCGAACGCGTCCGACAGGTCGGCCTGGCTCGCCGCGGGGCCGGCGATCTGCGCCTCGGTGCCGGGCACGCTCCCGGCCGCCGCCCGCACCTTGTCGAGCACCGCGGGCAGTCTGTCGCCCAGGTCGGGCTCGAGCTGGACGACCGCCTGCAGGGCCTTGCCGTCGTCGGAGAGCAGAGCGGGCGACGGGCGGCCGGCGACACCGGTGTCCGAGGCGAGCGCGGCGACGGCCTCGGTGGCGGCTGTCTGCTGGGCTTCGGTCGTGCGGCTCCCGTCCGCCGTCCAGATCACGACGGCGGGCAGCGTCTCGGACTGGTCGAAGGCCTCACGGGCCTCGAGGACCTTGGTGGACTCGGCGCTCTGCGGCAGGAAGGACGCCTGGTCGTTGGTGGCGACCTCGCCTAGTTTGCCCGCATAGGGGCCGAGCGTGCCGCCCACGGCCAGCCAGACGAACAGCAGGGCGAGGGGTACGAGCCAGCGGGCCGTACGCGGTGCGGTTCTCATCAGCATCTCAAGCCTTCGGGAAGTAAGTCACTCATCAAGTATCTCAATGATTGAGTGATCCTATACTGAGGGCATGAGTGGTTCCGGCATGCCATCGCCCTCTCTTCCCGGAGACGACCCGACAGGGTTGCAGTCCTTCGCCGTCCTGTTGCGCCGGATGAACGGCGAGTTCAACCGCATCGCCCAGGAGTTCGCTCAGGCGCAGGGTCTGCCTCTCACCGACGTGCAGGCCCTGATCGTGATCCTGGATGCCGACGCCGACGAGGGGCCCATCACGCCCGGCAGGCTGCGCGAGCGGCTCAACCTGACCTCCGGAGCGGTGACCGCCTGCATCGACCGGCTGGAGAGGGCGGGTCACATCCGCCGGGTCCGCGCGGTCGACGACCGTCGCGTGGTCCACCTGCACTACGCGGAGGCGGCCAGGCGGATCGCCAGGGACTACTTCCAGCCCTTGGCCCGCAGCACGGGGGCGGCGCGTGACCGCTTCACCTCCGAGGAGCTGGCGGTGGTCGTCCGGTTCCTCGCCGAGATGAACCGAGAGCTCGTCCTGCTGCGGCGGAGCCCCGGCTAGCCCATCGAGCCGCGCACACTCCACACATGGTGCGAAAACGCATCCATTTCCTCGATACCGGGCGAATCGTGGGCATGAAGCTACAAGATGAGCTCCCTGTCGACCACCACCTGGCGACCGTCTACCGGTACGGTGCCGGCTTCTGCGGACTGGTCCTGCTCACCTTCGCGGGCCTCGGCTTCGCCGACGCCCTGAGCCCCTTCGCCACGGCGGGTCAAACGATCGCGGGCATGACCACCAACGTCGCACTCAGTCTCATCTCCACGGTGGTGGGTGTGGCACTGCTCGCAGGAGCCGTGGTCGGCGGCAACTTCGCCTCCACCCTCAACATGGTGGTGGGCGCGCTGTTCGTCCTGAGCGGCTTCGCCCACATCTTCGTGCTGGACAAGCCCGCCAACGTCCTCGGCTTCGGCATGACCAACGTGATCTTCAGCTTCGTGATGGGCCTGATCATCGCGACGTTCGGCATGTACGGCCGGGTCTCCAGCAAGCTCTCGCACGACAACCCCTACTGGCAGAGCAGGCACCCCCGACAGGCCGAGTGGGAACGGCGGACGGCCCATGGGCAGGCGGCAGCCGCCCTCCCGGCCGCGGAGCGCGGGGTGCGGGCGCTGCCCGGCGCGACGGCAGTCGGCGCAGCGGGCCGGCGCCGGACGCCGGGGTGACGACACGCACCCACACGGGACGAGCACCACCACGGAGCGCGCGGGTGGCCACCGGGATCGGGCACCGGTGGCCGTCGCCTCACGCGCGAGGCGCCGCGCCCTCGTCGACGGGCAACGGAACCGGCTCGTCCGGGGGGCGGGGGGCCGCGTCGCCCGTACCGCCCCCGGCGCGCGCGGACTTGCGACGCAGACGGCCCAGCGCCAGGTGGAGCACCGGCATCAGCACGCACGTGATCACGGTGCTGTGCCACAACAGTGCGTCCAGACGGCCCGCCGCCAGGTACGCGCCCGCCGCGACCGCGGCCAGCGCGCACACCCCGCGGTCCACGATGCTCTCCACCGACAGCAGCGTGGCCCGCGGCGCACCCGCCGGGATGGCGTCGTTGATGAGCTTGCGCTGCACCGGATAGACGAACCCGGTGACGGCGGCGAACGCGCACAGCAGGGCGACAACGCTCCAGGGACCGCCCAGGGCGAGGCCCGCGAGGACCGCGGCGAGCACCACGCTCAGCAGCGACACCCACGACACCGGTGACAGCCTGCGGCTCAGCCACTGCGGGCGGGCCGAGGCGACCGCCTCGGCGACCGTCATCGCCGCGAGCACACTGCCGTGCGTGCTCTCCCCGATGCCGTGCTCGAGCAGCACCGGCTGGAACAGATTGACCTGGCAGATGCGCGACAGGGTGAAGACCGCCACGCCCTGCACCATCAGCAGGACCAGCCAGGGTGAGGCCCGCAGCACGCCCAGGGCGGCACGCGTGTCGTGCAGGAAGCCCCCGCGTCGCCGCTCGCGCACGACCGGTACGGAGTCCTCGCCGTGCGGGGCGAGACGCGGCAGGGCCAGGGCGCAGCCGAGAGACCCGGCGGCGCTCGCCGCGCTGAGCACGTAGGGAGCCTGCGGAAGCAGCAGCATCAGCGGCCCGACGAGCGGCCAGCACAGCACCTTGGCGGCGAGTCCGAGTGCACGAGCCGTGCCCTCCGCCTTGAGGTAGTGGGCGTCCGCCCCCTCGGCGCGCAGTCCGTCGTACAGGTAGGCGCTCGCCGCGCCCGAGGTGAGCGAGCGTCCCGCCGCGATGGCGAGGAAGTGCACGAGGAACCCCGCGTACGACGGGGCCAGCACCGGAGTCAGGTTCGCCGCCGTCATCACCACCGCGCCCGCGCGCAGACAGTTGCGGGCGCCGATGCGGTCGGCCACGGCCCCGGTCGGGATCTCGAAGAGGCAGAACGCGACATAGTAGATGCTCTGGATGCCGAAGATCTGGTCCTCGGAGAGGCCGGCGTCCCGCTGGTAGGCGTAGAACACGGGCATCCACCACAGCAGGTTGAACAGCAGCTGGAACCCGTTGTTCAGACGGATGATGCGGCGGGCGGCGGCGGGCAGGGCGGGCGCCCGGGGACGTGCCCACGGTTTCGGCATGAGGCGCCTCACCGGGAGTAGGGGCGGATCTGGACCAGCCGGAACGTTCCGTCGGCGGTCATCAGCCACTCGACGTCCAGCGCGTCGTCCGGGTCCTCCTGGCTGAAGTGGGACTGCAACAGCCTTCCTGCCAGGGCGAGTTCGGCCAGCGCTGCCCGGGTGGTCGGCGGGAGGTCCATGCCCGCGGAACCGATGTCGACCGTGCGTCCGCCGCCCTCGACGGTGTTGTAGAGGTACTGCTGCGGCAGGACGGTGCCGTCGACCACCCGTTCCGGCGATCCGGGCGCGCAGTTGAGGTACACGTTACGGAAGTCCTCGCGACGGGTCGGGTTGCAGGTCACCAGGACGCCTCCGAGGTCGGCCGGCAGGTACTCCTGGATGATCACGCCCATGTAGGTGTCGTCCAGCGAGATGCCCACCTGGTGGCGCAGGCGCACACTGCGGGGCGACAGCAGGGAGGCCCACACCTGGCGGACGGCGTCCATGAGCTGGTCCGTGCCGCGCACGGTGGTCACCGAGTCGTAGATGCCGGCGGCGGAGAAGCCCGGCAGGTCCTCCGCGTTGGAGGACGAACGGACCACGAGCCGACGGCCGTCGGCGAGCAGGCCCGGAACGGCGCCGGTGACCGCCCGTGCCACCTCGTCGGGCATCGGAGTGCCGCGCACCAGATGCTGGAGGTGCAGGCACAGCGGGTCGACGACGTCGAACGCCTCGAGCTCCAGGGCCATCTTCAGCTTGCCGATGCCCTGTTGAAGGGCGGGTGACGAGGTGAGGAACAGGTGGTGCAGGCGGAACGGCAGAGCGACACCCTCCGGCGCCCGCACCGTGTCCGCCACGCGTTCCACCGCCGCGGCGCGCAGGCGTTCCGGACTCGCCCACGGCTCCCCGAGACGGGTGGCCAGATGCGTCAGCAGGTCGGCACGCGGCGGACGCGGGCGCGCGTAGAAGGTGGTCAGGTCGGCGGTTCGGCTGTCCAGTACGTGGTGCAGTTCCCCCAGGTTGGCGGCCTTGGTGCCGTAGCTGTCCCGGTCGGCCCGGCGCAGCCGGTGCAGCGCCAGCACCGGCGCCTCCTCCAGCAGGGGAGTCTCCACGCGGATGCGCTGCTGGTGCCAGGCGGGCTTGTGCAGGACCGGTGCGCCGGCCAGCCGCTCCAGGGTGATCGTGTCCTCGGCGACGCGGTAGCGCACCCACGCGTCGTCCAGGCCGTCCTGCTCCACAAGGGTGTCGAGGTCGCGGACGATGGCGTTCGGGATGCGCCAGCCCGAGGCCAGGACATTGGTGTGCGACAGCGGGGTGATGGGCGCCGTGTTGATGAACCCGGCGACGCGGGGCACGTCGTCGGGCAGACACGCCATGGCGACGATGTCGGACCAGCCGAGCTCCGCGGCGGCGGCCTCGTACTCCTTCGTGGTGCGGAAGTAGCGCAGCCGGCCCTCGGCCTCGCCCTGGTTGAGGCAGGTGCGCGTGCGATGGCCGAACAGTTCGTGGCTGAGGATGCGCGGCACGACGGCCTCGCTCACCGACGCCAGTTCGTGTTCCTGGCCGTGGTTGGCGGGCTTCAGCAGCAGCGGCAGCCGTCCGTCGACCCGGCCGCGGACATAGCGGTAGAACTCCTCCAGCAGCGCACCGTGCATGGTGTCCGCCTCGGTCGTCTCCAGAACCAGGAAGGGGCGTTCGGGGTCCTCGGCCCGTTCGTCGGTGTGCAGCGACAGCACGCCGAGGAGGAAGCGGCGCTCCGGGTCCATGTAGACGGAGGTGTTGAACGCGTCGAGTTCCGCGTCGAGTTCGTCGAGCGTCAGACCGAGGATCCGGGTCGCTATGTAGTTGACGTGGAAGGGGTGCATCCGGGTGTCGAGCAGATGCCAGGTGTGCTCGGTACGGTCCACCACCACCTTCAGGTACGGGTGTCCGGCCAGCGTCCCGGACAGGGCCCGGAACAGCGGCAGCGACAGGTTGGCGCCGACCACCGTGCGGTCTCCTGACGCCCCGGGCATCTCGGCGTCGTCCAGTGCGGGGGTCATGCCGTGGCCCCCTCGGTGGCGTCGGCGGGCAGGATGTGCGGCAGCGCGTCCACGAGGGCGGTGAAGTCCCGGACGACGGCCTGCGGGACCTCGGCCGACAACAGACACAGTCCGGCCATGGTGTTGGCCCCGGCGGCGGGGTCGTAGACGGGCACGGTGGTGCCGTCCGGCAGGGAGCTCTCGGCGACGACGGACAGCGTGCTGCCGGCGCCCAGCGGCGCGGAACGGACGACCGCCGCCGCGTCCCACACGCGCCGTCGGCGCCAGGGCTCGCCGGCGCCGTCGACCGCGAGCACCACCAGGGATCCGGCGGCGCCCTCGGCGTCCGCGGGCGCCAGCGCCCGCGCGGGCCAGGCGGGTGCCCCGTCGAGCAGTTGGTCGGTGAACATGCCGACCAGGTCGAGCCCGAAGACCTCCTCGATCTGCGGCACGGTCATCGCTCCGCCGAAGCGTGCGGCCGTCTCGATGACCCACATGCGGCCGTCCGCCCCCAGCTTGATCTCGGTGTGGGTGCCGCAGTTCTCCAGGCCCAGGGCCTCCACGGCGCTGCGGGCGAGGGCGACGACGCGCTCCTGGGCCTCGGCGCCGAGAGCGGCCGGGGTGATGCCGGCGCGCTCGGTGAACGGCGCGACCGTCGGCATCCGGCCGCTCAGACAGACCGGCCGGAAGACACCGTCGACGACGACGCCCTCGACGCTGACGTAGTCGCCCCATCCGGTGCCGTCGAACCACTCCTCGGCACACCCGGTGACGATCTCCTCGACGATGAAGTCCTCGCCGGCACCGGCAACATGGAGCTCCGCGAACCCGAGCGTCGCCGACTGCGCCATGACCGCGCGCGATCGCTGCCACGCCTCCCGGACACCGGCGGGCGACGTGATGATCTGGTGCGCGGTCGAGCCGGCGCTCCAGGCCGCCTTGAGGAGCAGCGGATACGACAACTCGTGGGCGGCAGCGTCGAGTTCGGCGGCGCTGCGAACGGCGCGGAAGCGGGGCTGCGGCACGCCGTGGCGCTCCCAGGCGGCACGCATCAGGCGCTTGTCCCGGGCGAGTTCCGCGGCGGCGCCGGCGCCCTTGAGGCCGAGTCGCCGAGCCGCCTCGGCGACCGCGACCACCGCGTACTCGGAGAAGGTGACGACGGCGTCCGCGCCCACCTCGCGGGCACGGTCCGCGATGAGGTCCACCAGGTCGCCCCGGTCGGCGTCCGCGCGGGTGACGACCGAGGCACACATGCACCCGGCGTCAGCCGCGACGGTGACGGGCAGTTCGCTGAGTGCCAGCAGGTGCACCGTGGACCGCGCGGCCACCCGCGTCAGGGCGTAGCCCACCGGAGGGCCGCCCTTGGCGTGCACGTACAGCACCTTGCTCACGAATACCCAACTCCTCTGCTTCCGGGGAACCGGCGCGGGGCGTGCCGTCCGCCGGCACGGCGGCCTTGGGTGCACCCGCGCCGCTACGACGACCGCTGTCCCGCGGTCCGTGTGCGCTCCTTCAAGCGAAGCAGCCCGTGTGCGTGTCCCGGGCCGCGGAGAGCGTGAACCCCTCAGGCAAATGCCGTACTCGTGACGGTGGTTGGCGGTGTGTGAAGGTTCCGTGATGCGTTAGTGCTCGTTCCGGGTGGAGGGGTGCGGCGGCGAGCCGTCCGCGCCCGCCCGGCATGCTTGGCATGCACACGGGATACGCATGTGGTGTCACTCAAAGTAATGTGATCGAACGTTGAAGGAGTTGGGCCGTGGACGAGGCCGATTTCAAGTCGCTTCTCGCGCCCCTGCCGGTGTCCTGGTGGGAGGCCGACGGTGGACTGAGAGTGGTCGACAGCGGTGGCGGCGCGTTCGACGACGAGCGCACCGCGCACCGTTTCCTGGAGGCCCTCTCGGCGGAACTCGGCGACCCGGCCCGACCATCGGGCGACGGCCCGTACCAGGCATGCTTCGAAGGCCGGACCTTCGACGTGAACTGGCCCGACTGCCGGGGCGGCGCGCGTCGGCGCGTCAGCAGGGGAGTGGCCGTCGAAGTGGGCGGCCGGTCCGACGAGCCGGACCCGTACGCCTCGTTCGCCGACCTCACGCCCGCCGCGGCCTTCGTTCGCGACGCCACGGGCCGTTACCTGTGGGTCAATCACGCCTACGCCCACCTGTACGGCACCACGCGCGACTCCATGATCGGCCGTCACCTCGCCGACGTCGACCAACCCGACGACGCCGCCCGCTTCTTCGGCCTCGACCAGGACGTCCTGACCGGCGGCAAGCCCGTACGGCACACCCTGACCTACCGGCGGCCCGACGGCTCCTCCGGGCAGGCCGCGGGCTACCGCTTCCCCGTCCGCTGGGGTGAACGCCGCTGCGTGGCGGGGATCTACGTCGACATCACCGACTACACCCAGACCCTGGAACAACGGCGACGGGCGGAGGAGGACCTGCGGGCGCTGCGGGACCACAGCGGACTGGCGTGCGTCCGGATGTCCGCCGACGGGCGGGTGGGCGAAGCGAGCGCCGCCATGGCCGAGTTACTGGGCGTTCGCCTCTCCGAACTGATCGGTCGGTCCGCAGACCGTCTGCTGGCGGACACCCCGGAGCGGGCCGCGCTGCACCGCATCTGGGGTGACCTGGTCGACGGCCGACGGCGCAGCGCGCGCGTCTGCGCCGTCCTCGTCGACGGAGACGGCTTCCTGCGCAGAGCCCGCGTGCACCTCACCACGGTCCGCCGCGCCGCCGAACGCGCGCCCGGCGTGTGGGCCGTCGTCACGCATCTCGGGCTGCGGTACGAGGAACACGCGTCGCTCACGGCCGCCCAGGTGCGGATACTCGCGCTGTTGGCCGCCGGGCGGAGCAACGCCGACATCGCGGGCGCGCTCCACCTGTCACGGCAGACCGTGGACTACCACCTCAGCAGGCTGCGCGAGTTGCTCGGCGCCGCGACCCGTCCGGCGCTGGTCGCCCGCGCCTACGTCCTCGGCATCCTCTCCCCGCAGGCCTGGCCGCCCCGCTCCGCCACGGCGCCCCATCCGCTCAGCCCGGCCTGAGGGGGCGATTTTGCGAACCCGCCCCCGGGGCGGCCGGGGAGCGCGGTCCCTAGGCCGCGCGGCCCGCCTTGAGGAGCGCAGCCGTGTCGACGGCGCGCCGGGCCTGGTGCCGGGCCGCATGCAGAGCCACGTCGCCGGGCAGGCCGTCGGCCGCCACGTGGGAGGTGCCGTACGGGTTGCCCGACTGGAACTGAATGGGATCGGTGTAGCCGGGAGGCACGATGATGCCGCCCCAGTGGCAGAAGGTGTTCGCCAGCGCCAGAAGGGTCGACTCCTGTCCGCCGTGGGCCGTGTTGCTCGCGGTGAAGGCCGAGTACACCTTGTCCGTGAGCTTGCCGGTGAACCACAGGGGGCCGGTGGTGTCGATGAACGCCCTGAGCTGACTCGAGGGGTTGCCGAAGCGGGCGGGAGTGCCGAACAGGACGGCGTCGGCCCAGATCAGGTCGTCGTGCCCGGCCTCGGCGATGTCTGCCGAGTCCTGCGCGTGCCGGCCCCAGTCCGGGTTGGCGGCGATCGCCTCCGGCGGGGCGGTCTCGGCGACCCTGCGCAGCCTCACCCGGGCGCCGGCCTTCGCGGCGCCCTCGGCCGCGGCCTGCGCCAGCGCGTGCACGCTGCCGGTCGAGCTGTAGTAGATGACTGCGACGTTCACGGGTTCCATGTACGGGTCTTCCTTCGCTGGTTCCATCGGTGGCCGCGGGCGGGACCCACACGTGGGTGCCCGGGTGAGGTCCGCCCCGAGGACGGCCTCCGGCAGACCGACGACACAGCCCCTCGGAATGTGAGGCGCCGGTGCCGAGGGTGGCCCCGGGCCTGCGGCCCGCCCGGTGGCCGCTCTCTTGGTCAGCTCTTCACGACGCCGTGCAGGAGCAGCCCGACGAGCCGGGTCGCCAGGTCGCGCTGCTCCTCGCCGGCGGCGATGAGAGTGATCCCGCCGAGGGCCATGAGGACGTCCCGGGCGTCGACCTCCGGCCGCACCACCGACTGTTCCCTGGCCGGGGTGAGCAGGTGGTCGACCGCCTCGGCGAGAAGGGCGCGGGTCTGCAGCTTCTCGTTGTCGTCGGTCAGCACCACGCGCAGTGCGTCGGCCATGCCCTGCTTGGCGGACATGAAGTCGATGAAGCGCTCCATCCAGGTCCGCAGCGCGTCCGCAGGCGGCCGGGTGGCCGCCAGTTCCGGTGCCGCCTCGCACAGGCGCTGCACCTCGTGCCGGTAGACGGCCTCGATCAGCAGTTCCTTGGAGGGAAAGCGGCGGTAGAGCGTGCCGACGCCGACTCCGGCCAGGCGGGCGATGTCCTTGACCGAGGCGCCCGCTCCCTCGCGCGCGAAGGCGGCCGCGGCCGCCTCCAGCAGCCGGTCCTCGTTGCGTCGCGCGTCGGCGCGCAGGGGCCTGCCCGGCCGTGCCGCGTCCCCCTCGTTGCCCGTCAATTCCGACTCCCCTTCTCGGCTTCGCTTGCAAGCGGAACTGGTTCCGCTTAGTGTCGAGAGCGAACCGGAACCAGTTCCGGATATCAGGGTACGGCGGCCTCGTGGCTCCGTACCACCGGCCGCGCACGCGCCGGCCGCTTCCCTCGCCCGCATGGAGAAAGTCATGACCGATCAGCTCGTCACCACCCCGTTCGGTGCGGAGACGACCGCCGCCGAGGTACTCGCCGGCATCGATCTCACCGGCCTGCGTGCCGTCGTCACCGGGGGAGCCTCCGGGATCGGACGCGAAACCGCACGCGCCCTGGCCGCCGCCGGCGCCGAGGTCACCATCGGCGTCCGTGACCTGGTCGCGGGCGCGCGGGCGGCGGAGGAGATCGCTTTGGCCGACGGCTCGGGGACGGTCCACGCCGCGACGCTCGACCTCGCCGATCCGGCCTCGGTGCGGGCCTTCGCGGAAGCCTGGCGCGGGCCCCTGCACGTCCTGGTCCTCAACGCAGGAGTGATGGCCCCGCCGCTCCAGCGGACGAAGGAGGGCTGGGAGCTCCAGTTCGCCACCAATCACCTCGGCCACTTCGCCCTCGCCACCGGCCTGCACGGCGCCCTGTCGGCAGCCCGCGGGGCGCGCGTGGTCGTCGTCAGCTCGGTCGGGCACGTCAACGGCGACGTGCTCTTCGACGACATCAACTTCGAGCAGCACCCCTACGACCCGTGGGCGGCCTACAGCCAGTCCAAGACCGCCAACGTCCTGTTCGCCGTCGAGGCGAGCCGTCGCTGGGCGTCGGACCTGATCGCCGTCAACGCCCTCAACCCCGGCCGCATCACCACCACCCGGCTCGGCCGCCACATCGGGGACATCTCCAACAGCCCGAGTTCGTTCGAGGCCACCAGCACCGATGTCTCCTGGAAGAACATCGGGCAGGGCGCCGCGACCTCGGTGCTGCTCGCCGCCTCACCGCTGACCGAGCGGGTGACCGGCCGCTACTTCGAGGACTGCAACGAGGCCGGACCGCATCGGCCCGGAGTGCGCCGCGGAGTCGCCGCACATGCCATGGATCCGCGGAGCGCGGCCCGGCTGTGGCAGACCTCCGTCGCGATGCTCGCCACCGCAACGACTGCCCGACACCGCCCGGCCTGACCCGTGAGGGGGGCGTCGTCCCGTCACCGGATCCGGACCACCTGCACTCCGGTTCGCGGCGCTCCACCCGCACCACTGCGCCCACCGGCCCGGAATTCTCCGCTTCCGGCACATCACAAAACGGGCACACTGGCCCTCGTCAAGATCCGGCTGCGCCGACGAGGACAGCACGAACGTCCTGGTCGCCCAGCAGTCGTGGCAGCTCGGCTTCCCCGACGGCACCCGCGTCGCCGCGCCCTTGATCAGCGGAGCGGGAGTGCCCAAGCCGGAATACCCGGTCGACGGCGACCTCGTAAGACCCGGTACGTGTCTCCGAGGAAAGATCACGTTCGGAGTGGAGAAGGGAACCCGGCCCGACCGCATCATCTACGGCCCTCAAGGCCGAGACCCGGTCCAGTGGGCGGTGCCCGATCCCCGGAAGTGACAGGCGGCCTGCTCTCGGCCGTGTCAGCGCCCCGCACCCGTGGCACACCGCACGGCCGACGCCCGCCGGCACCGGGTCCGACCCGGGCCGACGGGCGGCCGTCACGTACGCGCTACTGCCCCGGGTGCAGAATCACCTTGGTGTAGCCCTCGATGCGCTTGTCGAACTTGTCGTACGCCGTGGGTGCCTGGTCCAGCGGCATCTCGTGCGAGACGACGAAGCTCGGCCGCGCGCGCCCCGAGATGATGAGGTCGCGCAGCTGCCGGTTGTAGCGCTTCACGTTGCACTGTCCGGTACCCAGACGCAGACCCTTCTCGAAGAGCTTGCCGACCGCGACCATGAGGCGGCCGCGCTTGGAATGCTCGTCCGGCGCGCCCGGGTCGGACGGCACGTAGAGCCCGGGTATGCCGAGCGCTCCGGTCGGCCGGACGGACTCGATGATCGAGTTCAGGACGGCCGCGGGCTCCTCGCGGGTCTCGTCCGCGCCCTCGGGCTTCGCCATGGCCTGATAACCGACGGCGTCGATGCCCTTGTCCGTGCCTTCGCCGTTGGTGTGCTCCTTGATCTGCTCCACCGGGTTGCCCTCGGCGAAGTTGATCGGGATCGCGCCGATCTCCTCGGCCTTCTGGAGCCGTTCGAGGACACGGTCGACCACGAACACCCTCGACGCGCCCCGCAGCATGGCCGAGTAGGCGGCCATGAGACCGACGGGCCCGCCGCCGTACACCACGACGCTCTCGCCCGGAGAGACCTGGGCGAGTTCGTTGCCGTGGTAGCCGGTCGGGAAGATGTCCGCGAGGAGAATGAAGTCTTTTTCATTCTCGGTGCCTTCCGGCAGCTTCAGGCAGTTGAAGTCGGCGTACGGTACGCGCACGTATTCCGCCTGACCTCCGGGCCACGGGCCCATGGCCACATATCCGTACGCGCCACCGGCGAAGCCCGGATTCACGGTGAGGCAGAATCCGGTGTAATCGGCGACACAGTTCTTGCAGAATCCGCAGGCCACGTTGAAAGGCATGACCACACGGTCGCCCTTCTTCAGGGACGTGACGCCGTCGCCGAGCTCCTCGACGATTCCCATGTTCTCGTGACCGAAGACGATGCCCGGTTCGGCGGCGGTGCGACCCTCGTACATGTGCAGGTCAGAGCCGCATATCGCGGTGGACGTCACTCGTACGATGACCTCGTTCGGGTGCTGGATCCGAGGCTTCTCGACCTCTTCCACCGCTACTTCGAACGGTCCCTTGTAGACGACAGCCTTCATGCCGACACCTCCGATAGACGATGCGTGCTCGCTGCTGGAGGCAAACGGCCGTCAACCGAACGTAGCTCTGTGCGAACGGGCCGTGGAAACTCTCGCAGCCGTTCGCCTCGCGTGACCCAACTCTCATGCTCCCCCTATAGGGAGGATGAGACAAGCCAGCTATCTTCGAGGAGAAGGAAGTGTCGATTTCAACCTCGCGCCGAACCTCGTGCCGAATGGGAGGACGAGAGAAGTGACTCAGCGATTCGGGACCCTGCTCGTCACCGTGCCCGGCCTGTCGGGCACCACATACCCGCCGGGGACACCTGTGGCCATCACCGGTCGAGGCTCGTCCGTCGACGCCTTCGTGGGCGGCGACTGGCTTCCCCTGGCCTGGTGGGAGTTCGCCGAGGGCCGCGAGGACATCGTCGACCGCTGACTGCGGACCCTCCGAGGCGGTCGAAGTGGCCTGGTACGTAAACGATTTCGCCACTGCTCCGCGTTCCTGACATGAGCTGAGACCGTGACACGGCGCCCCTGCGACTGTCTTTTCCGGCGCCGGAGTTGAGCGCTCGCGAGGCCGGATCGCTTGGCGGCCGGGCCACTTGGCGGACCGTTCGCGACGGGGACGGCAGACGCGCTCAGACGGTGCGCGCGGGCGCGCTGTCGAGGGCTTCGGCCATGGGCGGCTTCAGCTTGGTCTCGTCCGTGCTGCCGGGCCGTGCGGTCAAGATCACGATCTTGAGCCGAACCGTCCTGGTTCTCCACGAGCACCGGCCACGAGGAGACACGTCCGGCGTCCGGACCGACGGGGAACCGCTCACGGGCGAGGTTGCGCCGCTCGGGCGGCGCGGCCGATGGATCGCCGACGAGAGCCCACCCCGGGTTCCACCGTCGGGACGCTTCATCCACTGGACCAGCCCGATCGACTGGTCCTGACCCGGCACCCCGCGACAGGCGTCCCTGCCGGCCGCCGGCCTGATCGACACGCTGCGCCGTGTGATCGCCCTGTCGTCGTGAGCCAGGGCCGACGCATGTTCCCCGATGGAGGCGTAACCGGCCGGTCTGCCGCTCGTCAGCCATCGGACGACATCGGGCGGCCTGGCGGTGCACACCTTCGGAACGACGGGACTGCCGGAGTGACGTACGGCGCCGACGCGTGGAACGCGCCGGCGCCGGGCGGGGATGCTGCGCGCGTGCCCCACCGGGCGGCCGCCGCACGCCGTTCCGACCGACACGGACCCTGTCGTGGGCGCGCTCATCGCATGGGGCCGACGAAACGGGGGACTCGGACCCCACGGGATCGGCGCGACGGACCGCCGGCCTTCCGAGAGGTGCACGGGGTTCATGGAGAAGTCATCGTTGTCGGAACATGAGCGTCGCGTACCCGCACGGCTGCTGCGGCAGGACGAGGCGATCGGCCTGCGGCTGCGCCGGTTCGCCGTCGGCCGGAGGCACGTGCTGCGGGGGATCGGCTCGGGCCGCAGCCTGGGCGTGCTCTGCCTCCTGTCGCTGTCCCTCATGATCACGGGCATGGCGACGTCCCAGACGCTGGTCACCGTGGCGTTCGCCGCGGTGTGGGCGGTCACCCTGCTGCTGGCGGCGACGTGGCTGTTCGCCTCGTCCGGCCGACGCAGCCTGTGACCGGACAGGCGAGGCGGCCTGTGCAGGACGACCGGGCGATCCCCGCCGCACGAACTGTCCGACGCACGATCCCTGCCTCACGAACTGTCCGGACGCACGATGACCACCGGGCAGGTCGAGTGCTGCGCGACGTGCTGGCTCACCGATCCCAGCAGGGCACGCGTGAATCCGCCCCGGCCCCGGCTGCCCACCACCAGCACCTCCGCCCCTTCGGCAGCCCGCAGCAGTACGTCGGCCGCGTTGCCGCGGACCAGCAGCGCCCGGACCGAGGCGGCCGCGTCCGCGCCCAGGGCGTCACGCAGTTCCCCGGCCAGTTGCTCGCGGGCCTCCGCCTCGTCGAAATCGGTGTCGACGACCGGTGCCGACCAGTTGTACATCCCCGAGAGTTCCCAGGCGGCGACCGCGTCCACGGTCCCGCCGACGAGACCGGCATAGCGCACGGCCCAGCGAAGCGCCGCGTGCGACGACGGTGATCCGTCCACGCCGACCACGATCCGCGGTCCCGAGACTTCCCCGCTCATGCGTTCCACCTCTCACGGCCCCCCCTGAATCCACGATTCGTCGGCCCACCCCCTCTCACGCTGCGTGACTCCGATCGGTCGCGCCACAGAAGGGCGTCCGACAGAGCAAGAGCGACCCGGCTTCCCGGACGCGGTGCCTACCGTCGGAGGGAGGAACCATGGCGCACGTACTCGGGTGGAGCTGAGTACGTGCGCTCTGGCCGGTGCGGGGGCGGCCCGGAAGGCTGGGGCCATGCGCGAAGGACTGATGAAATCCCTCAACCACCTGATACCCGTCGTCGTGTCGGCCGGGGTGACGCTGGCCTTGTGGGCCGCATGGCTGGGCTGGGACCAGCACCAGGACGTGCGACCCGACGGAAGCACGACCGGCCCGTACGAGGCGTGGCAGGTGATCGGACTGGTGCTGACTCTGCTGGCACCGGTGTATTGGGCCGCGTCCCGGGGTCATGTCGCAGCCGCGGTGCTCGGCACGACGATCGGTCTGACGGTTGCCGCCTATGTCGACTGGTCGGACGATTCCAGCGGCCTGTTCATGGTCGGCGTGGGCATGGTCATGGTGGGGAGCCTCGTGGTCACCGCGCTGGTCGCCTCCCTGATCGCTTCCTTCAAACACGACGGTCGGAGCGCCGGGGCCTGAGGTCCGCGGCGCCCGCCTCGGCGACTGCCCGGCCGGTCCGGTTCGGTCTCCGCCGATGCGGGTGCTGAAGCCGTCGTCCGCGAGCGCGGGTGGTGACCGGCCCGAGTCCCTTCCTCGGTCGCTCGACGTCGTGCTCGCGCACCCCGCCGGACACGCGAGCGGTGCCGCTCGCCCACTCGACCGGGTGGCGCGAAGGCCCGACTCGGCCCCGGCAGTCGCTCGGTATGTGCTCCGGGCCCCTCACATCAGGACATGATCGGCAGGGCGGCCCCGACCCGACCATAGGGTCCGGATCATGAATTCCTCCTTGTCCGCCCGCCCGTCGCCGCCGACAGTGACCAGAACGACGCGTCCGGCATTCGGCCCCAGTTGGTTCGCGGCCGTGATGGGCACCGGCATCGTCGCCAACGCGGCAGTCACCCTCCCACGGGGCTCCCACGGACTGCGGACCGCGGCCACGGTGGTCTGGCTGGGCGCCGCGCTGCTGCTGATCCTGCTGACCGTGCGCTACCTCGGTCAGCGGGCGCTGCGGGTGCACGCCGCCGATCCGGTGACGGCCCAGTTCTTCGGTGCACCGCCCATGGCGCTCCTCACGGTGGGTGCCGGGACGCTGCTGCTGGGCCCTGCGCTGATCGGGGCCGACGCGGCGCTGGCCGTGGACTGGGTGCTGTGGTCGCTCGGTACCGTGCTCGGTCTTGCCGCAGCCTGCACCGTGCCCTACCTGATGGTCACCCGGCACCGCTTCGCGCCTGACGCGGCGTTCGGCGGCTGGCTGATGCCGGTGGTGCCGCCGATGGTCTCCGCCGCGACCGGTGCGCTGCTCGTTCCCCACGCACCGGCCGGACAGCCGCGCCTCGCGCTGCTGTTGGGCTGCTACGCGATGCTCGGGCTCGGCTTCGTCGCGGCGCTGCTGGTGCTGGCCATGATCTACGGTCGCCTGGTGCACCACGAGGTGCCCACGGGAGTGGTGGTGCCCACGGTATGGATCGGCCTGGGCGCGCTGGGCCAGTCGGTGACGGCGCTCGGCGCGCTGGCCGCGGTGGCTCCCAGTGTGCTGCACGCGCCCTACGCGCGCGGTGCCGGCGTCTTCGCCCTGCTGGGCGGAGTGGTCGTGTGGGGCTTCGCCATGCTGTGGCTGGCGCTCGCCACGGGGCTGACCGCACGCACGATCCGCGCCGGGCTGCCTTTCGCACCCACGTGGTGGTCCTTCATCTTTCCGGTCGGCGCCTGTGTGACGGCCACCAGTACCCTCGCGGGGCGCACGGGATCGCAACTGTTCGTCTCGCCGGCCGTCGCGCTCTATGCGCTCCTCGTCGTCGCCTGGGGAGTCGTCGTGGTCCACTCCCTCCGTCACGCCGCCAGGCACATGGGCCGCCGGCCCGCATGACGGCGGACCGACTCACCGCCAGGCTTGCGCCAGTTCCTCGATTCTGGTGAGTTCGTGTATCGCGGGCGTATCGAAAATCGCATACGCCGCCACAACGGCCCTCCGTCTCCAATGGGGGCGTGAACAACGACACGTCCCCAACGGCACCGCCCCGCCGCACGCGCGGGATCGTGCTCCTCGGTCTGGCGATCCTGGGCTCGGCGAGCGCGGTGTTCGTCCTGCGGCGGCCGCTCATGATGGCTGCTCCGATGTGCAGGGCCGGGCGGTGGCACGGCTGTTTCGACACGTTCAACGGTGTGGTGCTCATGATGCTGGTGGCATTGCCGGTGGCGGCGCTGGCGGTGTGGGCTGTGGCGCGTCGTCGGCGTGCCCACGGCGTCCCATCGGACTGGGCCTGGCGCGCGTCCTTGGCCGAGGTGGGCATGGTCCACGGGACGGTGCCGCTCGTGTGGCTGACGATGATGCCGGGCGCCGCGGCCGGCAGCGCCCCCGCCCGGGTGAGTCTGATCCCGTTGCGGGACCTGATCACGATGGGGCCGCTCGGGATCGCCGGCAATCTGCTGATCTTCGCGGCGCTGGGGTTCTTCGCCCCGATGCGGTTCGCGGCGCTTGCATCCGTGCCGCGGGTCCTGGCGCTCGGGGCGGGCTGCTCGGTCCTGGTCGAAACCGCACAGTACGTCCTGCGCCTCGACCGGGTGTCCTCCGTCGACGACGTACTGGTCAACGCCGCCGGTGCCCTGCTGGCCGCGCTGGCGTCGCGCCGCTGGTGGCGCACCACCAAAAAGGCGTCGGCGGACCGGCCTCGCCCCGTGCGGGCGCCGGCAGGCTGAGCCGCGTGTCCGGCGCGCACGCGCCCTCGCATACGTCGGCGATATGCGGTGCTGCTTAGGCTTCGGACATGCGCGTACTGATCGTGGAGGACGAGCCCTACCTGGCCGAAGCCGTCCGTGACGGTCTGCGGCTGGAGGCGATCGCCGCCGACATCGCCGGCGACGGCGACTCCGCCCTGGAGCTGCTCGGCGTCAACTCCTACGACCTCGCGGTCCTCGACCGTGACATCCCAGGCCCCTCCGGCGACGAGGTCGCCCGGCGCATCGTCGCCTCCGGCAGCGGCATCCCGATCCTCATGCTCACCGCCGCCGACCGGATCGACGACAAGGCTTCCGGGTTCGAACTCGGTGCCGACGACTACCTCACCAAACCGTTCGACCTCCGAGAGCTCGTCCTGCGGCTACGGGCGCTCGACCGCAGACGCGCCCACGCCCGGCCCCCGGTCCGCGAGATCGCGGGCATCCGGCTCGACCCCTTCCGCCGGGAGGTCTTCCGCGACGGACGCTACGTCGCGCTCACCCGCAAGCAGTTCGCCGTGCTCGAAGTCCTCGTCGCCGCCGAGGGCGGGGTCGTCAGTGCCGAAGAACTGCTGGAACGCGCCTGGGACGAGAACGCCGACCCCCTCACCAACGCCGTGCGCATCACCGTCTCCGCACTGCGCAAACGGCTCGGCGAACCATTGATCATCGCCACGGTGCCGGGTGTCGGCTACCGCATCGACACCCGCCACGACGGCGCCCGCCCGGGCAGCACGCATGCATAGACGCCCAGGTCTCAGCGCCCGACTGAGACTCACCCTCAGCTACGCCGGATTCCTCGCCGTCGCCGGCGCTCTCCTGCTGGCCGTGGTGTGGGTGTTCCTGCTGCGCTATGTACCCGACAACCCCAAGGGTCTTCTCGGGATCTCGCCCAACCGCTACCTCCTGGTGCGCACCTTCGCCCCCGCCGCGGCGCTGGCGATGGCCTTTTTGCTCGTGTTCGGCCTCGTCGGGGGGTGGATCCTGGCAGGCCGGATGCTCACGCCGCTCGCACAGATCACGGATGCGGCACGGATGGCGGGGCGCGGTTCGCTGTCCCACCGGATCCGCATGAAGGGCCGCCAGGACGAATTCCGGGAACTCTCCGACGCGTTCGACTCGATGCTCGAACAACTCGAGTCGCACGTCGCCGAGCAGCGGAGGTTCGCCGCGAACGCCTCCCACGAACTGCGCACACCGCTCGCGATCTCGCGGACGCTCCTCGACGTCGCCCGCCAGGACCCCACACGGGACCGGGGCGAACTCATCGAACGCCTGCACGCCGCCAATACGCGGGCGATCGACCTCACCGAGGCCCTTCTGCTGCTCAGCCGCGGCGACCGCGGACACTTCACCCGCGAGAGCGTCGACCTCTCCCTCCTCGCCGAAGAAGCCGCCGAAACGCTGCTTCCCCTCGCCGAGCAGCGCGGGATCACGCTCGACGTCACCGGCGGGGCGGCCCGGACGAACGGCTCCGCGGAACTGCTGCTGCGGATGGTGATGAACCTCGTCCAGAACGCCGTCGTCCACAACCTCCCCTCCGGCGGTACCGTGACGGTCGACACCGAGGCGTACGGCGACACGAGCGTGCTGCGGGTCGAGAACACGGGCACGCCGCTCCCGCCGGAACTCGTACCGACCCTCACCGAACCCTTCCAGCGCGGAACGGAACGCGCACGCACCGACGAGCACGCCGGCGTCGGCCTCGGCCTGGCCATCGTGCACAGCGTCGTCCGCGCTCACGACGGGACCCTCGACCTCACATCCCGTCCCGCCGGCGGTCTCCTCGTCACCGTCCGGCTCCCCGGCACACCGTAGGCATCGCCCCGAGCGGTGCGCGTACGGGGCGCAGATGAACTCAGGTCGGATACTGATCGTGCCCCTTGCGAAGTGCCGCGAGTCGGGCCATCTGCTCACCCATGCCGCGTGTGCCGGCCAGCGGGGTGTGGGCGTGTGGCCACACGGTGCGGACGAGATCGACATGGCGCGCGCCGCCGAGGGCCACGACAGGGTCGACGAGCACGACGGCGCGCAGAGTCGCCTGTTCCAGGAGGACTTGGGCGGTGACGGCGTCTGCTGCTCCATGGGGTGTGTCGTACGGTTCGATCACGTCGTCGAGGTCGAGCAGGCCGTGACGTGCCGAGAGGATCAGGAGACGGTCGGGCCGCAGGGCGTCAGCGGTCTTGCGGCACGCACGGTGATAGGAGCCGACATACATGTCCGCCGCCCGCGCGCGCCGCCCCAGTTTCCGGCTGCCGCACGGAATGACGACCAGTTCTGGACGGAAGAGGTCGGGACGGTCGTTCGCTGTCATGCCTGGTCCTGCCCGTTCGCGGGTGACGTCGAAGGTGTGGGTGGTCCATGGACCGGTGATGCGGGAAAGTGCCCGGCAGCAGCCTTCCACCCGGAAATCGTCCTGTTGCCGCCATGTCCTGAAGTGACGCTTTCATGGCATTCCCGGGCATCTCTCCCGGCCCGCGTGAAGCCCTAGCGTCGGAGACGCGACACGAACCGGACGGCTCGAGCCCGCGGCAGCTGCGCGGCGGAGGCGAAGCCCCCGTGCACGACGAGTGACCACAGGGATCCGGCCGTGATCGCCCCAGGTCGTTCTCGAAGAGGAAAGAAGGCGATCCACACCGTGGCATCGCAACCATGCGCTGGTGAGCCAGTGCTGCACGGACCGGAATTCGGTATCAACGAATGGATCGTGGACGAACAGTACGAGAGATACCTGCGCGATCCCGGATCGGTCGACAGGACCTGGAGGGACTTCTTCTCCTCTCCGCTCCCGGCGGCCCGCCGTGAGCCGCCCGAGGCCGCGGCGAACGCGCAGGACGGCGCCGACAGCGCGGCGGCCGGAGCCGTCCGCGTCGCCGCGCTCATCGATGCCCATCGGGCGCGTGGACACCTGGCGGCCGACACGAACCCGCTAGCGGCGGGGCGGGCGGCCGCTCATCCGGAGCTCGACATCGCGGCATTCGGACTCGGGGCCGAAGATCTGCCGGAACAGTTCGTGGTCGACGGATTCGCCGGAGCGGACACCATGACTCTTCGCCAGGTGCTGAAGTTTCTGCAGGATTCCTACTGCCGAACCGTCGGCACCGAGTACATGCACATCCAGAGCTCCCGGGAACGCCACTGGGTCCAGCAGCGGCTCGAAGCGCCCCAGGCCCGGCCGGACGTCGCCGAACAACTGCACATCCTCTACCGGCTGGGCGCGGCCGAGTCCTTCGAGACGTTCCTGCAGACCAAGTACGTGGGGCAGAAACGGTATTCGCTGGAGGGCGGCGAGTCGGCCGTCGTGCTGCTCGACGCCCTGCTGCTCCGCTCCATCAGGCACGGAGTGAGGGAGGCGGTCATCGCAATGGCCCACCGGGGCCGGCTCAACGTTCTGGCCAACATCGTCGGCAAGCCGTATGCGGAGATCTTCGGCGAGTTCGAGGATGCCGCGGGCATCCGCTCGGACGCGCGATCCGGCGATGTGAAGTACCACCTCGGCGCGGAGGGTACCTACCGTGCCCTGGACGGCGGCACGATCGCCGTCTCCCTGCTGGCGAACCCCTCGCACCTGGAGATCGTGGGGCCTGTGGCCCAGGGAGTGGCGCGGGCCAAGCAGGACCGGGCCGCGCACGGAAGCGAATCCTTCCCCGTGCTGCCGATCGTCGTCCACGGCGACGCCGCGTTCGCCGGACAGGGCGTGGTGTCCGAGACACTGAACATGTCCCAGCTGCCCGGCTACCGCACCGGCGGAACGGTCCACATCGTCATCAACAATCAGATCGGCTTCACGACCTCGCCCGTCGCAGGGCGTTCGGGCGCCTACGCCACCGACGTGGCACGGTCGGCCGGGGCCCCGGTCTTCCACGTCAACGGAGACGACCCCGAGGCCGTGCTCCGGGTCGCACGCCTCGCCTTCGACTTTCGTCAGGCGTTCCACAAGGACGTCGTCGTCGACCTGCTGTGCTACCGGCGTCATGGCCACAGCGAGGTCGACGACCCGTCCATCACGCAGCCCGCGATGTACGACCGCATCGACGCCAGGCCTTCGGTGCGCGCCCTGTACGCCGAGGAGTTGCTCCGCCGAGGGGACGTCGGGGAGCGACAGGTGGAAGGCGCGTTGCGGGACGTTCGCGGGCACCTCGACCGGGCCTTCGCCGAGGCACGGGCGCGGTCGGTGCCGCGCCCACGGGAGCCCGTGGGGGTCGCGGACGGTCGGGGTGCGACGGGCTCCCAGGCTGCCCAGGCGACCGCGATCACGGAGACGACCGCCCGGCATGTCATCGCCTCCCAGACGGCTCTGCCGGGAGACTTCAGCGTGCATCCGCGCGTCCTTCCGCAGCTCCAGAAACGGGCCGCGATGCTGGATGCGGACGCGATCGACTGGGCCACCGCCGAATCGCTGGCCATCGGTTCCCTGTTGCTGGAGGGGATTCCGGTGCGGCTGGCCGGGCAGGATTCCCGCCGCGGCACGTTCGGTCAACGGCACGCCGTGCTCACCGACCGGCGCACCGGCACGGAACACACACCGCTGAACCGACTCGGCGCGCAGGCCGCCGCTTTCGCGCCCTACAACTCGACACTGTCCGAACTGGCAGCGCTGGCCTTCGAGTACGGATACGCGCTGGCGAGGCCCGAGGCGCTGGTGCTGTGGGAGGCCCAGTTCGGTGATTTTGCCAACGGGGCCCAGACGGTCATCGACGAGTACATCTCTGCATCCGAACAGAAATGGGGTCAGAGCTCCGGGGTGACACTGTTGCTCCCGCACGGCTTGGAAGGGCAAGGCCCCGACCACTCCTCCGCCAGGATCGAGCGGTTCCTCCAGCTGTGCGCACAGGAGAACATGACCGTCGCCATGCCCTCCCTGCCGGGCAACTACTTCCATCTGCTCAGGCAGCAGGCGCTCGGCGAGCGCAGAAGGCCACTGATCGTCTTCACCCCGAAGTCGATGCTGCGGTCGAAGGCGGCCACCTCCAGGCTGACGGAACTCACCAGGGGCGCGTTCCGCCCGGTCGTGCCGGACCGGACACCGGACCCCGCCGGGATCCGGCGTGTGCTGGTGTGCTCCGGCAAGGTCTTCCACGACCTGGACGCACACCGGCGCGAGTCCGGTCGGCAGGACACCGCGATCGTGCGCCTGGAGCGTCTCTACCCGTTCCCGGAGGAGGAACTCGCCGCGGAAATCGCGCGCTTTCCCGCCGATGCCGAGGTGCGATGGGTGCAGGAGGAGCCGGAGAACCAAGGGGCGTGGACCTTCGTGTGGCCCCGTGTGCAGCGGTCGGCGAGCCGTCCCGTCGATTGCGTCAGCCGACCGCCGGCGGCAGCCCCCGCGGTGGGATCCGCGGGGCGACACGTCGGCGAACAGAAGGATCTCGTGGTGTCGGCCTTCCGCTGACCGCGCCACCTGCCTCGGGGGTGAAGCGGCGCGGCACGCATGGACAGCCGCGCCGCGGTGGCGAGCGGTTCCTCGCGAGAAGCCGAAGTTCTCCAGTGAGTGGACCTGTCATCGGAACAGACAGAGGGTCCGACGGGACCACCCGACCACGTCGATGGAGCATCGCCCGGTCAGGCCGCGCACACGCCGTCGTCGCGGGCGCCCCGCCGGGTCAGGCCGCGCTCACGACGTCGTCGCGGCCACCGGAGTCTTCGCACCCGCGCCGGTCGTCCGGAAAGTGGCCCGGAACGCACCCGGCGTCACACCCAGATGGCGCACGAAGGCTCTGCGGAGCGACTCGGGCGATCCGAATCCGGTGCGCCGCGCCACCACCGGCAAAGCGTCGTCGCCGGTCTCCAGCAGCATCTGGGCTGCCTCCAGCCGGACTTGCTCCACATACCGGGCGGGTGTGGTTCCCACCTCTTCGTGGAAGAGCCGCGTCACGTGCCGGGTGCTGATGCCCGCCCTGCGGGCCATGGCTGCCACCGTGTGGTTGGCTCCGGGATTCGCGGTGACGGTGTCCAGCAGGCCGCGGAGCATCTCATGGTGCACGTGTGACGCCTGGGAGTGGACACTGAACTGGGACTGGCCACCGGGCCGTTGCATGAAGACGACCATGTCCTTGGCGACCGAGCGAGCGACGTCCGCACCGTAATGCTCTTCGACGAGCGACAAGGACAGGTCGATACCGGCGCTGACACCTGCCGACGTCAACATCTGCCCGTCCCGCACGAAGATGGCGTCCGGTCGGACCCGCACCGATGGGTAGCGAGACGCCAGTTGCTGTGAATGGCGCCAATGGGTGGCGGCACGACGGCCGTTCAGAAGTCCGGCCGCGGCGAGCAGGAACGCTCCCGTGCACACCGATGCCGTACAGCGGCTCGTCTCGTTCAGGTGCCGGATGCCATCCAGGAGGGCGTCGTCCTTGCTCAGCGTCTCCCATTCCGGGCCGCCGGGGATCACCAGGACATCGGACGGCTCACGCACATCGCTGACGGCGAGGTCGGCGCTGAGACGTGTGCCCGCGGAGGTGACCACCTCCGCGCCGTCCTCGGACACGATCCGCACCCGATAGCGCGCGCCGAATTCGTTGGCCGTCGTGAACACTTCGATGGGGCCGGTCACATCGAGCAGCCGCACTCCGGGAAAGACGAGGACGGTCACGGTGAGCGGACCCGTTCCCGGGTTCGTGCGCTTCATGGGATGCCTCCGGGCCGTGCGCGCTGCGGACACTGGACCGACGAGGCGCCGCCCACAGTGTGCTCGACGGCAGCCCGCGGACACATGCCTCAAGGACGGGGATCAGAACGGCCGTTGAGAAGCCGGTCGGTGTGTTCCCCTCGGAAGCGAGGGTCAGGTCGCGCCCTGCCCCGGACCGCTGTTTCGTCGGATTTCCGTGTCTCAGCATGCGCCCGGCGCCCTGCGGAAGCCACGACCGGCTGACTACCAGCTGGGAGGCACAGCCTCCCAGGAAAGGTGCGGCACGCCACGGATCGCAAAGGGTTCCGCCAGTGCCGGCGCCAAGGACGCTCGCCGGCCGGACGTGACCTGCATGAAAGCGCCGATCGCCGAAGAAGTCAACGGTTGACCTCCGAGACCGCTGCTGCGATCTTAGCAAGCGCTTTCCACTCGTTCGGTTCGGCGTCAAGGGAGACGCATGACGGAGTTTGCCGCACCCACCCGCTCCACCGACGCGTCCGCCCCACGCGGCGGGGACCGTCCGGTGTTCACCGGTCACCACACCCATCTGTGGGGCTTTCTGCTCGCCGGCTGGCTGATCAGCTACGCGGACCGCACGGTCACCGGACCGGTCATCTCGTGGATGATCGAGAACAAGGCCGGTTTCATCGGAGACGCCGCCAACCCGGCGACGCTCGGCGGTCTCATCGGCTCGATGTTCTTCACCGGATACATGCTCACGCAGTACGCGGGAGGCCGCCTCGGCGACCGCTACGGCCACCGCGAGATGCTCGTCGTCTCCCTCCTCTGGGCGGGCCTGCTGACTCTGGTCTCCGGGGTCACCGGCGGACTGATCGGGTTCGTCGTGGCCCGGGTGCTCACCGGTCTCGGCGAGGGCGTCTTCTACTCCAACGACCGCGTTCTCGTCATCGCGCACACCCCGCCGGCGCGCCGCACGATCGGTCTCGGCGTGGTGCTGTCGGGCCTGTCGGTCGGTCTGACCGTGGGCATCGTTGCCACCCCCCACCTCATCGACTGGGGTGGCGACTGGGGGATGGGCGGCGGCGCCTGGCGCATGCCGCTGTTCGTCTTCGGCGTCGTCTCGCTCCTGGTCGCGGCCGCGACCTGGGCGTTCTTCCGGGCGCGCGGCGACCGGCCGCTCCGCCTGGGCCCGCCCGCACTGCGCCTGGTCGCCTACTCGGTGCCCGCGGCCGTGGCGATCGTCGCGCTGTTCCTGCTCGCGGACGAGTTCGGCTGGCCGGACTGGCTCACCGCGGTCGGTTCAGGGGTTCTCTTCCTGGTCATGGTGACGCTGGTGATCCGGGGCATCGTGCGCACCGGGCGCTCGGCTCAACTCCTGGGCCGCGACGTGTGGCTGATCTGCCTCTCCTTCGTCGCGGTGATGTGGAACCTGTGGTTCTTCTCCTTCTGGTCGGTGCAGATCGTCGCGGAGAGTGCGCACAGCAGCCTCGGCGCGGCGGCGCTGACCGCGGCGTTCAACGCCGGCGCGGGCATCCTCGGATTCCCCGTGGGCGGCTGGATCGCCGACCGGCGCGTCCGTGCGGGCAAGGGCCGCAAGCCGCTCGCCGTGATCTGCGCGGCGGTGCACACCGTCCTCGCGGTCGCGTTCGGGGTGAGCCTGCTCGGTGACGGCGAGCCGTCCTTGCTGCTGCTCGGCGTGATCCTGTTCTGCTCCGGTCTCTTCTTCAACGCGCTCCAGCCGATCGTCCACAGCATCCTGGGCGACCTGGCCGCCGAGGAACATCGCGGTTCGCTCTTCGGCCTGTTCAACCTGGTGGCCGAGATCGGTGCGGTGGCGAGCCCGGTCGTCAGCGGTGTCCTGCGTGACGCGACCGGCAGTTGGGCCCCGGGAGTGTTCACGGCGGCGGGCGTGATGGCCGTGTCGGTCGTCCTCTACACGATGGTGCGCGAGCGCATACCCGGCACGGCGGCTGCCTGACCGCGCGCCGTGACTGAGGCGATACCGTCGGTCGGCTTCGCCGGGGCGAGGCCGACCGGCTCATCGACTCCGGCCGGCTCGGCAGGGGAGACAGACCCCGCCTGCGACCTGACCATCGCCTTCACTCTGATGCCGGCCGCGAGCCGAGCGGTCCTCCGTACCGCGCTCGGCGTGGACCCGGGGCCGCGGCTGGGCCCTGGCGACCGGCCTGAACGCCTCCACCTCCTACGCCGCCGCCGGTCCCCGGGTCGCCGCGCTGACCACCCGCCAGATCGCCGCGGCTCTCGCCGGCTGAAGGGGGAAGAGCTCGGACACCCGGTGCCCGGCCGTCTGCCCTGCCTGGAAACGGACCGCCTAACCCGCCAGGAAGCGGCCGTTCGGCTGTTTCACCGCGGTCAGCGTCGCGTAGACCACGACGTTGCTCTGGTAGCCGCTGCTCTTGGCGTATCCGCCGCAGGTGATCACCCTCAGCTCGGGCAGGCCGGTGCTGCCGTAGACCTTCTTGCTGGGGAACTTCTTCTTCTCGTAGATCTCCACGGCGTCGACGGTGAAGACGGCCGTGCGCCGGTCCGCCCGGCTGATCTCGATCGTGTCGCCCTTGGACAGGGCGCCGAGATCGTAGAAGACGCCCGGGCTGCCATTGCGCATGTCGACATGCCCCGCGGTCACCGCGGTGCCCGTCGATCCCGGCGCCGTGCCTCTGCCGTACCAGCCGACCAGGTTGGGGTTCCCGGCGGGCGGGGGCTTGAGCGCCCCCGCCTTGTCGAGGCCCAGCTTCGTCATGGGGGCGTTCACGCCGATGGCGGGGATGCGCAGCCGGACCGGCTTCGCGGGCGGCAGCGGCTGGACGGGCAGGAGCGTTGCCTGAGCGGTACGGCCGGGCATGCCCGCCGAGGGCGTGGAGAACGCCTGCCCGGCCGAGGGCCGCGGTGGCTCACTGTCGAACATCGCGCCGATCACCAGGGCGCTGCCCGTCACCACGGCCACGGCGAGATGCGCGGCGGAGGGGACCGGTGGGACGAACCTGCGGGGGGACGCGCTTGCCATGTGCCGGGATCCCTAGCGGTTGAGCCTCTTGCCTGCGGCCGGGTGGTGTTCGCCGTCCGGCCTGCGGCGCGCCGACGGTGCCAGGCCCGTGTGGCGGGGCTGGGCTGTCAGTTTCGGTCGCCGTGTGCGCGCCGACGCATCCTCATGAGGCCTCCGGCGGCGGCTGCGGCGAGCAGTGCACCACCCACTGCGAATCGGGTGTCGGTGTCCTGGACGTCTCCGAAGCCGGCCTCGATGGCGCCGTCCGGGGCCCGGCCGGCGATCTCGTACGTGTCGGTGAGCCTGGTCCGTGGCGGACACTTCACGGTGACGGTGTCGGTGTCGGTGTCGAGGTCCTGCCCTTCCGGGATCTGGAACTCGCCCTTGAGTTCGCCCTTGCGGTCGCCCTCGAACATGTGGAACGACCCACCCGCTTCCGACTCGCCCTTGCCGTAGTCCACGTCCGGGCCGCAGGCCGTGGTGGTGACCGTGACAGTGGAGCCCGGGGAGGCGTCACCCGAGCGGATGTCGAGATCCGAGTCCCCGGACGCGAAAGCGGCCGGGCTCTGCAGAGCCAGGATGCCGATGACCACGCCGATGCCGATGCCAACGTGTTTGTTTCGCAAGGGAATCCTCCAACGGAGCAGTGGCCGGCCTGTCTGCGCGGCGCCCCTGTACTGCTCCACTCCACCGTCGAGGCAACCGACACTCCGTCAGCCCCGCAACAGGAGACAGCGCTGGAGTCGTCACCCGGGCAGGTGCAGTGACTGTTCCGGCATGCGCATTCATGCAGGTCGCCGGAGCGGAGACCCGGGCAGGGGCGGAATCACCGCGGGGGAGCGGATGGGCTAACGACCGGCGTGGTGTCCGCGTGCCGCGGCCCGGCCGGGTGCGGACAGGTACACGCGTGCGTGCGGTGGACGACACGCCGTCATCACGTCACGGGCGGACCCCGGTTGACGCCTCGTCGAGTTCGGCCGTGAACTGGGCGCCGGCCAGCAGGGCGAGGTTGGACAGCCACAGCCAGATGAGGAAGACCACGACGCCCGTGAGCGAGCCGTACAGCCTGCTGTAGGCGCTCAGGACGGAGGCGTACAGGGCGAAGCCGGCGGAGACGGTGAGCCACAGCGCGGCGGCCAGGATGCCGCCGGGCAGGCTGCGCGTCCGGCGGCGGGCCGGTGCCGGTCCTGTGTGGAAGACGACGACGACCAGCAGCGCCACGAGGCAGAGCAGGAGCGGCCAGCGCAGCAGGCCCCACGCCCAGGCGAACGTGGCGTCGAATCCCAGGTAGCGGCCGGCCTGCTCGGCGACAGGACCGGTCATCAGAAGTACGAGGGCGCTGACGACGAGCAGGCCGAGCAGGGCGAGCGCGGTCACCACGATGCGGTGAGCCTTGCGCCAGGGCGAGCGCCGGTCCGCCACCCGGTGCATGCGGTGCAGGGCGCGGCGGCACACCGCGAGGTAACTGGAGGCGGACCACAGGGCGCTCAACGTGCCGGTGCACAGCAGCGTCCATGTGGTCGAGTCGTTCCGCAGCATCCTTGCCAGCACGTCGTGGAGCTCGGTTCCCGACTGGGCCGGGGCGTAGGCGGTGACATGGGCGATGAAGTCCTCGGCCGTGCCCGGACTGATCAGGCCGAACGCGATGACGGTGACCAACAGGGCGGGCAGTACGGCCAGGATGGCGTAGTAGGTCAGAGCCGCGGCGTAGTCGGAGACGTCGTCGCGCCACATCGACACGGGAGTGCGCCGCAAGGCGGGCCACCACGTGGCGGGGACCCGGAGGTTTCCGAGGAGCTGGGTCAGTGAACGGGTCCTGCCGGCGTTCTCGGCCTGCGGTTCAGCGGACATGTGGCACCCGGTGCGGTCGGTGGCTGAAGCGGACGCGAGTGTGGACGGTGCGGGGCGCGGTGGCGGCCTCGGCCCTGGGCACGACGGCCGTGAGGGCGGGCAGGACCACGGCCCGGGTGACGTCCGGCTGGAGCCGGACGTGGAGCCGTACGCGCAGCCGCTGCCGTCGGCCCACGACGCGGGCGCGGCACCGGGCGATCCCGACGACGGTGACCGCGCGTCGGACGAGGACGTCCTCCACCGCATCCGTTCCGGTACCGGCCGCAGCACGGACGTTCCCTTCTGTAGCGGCCGCAGTCCGGACGCCGACGGTCGGCGTCGTCCGGTGTTCGCGGGCGCCGTCGTGAGTTTCCCGGTCTGCGGCGGTGTCCAAACCGCTTCCGGCCGGACACGCACACGCAATCGAGGTGCTCGGCGCGGGGCGCACGACGCCAGGACCCGGCGGGTCGCCGACGTGACGTCGGTCTGTGGGAGAGCTCTGTCGCCGAACGTGAGTCCGGCCCGTACCGTGAGGCTCCGGCGTCCGACCCGTGGCCGCGAAGGAGACCGGGTACGGCAGGGTGCTGCCGCGCGCCACCGCCGCCCGACGTCCGCGCGCGGTGTCCGAGCTCCGGGCCGCCGGAAGGCGGTGGGCGGGCAGTGCCCCGGTGGTGGCTCGGTAGGCGATCCTGCGGCCCGCCTTGTCCGAGACGGTGGTGGTGCCTCGTTCTGCGACGGTGGTCATCGGCGGCTCCGGTCGTAGGCGTCCCGCTGGTCCTGTACCCGGGCTCCCGCCGACGATCGAAGCACGGACACGTGTGGCGGACGGCGATCGAAGCACGCCACGTGTGGCGGCCGGCTGGTCGGCGCCCGGCCGCCTGTGAGCGTCCTGGTGGTCTGCCGCACGTTCTGGGGGCTGTCGGCCTGCGTGGCCGCCCGGTGCCGTCCGCGTGGTCATGACCAGGCCCTCTCCGCAAGCTGGTGAACCGTTCTCACTCCGATGGACCCGGCCGGACGGTGTCTGTGACGCCGATTCCCCGGACTTCTCGGATTCCGCATGCCCTGGTACGCCGACAGCATGTCGATGGCCGTGCCAGCCGGCCGAGGAATTGTGGATCATGGAAGTGGCCGCCGTGCGGTCCCTGCGCACGGCGGCCGAGAGCCACCGCGGTACGGGCGGACTCGTGCCGGATCAGCCGCTCTTCCTCGCCGAGCCCGCCCCGGCACATGTCACCGTGACCGAGACGGGCCTGATCCGACCGGCGACCGGTGCGGCGCCGGGACGAACGCCCTGCGGACGAGCACCACCTCCGGAGATCCGCAGATGTGGACCCGCGATGTGGACCTACAGATCGAGGACGCGCATCACGAAGTAACCGGCGACGACCACGGCTCCGAGGACGATCAGGCCGAGCCAGAAGTACGGGTGGTCCCAGACACCACCGTCCGGCCGTTCCTGATGGGCCTCTGCGATCGAGCCCTCCGCGGGAGGTGTTTCACCCGGGGGAGTCAGTGGGTGGGTCATGTCCGCTCCCTTCATCGAGGGGTACGCGGGCCCCGAGCGTCGGCCCGGCGGCCGGTGCGGTCACTCGCCGGTCGGGCTCGCTGGCGGACCCTTTCACCTACTTTTTCCCAATTCTGCCTCACCGGACGCACCCGCAGCGTCCTCGAACGCATGGGTCCTCGCCCGGCCGGTCAGCCGGAGTGCCGGCTCAAAGTCAGCCGGACGCCCGACAGCAGGTCACGGAGCCTTTCGGGGACTCGGTCCGGATGCGGCACGAGGTGAGACATCGACGGCTCCTGCGGGTGCCTCTTGGATCCGCGCCGCACCGGCAGGCCGTCGCCGACGAACTGAGGCCGCAGGCCGGTCGGTGTCGGCATCACAGGGTGACGGCCAGGCCCATGATGCCGCGGGTGGCGAAGCCGACGACGAGCAGCTCACCCGCCTGCTTGAGGGCGGTCACCGGGTGACGGACCGGGATCACCGCTGCTTGCAGACCTGCGCGGGGGTCCCAGATGCGAACGGTGGCGTCGTCACCTGCCGTGGCAAGGAACATGCGGCCGTCGAGAGTGAACGTGCTGACCGCGCGGATCCAGTCGGTGTGCCCGGTGAGCTCGTGGAGCGCTTCGCCGGTCGCCGGGTCCCAGATGCGGACGCTGTTGTCGTAGCCGCCGGACGCGAGCAGGGGACGGCTGTCGAGGGTGACGGCGCATATCGCCTGGACCTGCGCGGTGTGACCGGTGAGGTGCTGGGTCTCCTCGCCGGCGACCAGGTCCCGGACGCGGACGCTGATCTCGCACGCCGTGGCCAGGTGAGGCCGGTCGTCGAGGGTGAGGGCGCACATCGCCTGGACCTGCGCGGTGTGACCGGTGAGGTGCTGGGTCTCCTCGCCGATGACGAGTTCCCGGATTCGGATGCCGCCCGCGGCGGCGACGGCGAGGTGAGGCCGGCCGTCGAGGGTGACCGTGCACATGGCCTCGATCGTGTCGTCGCCGACGAGTTCGTCGACCGCTTCCCCGGTGGTGGGGTCCCAGATACGGACACGGCCCGCGTCGGCGGTGGCGAGGCGTGAAGCGCCGTCGAGGACGAAGGTGCTCATCGCCCGCGGCTCGCCGCCCTGACCGGCGAGCTGACGGATCTCCGCCCCGGAGCCGGGGTCCAGGATGCGTACGGTGTTGTCCTCGCCGGCGGAGACGAGCAGGTCATGCTCTTCGACGAGGCTCAATGCCCGCACGCCGGCGATCCGGTTCACCGGACGCTCCGTGGTCCGGGCGGCGGGGTCCCAGATCCGGACGGTGTTGTCGTAGCCGCCGGTGGCGAGAAGGGCGCGGTCGTCGACGACCAGGACGCAGGCCGCCTGAACCCCGTAGGCGTGGCTGGCCAGATGGCCCGCCTCTTCGCCGCTGACGGGGTCCCAGAGGCGGACGGTCGTGTCCGCGCTGGCGGTGGCGAGGTAGGTGCGGTCGTTCAGCGTGATGGTGCACACCGCCTGGACCTGGGCACTGTGCCCGGTGAGCTGGTGGGTCTCCTCGCCGGTGGCGGGGTCCCAGATGCGCACACTGTCCCCACCGGCGACGGCGAGGAGGGGCCGGTCGGCGAGAGTGATGGTGCACATGGCTTCGATCGCGTCGTCGCCGGTGACTTGGTGGTGGCTCTCCTCACCGGTCGCGGGGTCCCAGATCTGGACGACACCGTCGTGCCCGCAAGCGGCGAGGTGGGGACGGTCGTCGAGGGTGATGGTGCACATCGCCTGGACCATGTGGTCGGTGAAGCGTCGGTGCGTCTCCTCGCCAGTGGTGGGGTCCCAGATCTGAACGGTGCCTCCATAACCGCCGGCGGCCAGGTGGAGCCGGCCATCGAGAGTGATGACGCACATGGCCTCGATCAGGTTGATGTCTCCGGCGAGTTGGCGCACCATCTTGCCGGTGGTGGGATCCCAGACGGCGACCCGGTCGCGGCTGGCGACGGCGAGCAGGTCATGCGTGCCGAGCGGGAGGACGCACGCGTCATAGATCGCCTCGTCGTGGCCGGCGAGCTGACGGACCTCCTCGCCGGTGAGGGGATCCCAGATACGGACAGTGGCGTCGTTCCCAGTGGAGACGAGGTGCACCTTCCCGCCCAGATCCAGTGCCGCCAGCGCCGTGATGACGTTGCCATGACCCGTGAGCGCCACTTCCACGGTCTCCGGCGCCACCGAGGCCCAGACGGCCCGGTAGGGCGCCGGCTCCTGCATCGAGGTGTAGGTGCTGCCGAGTTCCTCCTGTGCTTCGGTGACGCTGAGATAGGCGATGCGTTCCTCGGGCGCGGCGGCGATGGCGCGGGGCGTCAGCCGCAGCAGCCGTGCTCTTCCCCGGCCTTGGGAGGTCATGGCATACGCGGCAGCGGGGATGAGGCGGCGGAGGTCGGCGTACAGGGGGTAGGTGTCCTCGGCGAGGAGGACGTCGGTGGCGCCACCGCGCAGTGCGTGGCCGGGCAGAGCACGCAAGAGGTACGCGGGTGCGTTGGCCCAGGTGAGCTCACGACCGAGAGCGAGGAACGCGTGCGTGAGGGCGTTCTCGTCCGCCGTGGTGTCACGATGTCTGGCGCGCGCCGCGAGCAAGGTGTCGTTGAGTGCTTGGTGGAAGAGGCGGTAAGTGCCTTCGTGCGAAGCGGAGTTGTTCGTCTCGATGAGGAAATTCGCGGCCGCGGTACGGGCGAAGCCGACCAGGTCCTGTTCGGTCGGTGAGGAGCCGGTGAGGGCGGTGACCGCCGTGCGCCACAGAAGGGGCGTCAGGCCGGGGGCTTCGGCGTAGGCGAGAGCGGTGAGCAGGTCGGTCGCCGAGATGGCGCCGACGGGCGGCAGCGGTCGCAGATAGTCGTGGAGTGCGCTCTCGACGCTGGGGACGGCCCGGGCGGCGAGGTCGGCGGGACGAGCGGGGGACTGGTCGTGCATCCCGTGGGTCCGGGCGGTGAGTCCGGCGATGAGGAAGTTGCTGCGCGCACGCTCGGCGACGGCTCGGGCGAGCGGCAGGGCGACGTCGTCGTCGTTGTACGGGTTGTCGGGACGCTCGTTCCCGCGCAGTTGCAGCGTGACCAGTGCGTAGGCGGCGAGGTCGTCCGCGTCGAAGAACGCGGGATTGTCCAGGTCGACGACGTCGGCGGCGCGGGAGAATGTGGGCAGGATGTCACCCTCGTCGTCGCGGCGGCGGCTGCCCACGACGACACGTACGCCGAGATCCGCGCAGTTCTCCACCAGGGGCAGGACGATGTCGCGGACGATCTGCCGGACGTGCGAGGGGCTGATCGCTTCGTCGAGGGCGTCGATGACGATGTTGAAGTCGTGGCGCTCGTGTTCCGTCAGCGCGTCGCGCAGATGGCGATCGAGGTCGTGCGGGGTGTCGGGCAGCGCTGCCGAGGCGGCCCGGGCGATCTCGTGGGCGACGTCCAGAGCGGTCTTGCCCTTCACGTGGACCGCGCAGGCGATGGAGCCGAGAGGGGCGCGTACGGCGGTGTCGTGGCTGGGCAGGAGAGCGGCGATCTCCGCGTCGGCGGTGGTGACGATGCGGCCCAGGACGGCCGACTTGCCGGCGCCGGGCTGTCCCGTGACGACCAGAGCCTTGCGTGCGGCCACCTGTGAGGTGAACCATTCGACGATGCGGGACAGGGCGGCGGCGCGGCCGCTGAAGCGGTAGCCGGGTTCGGCGTCCGTGCTCACCCCGCGGGCCCGTGGCCGCCAGTGCCGGCCGGCCTCGACGTCACCGGTCAGCGACCAGCCCCACGCGTTGGCCGCCGCCTCACCGGCAGCCTTGGTCGTCCACGTGGTCAGCTCGTCCAGTTTCTGGTCGGGCAGGGCGCGCCCCGCCTCCCACAGGGTCAGGGCCCGCGCGTTGCCCGTACGGGACTCGGCCTGGCCGACGATGCCGACGACGGCCTGGAAGCCGGGCGACCAGACGGGAGCTCCGCTGAAGCCGGGCAGGACGGGGTACTGGGAGGCGGTGTCGAGCCGGACCCAGCCGTAGCCGATCTTCTCGCCCACGCGGCCGTCGGCGGAATTGCCCAGGGCGCCGTCGGGAAAGCCGAACGACCACCACGGCTCGGTCAGCAGGGCGCTGCCGCGCGGGTCGCGCAACGGTGCCACGATGCCGGCGGGAACCTCGTCCTCCAGAACGAGGACGGCCACATCGTGCACCTCCTGCGCGGCGGGCGCGGGGACGATGATCTCCCGCACGCGCACATGGCGCCGTTCCAGTTCGTCGGCCATCGGGAAGGCCGCCCACACCTCCGGTACCGGCCGGCCCTTGGTGCAGACGACATGAGCACAGGTCAGCACCCGCCGGGAGTCGATGAGCACGCCCGTGCCGGACGGCGCACGGTCCATGCCCGCCACATGTACGGCCACGATCCATTCGTCGGAGGCCGGACGCACATCGCCGGCCGGAGACTCGGTCATGCAGGGGTCGAGCCCTCGCCCGTCGCTCGGGTGGGTGTCCAGGTGAGGGTGATCTCGAAGTGGGCGTCGGTCGCGGCCTTCGCCACGATCCAGTTCGCCGTGCCGGAGACCTTGACGCCGAACTTCACCTCGACCTCGCCCGGCTTCAGTTCGGTCACCCGCTCCAGCACCGTACGCGCCGCGTCCACGGCCGGGCGGACCGCGTCCCGCACCCGGGCCACGACGTCGTCCGAACTGACCTGGCGCCACTCCTCCGACGGCTCCAGCTCGAATCGCACCACAGTGGAATCGTCCAACTCGTACGCCACGGCCTGCGCCACGTCAGCCCCCGATTGTCGCTCCAACGGACCTCACCAGCCTAGTACTCCAGCCGTAGATCGTGACCTGATGCTGCTCACGCGTCCCGTCGCCCACAGCTGACCGCCTAGCGAGGTCAGTTGACCTGGCCGGCAGGCCGTACGACGAGGTGGTTGACGTCCACGCCTTCGGGTTGATTGACGGCGAACAGGATTGTCTCGGCGATCTGCTCGGCGGTCAGTGTCGGTGCCGCCGCGGGAGATCCACCGCGCTCTTCCCAGAATGGGGTGTCCACAACCCCTGGGGCGACAAGAGTGACGTGAACGTGGTCCTTGGCCACCAGGAGCCGGACGTTTTCGGCCAGGGCGTGCGCAGCCCACTTGGTGACGGAATACAGGTTGCCGGGCGTGTTCCTGGTGCCCGCGACCGAACCGACGATCACGATCCGGCCCTTGGACTTCCGCAGGTGTGGCAGTGCCTCGCGTACCAGCAGCGCCGGGCCGAGGATGTTGGTGAGAACCATGGCACGCATGGCCGGAGGGTCGTGGTCCTCCAGCGTGCCGGGCAGGGAGAACCCGGCGTTCGCGATCACCGTGTCCAATCGGTCCCACAAGCCCGCGACTTGACGCACGGCAGCGGCAACATGGCTCTCGTCACTGGCGTCACCGCTGATGGTCAGCACCCGCTCGCCCGCTCCGGTGGACGCGGCGAACGCGGCCAGCCGATCGCCATCGCGGCCGGTGATCGCCACGCGGTGACCTTGCTTGAGTAGGACACGGGCAGTGGCCGCACCGATCCCACTCGAACCGCCTGTGATCAACGTGACGGGTTCCATGGCATGGGCTCCTTGGTGACGGCGGTATCGGTGACGCGCCAGGGCTCCAGGTCTCGATGCACACTGAGTTGGCGTTACGCAGGCCACCCGATAATCATGCTGTTGTGACACAACACGAAGATCGGGTGGCCTGCGCCGCAAGTGTAGATCCCGAGCTGATGGAAGCGGTATTCGCTGAACTCGCCGCGATCCTGGCGCGCAGCGGTGCCGCGTGATGCGGTCGCTGTGGTGGGTAAGCAGGCGAAACGCGCTGATGGCAAGCTTCCGCCGAATGTGATGGTGTACTTCGCGATGGCGCTGGCGTTGTTCGCCGATGGTGACGATGACAAGGTCGCCGCCCGGCTGGCCGGCGCTCTCATGGGGTGGGGTTGCTGGGATGCCGGCTGGGAGGTGCAGAGCTCGGGTGAGATCACCCAGGCCCGCCAGCGGCTGGGCTAGGAGTTGTTGCGGCCCTCCGTCACTGATTATCGACCGGCTCGCCTTAGCCGATCTGAAGGTCGGAATGCCCCTCACCCGGTCGAGGCGAGGTGAGGAGCGCCCTCGCTACGTGCGCCGCCCGGCTCCTTCAGGTTGAGTTCATTACCGGGCCCCGCGCCAGACATCCCCGTGTCCCGTCAGCTACGGCCGCGCGGCAGCATGAGGGCCAGGGCCGTGGTGGCTATCAGCATCACAGCCGCGATGCACACGGCGACCCGCAGACCCACAATGAACTCACCCCGGTCCTCCGCGACCAAGGCTCCGAAGACGGCCACGGCGAGCGCGCCGCCTGTCTGCCGGAAGGAGTTCAGGATCCCGGCGGCCATTCCGGCCCGATCTGCGGCGATGTCGTTCAGCAGGATGGCGGTCAGGGAAGGTACGAAGAAACCTAGGCCGAAGCCGACCGGGATGAGCATCGCCGCGATCACTGGTCTGCTGGTGCCCTCGTCGATCCAGAGCAGGCCGAACATCGCCAGCGCGAAGATCGTTTGTCCCATGGCGATCGGCATCCGCGGGCCAAAGCGTGCCGCAGCCGTGGCCGAGGCCAGGTTGGCTCCGGCGATCACGGCCATCATCGGTAGGAACATCAGCCCCGCGGTCATGGCTGACAGGTCCAGAACGTCCTGAAAGAACAAGCTCAGCACGAACACCAGCCCGTAGAACGCGGCATTGACGACGAAGCCGATCGCGACCGAAACCGTCACCGTGCGCGAACGGAAGAGGTCGAGCGGGACCAACGGCGCGGCGGTACGTGCCTCGATCATGATGAACGCGGCCGTCGCCACTGCGGCGAGCCCCAGGCAGCCCAGTACCACGGGCTCGCCGAAGCCGTTCACCCCTCCCACGATCACCGCGAAGGTGAGCGCCGCGAGCGCGACGATCGCCGTGAGCTGGCCGTAAGGATCGAGCGGCGCGGCACGGCGCGGCGAGCGCTCCGCGCGTGTCAACACCGCGAGGGTGGCGATGCCGACGGGCAGGTTGACGACGAAGATCGCCCGCCAGCTCAGAGTGCTGGACAGCACCCCGCCGGCCACGGGGCCGGCGGCAACCGCGACGGCTCCGCCAACGGTCCACAGCGCGATGGCCCGTGCCCGTTCGGCCGCGACCGGGAAGGCCTGCCGGACGAGGGCCAGCGAGGAGGGCAGCATGATCGCCGCCGCGCCCCCCTGGATCAGGCGGGCAGCGATCAGCTCGCCCAGCCCCGGCGCCAGTCCGCAGGCCGCCGAGGCGACCGTGAAGACCGCGACGCCGGCGCCGAACGCGCGGCTCGCCCCGATGCGGTCGGAGAGCGCGCCCGCGGAAAGCAGGAGTGCGGCGAACATCAGCGTGTAGGCGTCCACGATCCATTGCAGTCCCGCCGTGCTGCCGCCGAAGGTCCGCCCGATCCCGGGCAGCGCCACGTTCGTCGCCATGGTGTTGAGGTTGAGCAGAAAGATGCCCATGAACGTGGTCGCCAGGATCAGCTTCGGTGCGGCCCTGCGTTGCCGGGCATCCTGTGAGGCGCGGGCTGGTTCAAGAGTGGTCATCCGTCCAGACTGGTCAGGCCCGCGAGGGCGAGGCAGACCGTGATCTTCCGGGGTGCGCCAGAGGGGGGTGCAACAGGGCCAGGCTCCGGGCTGGACCCCTGATCACCCGCTGGCAGAATGACGACATGACCGAGTTCGGGAAGTTCCTGCGGGCTCGCCGTGGCGACATACGCCCGGCAGACGTCGGGCTGCCCGCCGGAACCGCTACGCGCCGTACGCCGGGTCTGCGCCGGGAGGAGGTGGCGGCGCTGGCCGGTGTGAGCATCGACTACTACATACGTCTGGAACGCGGCAAGGAGACCCATCCGAGCCCCTCCGTGGTCGAGGCGCTGACCGATGCGCTCCGCCTCAGCCAGGAGGAGAGCGGCTTCCTGCACGAGCTGGCGGCGCGGGCGGCGCGGCGTGCGCCCGAGCCGCGTCCCCTGCCGTCACGGCGGGTCCGTCCGACCGTCACGCAGCTTCTTGAGACGCTCCGGCCCAACCCGGCGTACGTCGTGGGCCGCACCAACGACCTGCTGGCGGCCAATCCCGGCGGGCTGCGGCTGCTCCACGGCATCGCCGACTGGCCGGAGCGGCAGCGGAACACCGTCCGGTACATCTTCCTGCACCCAGCTGCCCGCGAGCTGTGGGCGGACTGGGAACAGAAGGCCAAGGGGTGCGTCGCCCAGTTGCGGGCGATCGCCGGCAGCGATCCGGATGCTCCGGATCTCGCCGCCCTCGTAGGTGAGCTCATTGTCAAGAGCCCCGACTTCAACCGGCTCTGGGAGCGGTACGAGGTGCACACGATCGGCGACGGTGAGAAGACGCTCCGACACCCGGAGGTCGGCACGATGACGCTCTCGCACGAAGGGCTGTCCCTCAACCGCGCACAAGGCCAGCGCCTCATCATTTACATGGCGCCGCCGGGCAGCCCGGACCACGACAAGATGACGCTCCTCGACTTAGCCTCCGGCCCGTCCGTCGGATCCGGCGAGACGGCGCCCGTCTCACCCTCTCGGAGAGAGAACAGCTAGGTGTTCCAGGCGATCGAGAGGTCGTCGAACTTTGCGTGGTTGATCTCAACCTGTTCTCCGGTGAAGTCGAGCAGGACTGGGCAGTCGGAGATCCACTCGCTGTCCTGAACGTCCCAGACCAGCGCCTTTGCCGAGGCTCCGGGGCTGGTTCGGGAACTGGTGCGGCTACCGTTGAGCATCGGTGTGTGAAGACAGGAGATCGGACGGTGGCCGCAGGTCACAGCATAGATCCTGCCCCGTGGGCAGATCGGCTATGTTCTCGCCGTCGCCTGCGACCACCAGATCACCACCTCCGCAGGCAAGTTCCGCGCCGACGGCCTGGTCAAGAAGCTACCGAAGCGGGCCGGGCAGAAGCTCTCCGCTGGCGCCGGAGCCAGTCGGTGGTTCTCCTGGCCGTGCCGTGTTCGGCTCGGGGACCGCGGCCCGCAGCGGAGCCGGGAATCGGCCGGGAGTCCGTGGCGGCTGTACCGGTCGCCTCTGCGCAGCCGCCGTTCCGGCGGCGGGGAGGCCTACGACGTCATCGACGAACGCGACGCGGCCCGCGCGGAAGCGGCGGTACTGCGCCGGCAGGCGGACGCTCCTGAGGCCGAGCAGGTCCGGGCTCTGCTCGGCCTCACCCGTGCCGGTCCGGAACTCGGCGCGTCGCCCAGGGCGAGGACGACCCCGAGCCTGCCGCCCCGCCCGGCCAGGGACACCGTCGCCGACATCGGCGACCGGCCCGTCAACACCGGCCCCGCGGGCTGACCTGCCCTGTCCGGTCCGACGGCGCCTGGACACGCGGCGATGAGCCGGTCGCGGACCTCGCCCAGACCGACCTCGTCCGCCGATGGCGGCGGGCGATTCGCCGAAGTGGCCCTGGTATGAGGTGCTCCTCCCTAGCATGAAGTGCTGGACGGGCGCACCGTGACGGTGGGGGAGAAGCATGGGCGCGGGGGACAACTGCTGTCAGGGGCCTGTTGCGTCTCTACGGCGTGAGAGCAGGGCTGTGGCTTCAGCCCGGGGCACCCTGGGACTGTCGTCGGCGCCGGGTGTCGCCTCGGGCGGGGCAGCGCCGGGCGTCGCCGCGCCGGAATCCAGGGGTGCCGCCTCGGGCACGGCCGTCTCCGGCGACGCCGCGCCGGAATCCGGAGGCCCCGGCGGCTGCACGTTCGACGGGGCCGCCTGCCGGACCTGCATCTCCTGCGCGTGCGTCGCCTGCGTCAGCTCGACCGCCTGCTGGGCCGTCAACTGCCCGGCGACGTGGCCGTGCTTGAGCAGCCAGCGCAACTGGCGCTGCGAGGGCGCGAGCGCCCGCGCGGACAAGGCTCCCACGATGTGTCCGCCCAGACGGACCACCGCCATGACGAAGGCGGCGAGCATGAGACCGCGCAATCCGTACGAGGCACACAGCTCCGTCGGCGACGTGCCTTCGGCCGCCCCCAGCGCGGGGGAGAAAGAGTTCATCGCGACCACCCGCGGACCTCGGCGGGACGGCCGGGCGTGGAACGCCCTCCTGTACGGATCATGGGTGCCTCCTCGGGCTCGGGGCCGTACGGAGGGTCAGGCCGGGTCCGGCGGATTTTTCCCGGCTCCCCGCCAAGATTTTTCGAGAACTTCTCCGGCTGCCGATGTCCGCAGCTCACGGGGGCAGCGATGACTGAGCCGGCCTCCTTGCGCGCACTTGCCGACGAGACGGACGAGGGACTCCTCCGGCTTCTGGCGCTGGGCCCCGCCCAGGTCGCACGGACCGATGTCTACGCCGTGATCGCCGGGCGCCATCGCCCCGCCGTGCTGAGCTTCGTCGCCGGCCGGGTGGACGCCGACGACGCCCTCGACATAGTCCAGGACACGTTCGTCGACGCCTTCCGCTACTTCGACCAGCACACGTCGCTGGGCCCGCCGTACAGGCTGGATGCCTGGTTGATCGAGGTCGCCAGGCGCCGTGTGCTGAAGTTCTGGTCGCGGGGCCGCAAGGAGCGCCCCGGCCTGTCCGGCAGCACCGTCGAGGAGTTGAAGGAGCGTGAACGTGTCGTCGAGGCGGGCCACGACCTCCTCCGCCTCGAACAGGTCCACCGGATGCTGGAGACGGTGTTCAAGAGCCTCGACGACGAGCAGCGGGACCTCTACCGGCTGCGGAACCTCGGCGGGCTGACGGGACGGGAGATCGCCGAACGCAAGGGCCAGGACCCCAACGCCGTCAGCAAACAGTGCACGAAACTCGACAAGTTGGTGGCGAACCGGTTCCACGTCCTGCTGCTCGTCCGCGAGGGCGGCACCCGCTGCGCCGGACTGCGTGAACTGCTGGCGGACCACGAGCGGCAGCACGGCCCCGGCTACACCGCGGCCCTCGCCGAGCGCGTGGTCGAGCACTACAGCACCTGCCGGACCTGCGGCAACTGCACCGTCTGCCGCACCACTCAGCAGCGACTCGTCTGGCAGGCCGCGCCGGTCGCCATCCCGGTCGTCCTCGCCACCGCACTCCGCGAGCGCGTCGAACTCGTCCTCCAGGAAGTGGCGTACGCAGCCGAGGCGCCCGCCCGCTCCCCCCAGCCGCCCTCGTCGCCACCCGGGCCTCCCGACGGCCGGCCACCGGGGAAGGGCAGGACCATCAGGAGACGGGTCGTCCGGACGAGCGCGGCCCTCGGTGCGGCCGCCGTCCTCGCCGTGCTGGCGATCAGGTCCGTCACGGCGGGCACGGACCCGCAGGCCGGCGCGGACCAGCGGTCCACGGCCGCCTCCGCGATCGTCTCCGCGATGCTCGACCAGAAGCTGATGGCCTTCGACATCGACGCCCGGCCGCCCGGCGACCCGGACTTCTTCGTCGGGCAGGGCCGTCTCGACATGAGCCGGAAACCGGTCAGAGCCGCGACGCATGTGCTGTACGACTACGGCGAGGGCCACCCCTGGAATCCTCCGGACATCGTGCTGATCGGTGAGCGGGCCTACGTCACCCCCGACAACACACCGGGTGCCACGGGTGCCGACGCCTACGGAACCACCAAGACCGTCTCCGCCACCCCGGCCACCACCGACATCTCCGTGCGCAACGCCCTGGAGGCCCAATGGCTCGCCCAGCCCGCGGACTTGGCGGCGCTCATCACGAAGGCAACCGGGTTCCAGGACAAGAGCGCGCAAGGCGGCGGGCACGAACTTCGAGGCACCACCGCCCTGAAGGACCTGGCCGCCGATCCGAGCGTAGGAGCCTTCTACCGGCCGTACCTCAAGACCTCCCCGACCCGGACGGCCACCTTCGTGCTGACCACCGACTCCCGACATCTGCCGAAGTCCCTCACCCTCGACATCCCCGTCACGCGCACCGACGGCTATTCCGGTGAAAAGCCCGTAGACACCTTCACCCTCACCTACGGGGGCTGGGCCGACGGCAAGCCGATCACCGCCACCGACCCGCAGTCACCGAGCCCGCAGTGGGGCGGACAGCGCTAGCTCCGCTCGAGTGATGGCTGGTACTCGAAGCGCCGGCGGGCCTAGGCTCGGAAGATGACCTTGGAATGGGAACAGGTAATCGTGCACGCGGAAGACCCGGTGGCCTTGGGACAGTGGTGGGCCGACGCTCTCGGTTGGGTCGTGGTCCACTCCTCCGACGAGGAGTTCGAGATCCGGCAGGAGCCGGATCGCCTGCCGGGGTTGGACTTCGTCCGACTCGAGGAGAGCAAGAAGGCCAAGAGCCGACTGCATCTCGACTTCAGGCCGGACGACCAGGACGCCGAGGTGGCTCGTCTGGTGGCTCATGGCGCCCAGCGCGTCGACATCGGCCAGGGCGATCAGTCGTGGGTCGTACTGGCGGACCCCGAAGGCAACGAGTTCTGTGTCCTCGGCCGGCGACGCCAGTAGGGCTCACGCCCGGGTCGGGTCGATGGTGAAGCGCTCGGGGCGGGCGGCGCGGACGTAGTGGGTCGCGGTGCACGAGGTGATTCCTGACGAGCGCATCAGCCGGACCGGGCGACCGCAGCCCGGTGAAGCACGAGTGGTCGACGGCGGCCGACCTCACCTCGCTCTCGGTGACGTCGACGAGCGAGGTGAGGTGGTCCCCTGCGTCCTGGACGGGGCGACGTGGAACATGTGGTCGCGGTCGCGTTCCAGGGCATGGCCGGCGAGGGCCCTTTGCCGCCCCCCCGAAGCACGGCAACCCAGGCATGCGGGGCTGCCTCGATACGGGGCGGCGTCCGTGCCGTCGGGTGGTGGACGCATGGCGCAACCCACGCCCGACGTCCCCGGATCCACGCACGTGGGCTCCGTGGCGGACGCCTGGGCGGTCCTGCTCGAGACGCAGCAGGCGCAGCGGGACGCGGGCTGACCGGACGCGTACTGCGACGGAGGCTTCCTGTTCGACGCCGTCCGGCCACCGATACCGGGCCGCAGGGAGCCCCGTGCAGGGCGGCGCGGAGAGACGGGCCGTCCGAGGAGGCGGTCTCCTCGTGTCAGACCGCGCCCAGATCGGCGGTGAACCAGCGCTCCGGCTGCATGCGGACCACGACATGATCGGCGAGTTCTGTCTCCGCCCAGGCCGAGTACCGGTCGAGTGCCTCCCCCGAGAGATAGCGGGCCGCCAGGTCGCGATGGAGGGTGCCGCTGCCTTCGGACACTTCGACGACCGGCCCCTCGACCGAGACGTACCGAGGTGTCGGCTCGGTGCGCTGGACCAGCAGGCTGAAGCGGCCGGCCGCTCTGATCAGTCGCATCTTCCGGGAGTCCGCGCCGGTCAGGATCCACGGCTGACCACCCGGCTCGTAGGCGTACCAGATCGGCACGACCAGCGGCCCGTGGCGGTCGCCGGACGCGACACCCAACGCGGCTACGTGGGGCTCGGCCAGAAAGGCTTCCCGTTCATCCCGTGAAAGTGCCATACGCCGACCGTACGCCCGGCCACCGACAACGGGTTCGCCGTAGCCGAGGGTCATGTGAGCGACGGCCGGGAGGACCCTTCGGAGGGGTCCGCCCCGGGCACCGTATCCACCGACAAGTCGGGCGGTTCGACGTCGATGGCCTCAGCGGCGGCAAGTTCGTCGTGCAGACGGGCACGGGCAGAGCCTCGCTCACCTGCGCGATGGTCAGGCACTGGGGGCTCCGCGCACCGGGAAGTCGATGAGTCGACGGATGGACAAAGGTGCAGGAACGTCGGCCGCGGCACAGTCCTTCGGCACTGATCGCGTGACCTGAACGTCCTCGGGGAAGCAGACTGGCCTCATGGAGTTCGCCTTTTCCGGCCGAGTGATCGAGTGGCGTGGGCCGTCGCCGTACTACTTCGTCCCCGTGCCCGCCGACGAGTCCGCCGACATTCGCGAGGTGGCCGCGATGGCCACCTACGGCTGGGGCGTGATCCCGGTCGAGGCCCGGATCGGCGAGGTCGCCTTCCAGACGTCCCTGTTCCCGAAGGACGGCGGCTACCTGCTGCCTCTCAAGGTCGCCGTGCGCAAGCCGGGTGGCCTCTCGGCGGGGGACGACGTGACCGTGGAGATGTCCGTCCGACTCCAGCCCTGACCGATCGGGCACCGGTTCCGGCACGGGTCCGGCCGCTGAAGAGGACCGGCGGGCGAGCAGGCCGGCGTCGAGTTCGCCGCCACGGACGCGGTCGAGGGCCGCGGAGGTGTCGGGCTGCTCGAAGCTCAGAGCGACCGCCGGGTGACGTGATGCAGTGGTCACGGCCCCGAGCAGTCGTCATTGAGAAGCAGGAGCACTCAATCCCACAAGGACTCCCTGTTGGACTTCCCGGGCCGCTGCCCGCACCGTTGATGCAGCGATACCCGCCGGGGGCACATCCCCGCAATGACCTCATCACGGAGAACCTCATGAACCACGTCGCGGCCCCCGACCGCTACGACGGCACCATGCTCTACCGGCGCACCGGCCGTTCCGGCCTGGACCTCCCCGTCCTGTCGCTGGGGTACTGGCACAACTTCGGTGACGACAAGCCGTTCGAGACCCAGCGGCAGATCGCCCTGCGCGCCTTCGACCTCGGCATCACCCACCACGACCTCGCGAACAACTACGGCCCGCCCTACGGAGCCGCCGAGTTCAACTTCGGCAAACTCATGCGACAGGACCTCGCCCCCTACCGGGACGAGCTGATCATCTCCACCAAGGCCGGTTGGGACATGTGGCCCGGCCCGTACGGCCAGGGAGGCGGGTCACGCAAGTACGTGCTCGCCTCGCTCGACCAGTCCCTCGAGCGGATGGGCCTCGACTACGTCGACATCTTCTACTCCCACCGCCTCGACGCCTCCACCCCGCTGGAGGAGACCATGACGGCTCTGGACACCGCGGTACGACAGGGCAAGGCGCTGTACGTCGGGATCTCCTCCTACGACGCCGAGCGCACCCGGCAGGCCGCGGCCATCCTCCGCGACCTCGGCACCCCGCTGCTCATCCACCAGCCGTCGTACAGCATGCTCAACCGGTGGATCGAGACCGACGGGCTCCTCGATGCCGCCGCCGACGAGGGGTTCGGCGTCATCGGCTTCACCGCCCTGGCCCAGGGCCTGCTCACCGGCCGCTACCTCGACGGCATCCCCGAGGACTCCCGCGCGGCCCAGGACAAGTCCTTCGACACCGGCTGGCTCAACGACGACACCATCCAGCGACTGCGCGCCCTGAACGACATGGCCGCCCGCCGTGGCCAGACCCTCGCCCAGATGGCACTCGCGTGGGCCCTGCGCGACGAGCGCGTCACCTCCCTCGTCATCGGTGCCTCCCGCACCGAGCAGCTGGAACAGAACGTCGCGGCCCTCACCAACCTGTCCTTCACCGCCGACGAACTCGCGGAGATCGACAAGCAGGCGACGGTCGAGGGCGGCGTCGACCTGTGGCAGCAAGCCCGGACCGGCACCTTGAGCTGACCCCGGCTCGCCGCGGCAGGCTCGGCTCGGTCCGGTCATCCAGCTGCGTGCCCTGGGCGATCGGAGACAGCAAGGCTCCCTACACCCGGACCGTGCCGTCCCATCGCCAAGTGGTCAGGCGTGGATGCCCGGGCAGTTCGGCACGTCCGGTGGCCCACAACAGGGTGGGCCACGGGTCCGTGGACGACGGTGCGTCGGGAAACAGCCGGGCCAGTACCCGCGAGCACAACTCGGCAGGCGGATTCCATGCGAGCCCGAGCCCCTGTGCCAGGTCATGCGTGTGGACCAGGGTCTCCACGACGCCCATGGCGGCGAAGCCCTGAGGGTCCGAGACGCCGAAGACATGGTGGGCGCGGGTCTGCGGAGGCGCTGTTCGGGCCATGGCGATCAACAGTGCGCCGCTCGCCTCCAGGACCTGCAAAAGACCGTCGGGCCCGGCGCTCCGGTCCGCGTGGATGGCGTTCGCCGGTCCGCCGGGCCGTCGGCTCTCCCACACGAAGGGCACCTCACGGTCCAAGGGCGGTGTCTTGAGCCCTAGTTGTGCGGCGTAGGCGAAGAGGTCGTCGCTGAGGTGCTCGACCGTTTCCCAGCAGTCCCACTCCAGCGAACCGGCCTTGCCTTCCCACGCGGTCGCCGGCGCCTGGCGAAGGACCGCCACGGCGAGCCGTACGGCGAGGTCGAGGTCGTCCGCGGTGACGGGGGACTGGGAGGGGCCGGTCTCGGCTGATCGGGACATGGCGGGACCGTACCGCGACGGAGGGAACCACGCTCCTCCTTTGATCACTGGTCCCGCTTGCCCTCAAGTGGCCCGGCTCGCAGACCGGTTCGGGCAGGCCCGGGTCCTGCCCGTCCGCCCGCACCGCTCACCCACGCCCTGGCAGTGGCCCGCGAAGTGCCGGCTTGGGGCGAGTTCGCGTTGCCGGTCGTGACGACCGGCAGGAGCGACTGCTCGAAGCACGGTGAGAAGAGCAGGCCGACACACGGTCCGAGATCCGCGTCTCCGGCTCGGTGAGCGGCATGCTGAGGGCAATCTGTGAAGTGGCGCGGGATGGTGGTGCAGTGCACGGCATGGCAGGGGACGGAAGGTCCGCGGAGGCCGGTCCGGTGGACGGGATCGGTACCTACCACGCGGCGGCGGTGCATGCCCGAGCTCAGATCTCTGCGCTCCTGGCCGCTGTCCGGCTGGTCGATGAGGCGTGGACGGCTCCTTCGGTTCGCATGACAGCCGACCGTCCGGCTCCTTCCGTCCGGCCGACGGCGATGTGACGGGTCGACGACCGGTCCGCAGGGGCGTCGGCGGAAGGAGGACGGCTCAGGCCTCGTTCTCCCGTGCGATCGGATCGCCCAAGCGGACCGTGCCGGGTTCGAGGACATCCAGATACACCCCGAGGCACGCCAGCCGGCCCAGGTCGAAGACGGATACGCGGTGTTCGCGGGCGATCGTCCGCATGATGCCCGGGTCGACCTCGAGCTCGTCGTGGCGGAGTGCCGGCACCACACAGCGGGGTGTGGGCACCTGTACACGGAACAGCGCCTCCCCGACGCGAAGTCGACAGCCCTGCCAGGTGTCCTCCACGAAGGGCGGTTCGCCACCCGTGTCCGCGATCAGGTTCGGCCGGAAGCGTCGCGGGTCGAAATCCCCGGCGGGACATACCTTTTGGAGTCCTGTGAGGGAGGACGACGTGACCAGATGGACCTTGCCGAAGTCGAAGAACGTGCCCGACGCCACCGTGCCGACCGTGATGGTCTCCCCGGTCACGTCCACGGACGCCGTCGCGCGCATCGCGTCGGGGACACCGCCTTCGTACTCGGGCACGGCGCGCTCCAGCGTGCTCCGAGCCGGCGCGCTGTCCGCGAGGAACACCTGACGGCCCAGCAGCTCGGACAGCCGGGCATCGAGATCCGGGTCCCCGGCCGTGCGGGAGGTCCCGTCGGGAAGGTCGACCTCGACAGTGCCGTCACGCGCCGACCGGCTCCGGCAGCCCAGGAGTTGGCCCCACTTCCGGGGGTGCTTGACGCTCCCGACGGCGCCCTGATCGTCGAGAACGGCGTGCGTCCGGTCTCCGGTCAGCCCCGTACGTGTCACCGCCACGGACGCCAGAGCCTCGCCGCGCATGGACTTCACCGGATACCGCCACAGTGCCGCTACCGTCCCCATGGAGATCGATTATCGCGCGCAACTCGGCCCGGCCGGGCAGGGGATGAGATGCGCGTGCTTGCGTCCGGCCCCGACGGGGACGGTGAGGCGGGGGCGATCCGTGCCGCCGCTCACGGCGCTGTTCGATCGCCGTCCTCCACGACCTCTTGATACACATGTGCGATGGCAGGAGATGGCTCAGGCGGGTTGCAAGCGGGGCGGACGGGACTGATCGTGAAGATCCCGGAGGCGGACCCCGCTGTTCGAGCGTGGCGTGAACGGCTGGACCCTTCGGCGGGTGTGGGTGTCCCGGCCCATGTCACCGTGCTCTTCCCGTTCCTCGACGAGCGGCGCATCGACAGCGACACCCGCACTGCCCTGGGTGAAGTGATCGGGCGGCATCGGCCGTTCGAGACCCGGTTCGCGCGTTGCGGAGGGTTCCCGGGGATCCTGTACCTCGCACCCGAACCTGAAGCACCGTTCCGGCGGCTCACCGAGGCGATCGCGGATCGTTGGCCCGAGGCTCCGCCGTTCGGCGGGCAGTTCGACGACGTGGTTCCCCACCTGACCGTCGCCCAGGGACAAGACACCGCTGTCCTTGCGGAGGTCGAGACCGACCTTCGCAGGCGTTTGCCGGTCACTGCCTCCGTATCTGCGGTCGAGCTCATGGTCTACGACGGAGCGCGGTGGCGGCTACGGGCTTCGTTCCCTCTCCAGGAACACCCGGTGCCCCGGCCGTAGTTCGTGATCTCGGCGGGTCTCGCGGTGATCCTTCGAATCGCCCCTTCCGGGGGCCGCGGAAATCCGTGGACGGAGTCACGGATGACCGCGTACTGTGTGGCCTCACGCCCACAGATGGACGGAAGGAGGCGAGTGCCGTGCAGTTCACACCTTTCCAGCGCTCCCTGTTCCGCTGTCCCGGCGTGGTTCGTCAGTTCTGACCGGGAGCGCTCCAGCAGCCTGTATCCCGGAGGAATTTCCATGACCGATCTGGTCATCCGCGCGCTCTCCACGAGCGACGCCCATCTCTTCGACGCACTCCCAGACCCGCTGGGCGCCCGTGAAGGCCACCGGCGTACCCGGTTCCGCCCCGACTGGAAGCGCGTCGTCCTGCGCGACGGCGAGGTCGTCGCACGCGGCGCGTGGTGGGGCGGCCCCGACGACTCGGAGCCTGTCAACATCAACTGGTTCGACGTGGCCGAGGGTGAGGAGGAGGCGGGGACCGAACTCCTGCGCTCCGCTCCCTGGCAGGTCGAACTCGAGATCAACCTGCCCGGCGGCTGGCGCGACAAGCCCGACCTGCGCGCCGCCGGCGAGGCACGCTTCGCCGCCGCACGAGCCGCCGGGTACGAACTCCTGGTGGAACGCTTCCTGTACCGCTGGACCCCGGAGCGAGGTCTGCCCGAGCGGCCCGGCCGCCTCCGCTTCAGCGCCGAACCCGACGACGCCGTGTTCTTCGCCGCGTTGCGCCGCATCCACTCCGTCACCCTGGACGCCCACGCGCTCCGGGCCATCGAGGAGGGCGGTCTCGACCAGGCCGCCCAGGAGGAAATCGAATTCTTCCACTGGTGCCCCTCCCCGCGGGAGTGGTGGCAGGTCGCGCACACGCCGGAGGGCGAGCTGGCCGGCATCCACATCCCGGCCCACAACCCCTCCGGACCGACCATAGGCTTCATCGGAGTCGTCCCGGAACACCGCGGTCACGGCTACGCCTACGATCTCCTCGCGGAGTGCACCCACGTCCTCGTGAAGGAGGGCGCGGAGGTGGTCAGTGGAGCGACGGACCACGGCAACTTCCCCATGGCCGCGAACTTCGCCAAGGCCGGCTTCCCCGTCGTCCGTGAACGCATCAACTTCCACCCGGCGGGCCGGGCGGTCTAGCGAGGAGCACGATGCGATCGGCGGGCCGGTCCGAGGGCGGGCCGGACCGCCCGCCAGTGCCCCGGGGATCGTTGGCCCGGGCCGCCACGGGACGGCACGGGCGACTACGGAGCGACCGCTGCGTTGAGCCCGTAGTCGAGCTCCGCACCGTCGACGAGCACCGCCTCGACCGTACGCGTACGAGGATCGATGTCGGCCACGATCCCTTCTCCGGCGTAGCGGGGGTAGCCCGTCGCGCCCATCTCGCCGGTCGCTTCGACAACGGCCGATCGCACGGCTGCGTCCTCCGCGGACACACGGTCCGTGCCCTCGATGTACTCGGGGACCAGCAGGACGGTGAAGCGCTGCGGCTCAGTAGTCATGCTTCTGTATTTAAGTGCCTGTTCCGCAGACCGCGGGACAGGCGCACCCGGTGGGTCGCGCAGGGGCGAGGCGACCAGGCCGCCGTAGGGGTGGTGACCAGGTTGCCGCACGGGTGGTGCGAACAGTCCGGCTCAGAAGTCCGGGGCATACGGGCCGCCGATGCGGGTACGCGCTCCTTCGTCGGCTGCTATCGGCCGTCATTGCAGGGCACGATGCAGTGGGAGGGCTTGAGATGACGGTGACGAAGACGGTGGACGCACGGACGGCCGGGCTGCCGGAGATCGCCGACCCGTCGCAGGTCGCCCCCCGCGACGCACGCGACATGTCGAGGCAGTTCTTCGACCGGCTCGCCACGCTTGAGGAGGGCACGCCGGAGCACCAGTACGCACGCAACACGCTGATCGAGATGAACATCTCCCTGGTCCGCTACGCGGCGGCCCGTTTCCGCAGCCGCGGCCCGGAGGAGATGGAGGACATCGTCCAGGTCGGCACCATCGGACTGATCAAGGCCATCGACCGGTTCGAGCTCACCCGCGAGGTCGAGTTCACCTCCTTCGCTGTGCCCTACATCGTCGGCGAGATCAAGCGGTTCTTCCGCGACACCTCCTGGGCCGTGCACGTGCCCCGACGTCTGCAGGAGGCCAGGGTCCAACTCGCCAAGGCCACCGAGGAACTGCGCAGCCGGCTGGGCCGTACCCCGACCCTCAGGGAACTGTCCCAGCTGATGTGCCTGAGCGAGGAAGAGGTCAACGAGGCCCGCCTCGCCTCCAACGGCTACAATTCCTCCTCGCTCGACGCCGCCATCGGCACGAGTGAGGACGGCGAGACCGCACTGGCCGACTTCATCGGCACCGAGGACAACGCCCTCGAACTCGTCGAGGACTTCCACGCCCTGGCCCCTCTGATCGGCGAACTGGACGAGCGGGAACGCCGCATCATTCACATGCGGTTCGTCGACGAGCTCACCCAGGCCCAGATCGGCGAACACCTCGGCGTCTCCCAGATGCACGTCTCCCGACTGCTGTCCCGCACCCTCGCCAAGCTGCGCCGAGGGATGCTCACCACCCAGTGACGCACGCTGAGGTCCACCTCACGTGTGCTTCGACTCCGCCTCGGGACGCCCTCCCAAGCCCATCGCCAACGGGCCGGGTGATGACCGACAGGTCACCGTCGAGTGATGCTGTGACGCCCTCGCGGCCGTGCGCTTCGGGGCCTGTCCGGTCGGCCGAGCCGCCTGGTCGACCGGACAGGCCGAAGCGCACAGAGCTCGGACCGGCCGCGGCCGGCGCTCTGATCAGCCCCGCTCCCGCTCCACCGGAAGCCACAGCTCGGCATCGGCCTCGGTGCCGCCCGGAGACAGGCGGGTGCGGAGGATCTCAGGGCCGGGGCGGCTGCGGTACGGGTTGGACGGGAACCACTCCGTGAACACGTCTCGCCACAGCTCCTGAATGGCCTGCGGCGCCGGACCCGACGTCGTGAAGACGGCCCAGGTGCCGGCCCCGACGGGCAGGACACACATGCCGTCCGGTGCGGCCGACGACGTGATCACCCCCTGGTAGTAGTCGAGTTCGGTGCCCTCGGCTCGACTCGGGTCCAGGTCGTCGCAGACTGCGACGATGCCGTGCGGCTCCTGGTCCGACAGCTTCGCCAGGAGCTCCCGGGACTGCGGTTGGATCCCGCGGACGAAGTCGATGATGGCCTGGTTCGGTCCCGCGTGCACCAGTGGCACCCGGGCCTTCAGGCCGACGACGGTGAAGTCCGGCCTGTCCACGACGCGATAACGCATGCTGCTGCTCCCTTCGACGGTGAGGCGGAAGGTGAGCCGGGGCTGCGAGACGAGCGCGCAACCGGTGCGCCGGGCCTCGCCGGGGCCGACACCGTGCATGGCGCGAAACGCCCGCGCGAACGCCTCGCCCGAGCCGTAGCCGTACCGCATCGCGATCTCCAGCAGCGTCCGGCTGCCGGCGAGCACCTCGGCGCCCGCGACAGTGAGCCGACGACGCCGGATGTACTCCGACAGGGGCATGCCCGCGAGCGCGGAGAACAACCGCCGCAGGTGATACTCCGAGGTGACGGCGATGTGCGCCAAGGCGGCCACGTCGACGGACTGGTCGAGACGGTCCTCGATGTGCTCCATCGCCTGGTTGAGCCGATCCAGCACGCCCGGTCTCCTTCCTCTTCGGTGATCACGACGCTAGGCGGCGCGGGTCCTGCCGGACCCGACATTCTCTGCCCGTTCGGATCGGGTGCGGCGGGCTCGCCGGGGGCGTTCGGTATCCCCACCATGTGTCAGGTGTCGGTGCGGACGTCCTGGGCGGCGACAGCGCACGGGGGAGAGGCCGGCGACGACCTCGCCGGTGAAGGGCGGCCGGACAGTGACGCAAGCTCACTTTGGACCGGTCAGGGACGCAGACCCGCCCGCCTGAGTGTGACCTCGGACAGGTCGGCGATGGCCTGCTCGTCCCGCCGACGCCAGGCGTCGGCGAGGCCGCCGGGCGGGGAGGGGACCGCCTTGAGACTGCGCAGCGGTCCGGTGAGCGCCCGCAGGGCCAGGAGGTCGGCGCCTCCGGGGGCGTCGAGGAGGCGCCGGGTGGTGGCGCTCCGCCGGATCCAGAGCAACCGCGGGGGAAGCCACAGCACCAGGACGAAGGCCACGGGGAGGACGATCAGGGCGAGTGCGGTCAGGTCGGCCACGTGGCCCACGGTGTCCTGCACCGACTGTCCGGCGTCGGAGAGATTGGTGCCGGCGCCGGCGGCGGACTCGAGCGGCTTCTTCAGGGAATCGCCGACGAGCGGCACTTTCGAGGCCGCGTCGCCGGCGTCACCGAGACCGGAGGCGAGGCTGTCGCCCGCGCTCTCCGCCTTCCGCCCCGGCTCGGCCAGCAGCATGATCGCGTCGCGGACGACCAGGGCGAACTTCACCGCGAGCGCGATCAGCGCCACGGCGATCAGGTCCGCGAGCACCTGACGGATTCGACGCGCTGGTGTCTGGGCGTAGAGGCGCATGGCGTGCTCCTGTTCCGGCGAGGGCGTCGAAGAGGCCGACTCCACCCGGGTGAGGTGCAGCACTCGTCATGGCAGGGTCGGCCGATCGCTTGACCGTACGTGGCACTGGACTCTTCCACGGGGCTGCGGGGGTAAACGCCTTCGTCGTGTTGCCGGGGCGGGGCCGTGTCTCCCGCACGGACGGTGCTCAGCCCGACCGAGGGGCGGCAGGCTCGGCGATGTCCGGTCCGCGAGGCGTCTGCCATCGCTTCCGGGGCAGGGCGGACAACGGGGGGCATACGGCGGCCGGACCGGCGCACCGCGGTGTTCGCTCTGCCCACCTGCCGCGGGCGGCCGTAGGTGAACTGGTTCCGGCCCCGCCGCTCCGGCCGCGATGGCTGCGGTGCGAGCGAGCTCGACGGGCGCTTTCCGATGAGGCATGACGCAGGTCACGAAACCGTGCGGCTCGATCTTGGAATGCGCGGCATCTTTCGGCTGCTGTAATTGTCCGGGGCTTGCCCTGTTCTGAGGGCGCGCCGGGCGATGAAGCTCAGCGCGACTGGCCGCGGAAGACCGGAGAGGATCTCGTCGTCCCCCGGCTTCCTCACCCTGGACCGCTGTCTTCGAAAGGCTCTACCGCACCATGCCACTGGCCCTGCTCGCCCTGGCCGTTGTCGCGTTCGGCATCGGCACGACCGAGTTCGCCACGATGGGGCTGTTGCCCCAGATCGCCGACGGGGTCGGTGTGTCCGTGCCGCACGCCGGCAACCTCGTCTCGGCCTACGCCCTCGGCGTCGTCGTCGGCGCCCCCGTGCTGACGGGCATCGGTGCGCGCATACCCCACAAGCGACTTCTGCTCCTTTTGTCCGGGTTGTTCGTCATCGGCAACACCGCGTCCGCGCTCGCTCCCAACTTCGGTCTGCTCTTCGCCGCACGTTTCCTGGCAGGTCTGCCGCACGGCGCGCTGTTCGGAGTGGGCGCCGTGGTCGCCTCGCGGCTGGTGGCCCCCGAACGGGCCGCACGTGCCGTGTCGAAGATGTTCCTCGGGCTCACCATCGCGAACATCGTCGGCGTTCCGGCCGGCACCGCCCTCGGGCAGCAGCTGGGCTGGCGGTCCGCCTACTACGCGGTCGCCGTCATCGGCCTCGTCGCTCTCGCCGCGCTGGCCGTCTTCGTTCCGTACCAGCCTCGCGGCCGGCAGTCCGGGATCAGGCACGAGCTGCGGGCGATGAACAACAGGCAGGTCGCGATCGGCCTGGGCACGGCCGTCGTCGGCTTCGGCGGATTCTTCGCCGTCTACAGCTACCTCGTGCCCATGCTGACGCACCTGACGGGAATCTCCGACTCCTCGACCACCTTGGTCCTCGCCCTCTACGGCGTAGGCATGACGCTCGGCACGCTGGTCGCGGGCCCCCTCACGGACCGCGCCCTGCGACCGACGATGTACGCGGGGCTGGCGCTGCTCGCCGCGGGGCTGGTGGCCTTCTACTTCACCGTGCACAGCACGGTGCCGGCGCTGGTGACGATCACCTTCATCGGTGCGATGGGCGCCCTCATCACCACGCCCGTCCAGATGCTGCTGATGGCCAAGGCGAAGAACGCTCCGACCATGGCGGCGGCCTCCAACCACTCCGCCTTCAACCTGGCCAACGCGGGCGGCGCCTGGCTCGGCGGTCTGGCCATCTCGGCCGGCTGGGGCTGGGCGTCGCCCAACCTGGTCGGCGCGGCACTGGCCGTGGCCGGCCTCGGTCTCGCCTTCACCGGTGGCCTCATGGACCGGGACGGCCGACGCTCCAAGGTGGTCACCACGTCCGCTGCGGAGACCTCGACGGAAGCCGGCCACGTCGCGGCGGTGCCCGGAGACCGGGGATAGCGCCCGGGGCCGCCGGCTTGCGGGGCACGCCGGCGGCCGTCGCGGTGGCAGGCCCACGACCGTCGCTCACCTGAGGACGATCGGGTTCGTGAGCGCCGCCATGCGGCCTTCCATGTCGCGGACCTCGGCGCGGATGAATGCCGACTCCTGCGCGTCGCTGTGCCACGCTGCGCTGCCTGATCCCGTGCCGGGCAGGAATGCGCGGTACACCTCTCCCTGCTCGGTGTGCAGGGTGACGGTGCCGTGCGGCACACCGCGTACGTCGACCCGCACCACGGCAGGCTCATCGCCGGTCTGCAACCGCTCACCGATCCCGGCGCTGCGGTCACCGGCGACGACCGTGAACGACAGCTCGACCGCCCCCGACGCGGCGACCCAGGTGCGGCCGGCACGGATGCCGGCGAGGACCGCGTCGACGCTCAGCTCGTCGGCCAGTACCACGGTGTGCGGGCTTCCGAGTTGGCCCTTCAGATGGGTGTCGCTGTTGCCCGTCGCAGGCATCCACCGTGCCTGGAGGACGTCCGCCACCAGACTGCGCTGCCACTCGGCCAACGCCGCCTCGTTGTCCGCCTGCCAGGGCAGGTCCGAAGTCCACTGCCCGTTCCACACCTCCACCACGTCGAATCCCTGGTACGGGTACTCGAACGTGCCCGACGGGTACGGCGCATACGGGTGGGCCGCCACGCAGAGTCCACCGGCCCGACGAACCTCGTGCAGATGCCGCTCGATCACGTCGTCCTGCGCGTCGTACTGCCAGTCGACGCCCTGCCCTGGGCGGACCCCCAGAGCGAGCCAGTGGCCGGACCGGGTGACGACTTCCTGGCCCAGAATCACCAGCAGGTCGTCGTCGGCGTGCCGTGCCCAGGCGCCGTGGGCGGCAACGGTGTTGTGCTCGGTGGCCGCGAGGAAGTCGAGCCCCGCGGACCGCGCATCCGCCACGAGCTCGGCCGGTGTCAGCTCGCCGCCGTTGGAGTACACCGAGTGCACATGGCAGTCGCCCCGGTACCAGTTATGTCCGCGCCCCCAAGGACCTGAAGGAGACCGCCCGAGCGACCGCCGCCGGTTTGAAGACTGCACTGAAGTTCCCTTCGGAGGACTCGCAGACAGTACTCGACCTCACCGAGGCGAGGGGGTGGAAGCGCCAGTACTCCGAAGGGGACACTGTGCTGCCAGTGCCTCGGGCGGAGACCGTGCTGTCCCGACCGGCGGACGTCGAGTGCCCGGGACTGCGGGTCCGGCCGACGCCGATGTCCTGGCGATCTTCTCCTTGCTCGACGACAGGGTCGTCGACTTCGGCGTCGACCTGCGGGAGTTGCGGGGCCGGGAGCGACTCGACGTGTTCTGGGGTTTCTCGCGCGAGATCGGGCAACGCCTGGGCATGCCGGTCCTGATGGATCCGGAAGGTGACCACGGGAATCAGGTGCTCGGCTTCGATGTCGAGGCGGATCGGGTCGTCCTCCTGGCTGAGCCGATGGACCGGGTGATCGCGGTCGTGGGTGCCTGGTCGGAGACAGCGGTGCGATCGAGGCTCGACTTGCCGCCGGCGTCGCGGTGCCTTTGGTCTCGGCCGGGTACCCCCTGCGGAGCGCAGCGGACCGCTGGCTAGTGTGGCGCCATGGTCGAACCCGTCTTTCTCCGTCCCGTTGCCGAACGTGATCTCGCCTTGCTGGAAAGTCTTTACGAGGACCCTTCGGAGGCGGGGGAGCTCGGGTTCTTCGGCTATCGCAACACCGGCCAACTGCGCAGGATGTGGGCCGAGCAGGGTTTCATCACCGCGGGAGGCGGGCGTCTCGCGGTCGTCGCGGGCGACGACCGCTTCGTCGGTGAGGTGCAGTGGCGCCAGGTCCTGCAGGGCCCGGCCTCGACGTGCTGGAACGTCGGCATAGCGCTGCTGGCCGCCGAGCGGGGCAAGGGATTCGGCAAGCGCGCCCAACGCGAGCTTGCCGAATACCTGTTCGCTCACACTCAGGTCAACCGGATCGAGGCGAGCACGGAGCTCGCCAACATCGCGGAGCAGCGGGCACTGGAATCGGCCGGCTTCAGCCGCGAAGGGGTCCTGCGCGGGGCCTGCTTCCGCGGCGGCGCCTGGCGGGACATGGTCATGTACTCCATACTCCGGGACGACGTCGCTCTCAAGGCGTAGCCGACGTCCCGCTCGCGGGCGCGCGAAGCCCGGCGCGCCCCCCGACCGGCACGATCTGTCCGACCCATGCCCGCCTGGAGCATGTCGGCCGGGTGGACAGCAGGGGGAGGATCCGCCTGCGTCCAGACCGGGTGCCCGGGGTCGGCCAGTCGACGCCGTGGCCATGGTGCACGGCCCGCGGGCAGGCCTGGACCGACTGGCCGTGCTTAGGTCGCAGGGCACTCTGTCCGGCCCACACCGGATGGAGGCCGTCCGGGCACACCTCCTGCATCGGGCCGGGGACGTCGAAGGCGCCCGGGCCGCCTATCAGGCGGCGGCCTCGACCACGCTCAGTGTGCCCGAGCGCCGGTCCCTTCAGCTTCGGACGGCGGGCCGGACGCCTGCACGCGTGCCGATGCCTGATCGGTCCCTCGCCCCTACCGTTGTCACATGGCGGTGATCGACGGCTGGAGACGGAGAGGGCGAGCCCGGGTTCGAGCGGCGGACTTAGCGGCCGTGGCCGTGCTGCTCGTGCTCTCCGTGGTGGCCGCTTCCATCGAGCCGCACCGGCACCCGTTCTCGTTACGGTGGTCCGCCGTCGTACTGGCGACTGTGGGCTGCGGGGCACTGCTGTGGCGGCGACGTCACCCGGTCGGCGTACTGGTCGTCACCGTGTGCTGCGGGGCGCTCTTCCAGGTCCTGGGTTTCCGGGACAGCCCCCTGGTGTCGAGCCCGGTGCTGATGTCCGTCTACAACATGGCCGTGCGGACCGACCGGCGCAGTGCCTGGCTGTCGGCCGCCGCGGCGGCCGCCGTGCTGGTGGGGACCGACACGATGTTCGCCTCGAGCGCCTGGCTCGAGCCGGACAAGGTGGCCATGCTGGCCTGGACGGCCCTGCCCGCCGCCATCGGGGACGGGGTGCGCTCCCGCCGCGCCTATGTGGCGGCGGTCGAGGAGCGCGCGGAGCACGCGGAGCGCACCCGCGAGCAGGAGGCCCGGCAGCGGGTGGCGGCCGAACGGGTCCGCATCGCTCGCGAGCTGCACGACATCGTCACCCACCACATCGCCCTGATCAACGCGCAGGCAGGCGTGGCCGTCCACCTCGTGGAGCAGCGGCCGGAACAGATCCTGAGGGCCCTGGAGGACATCCGGGACACCAGCCGTTCCGTGCTCGACGAGCTGAGGGTGACGGTGGGCCTGCTGCGGCAGTCCGGCGACCCCGTGGCGCCGCGCGGCCCCATGCCGGGGCTGGCAGAGGTACCGGCTCTGCTGGCGTCGTTCGAACGTGCGGGGCTCGCGGTGAGCCAGGTCCGGTCCGGGACGGCCGAGCCGCTCGAGCCGGCTGTCGACCTGGTCGCGTATCGCATCGTCCAGGAGTCCTTGACCAATGTGCACAAGCACGCCGGGGCGGGCCGTGCGAGGCTCTTCCTGCACTACCACCGTGAACGTCTGACCATCGCGATCGAGGACGACGGGGCAGCCGGTCCCACGCAGGTCTACGCGGGCACGGGACATGGACTGATCGGCATGCGTGAGCGGGCGGCCACGGTGGGCGGAAGGCTGCACGCGGGTCCGCGCCCCGAGGGCGGGTTCAGCGTGACGGCGGAACTTCCGTTGCGGGCCGGCCAGGCACGGGACCGGAGAGAGGACCATGACGATTCGCGTACTGCTCGCCGATGACCAAGCCCTGCTGCGGGGCACGTTCAGGATGCTGTTCGACGCCACCAAGGACATGGAGACCGTGGGCGAGGCGTCCAACGGCTACGAAGCAGTGGAACTGGCCGTGGCGCAGCGCCCGGACGTCGTCCTGATGGACATCCGCATGCCCGAGATGGACGGCCTGGAGGCGACCCGGCTCATCAGCGAGTCGGAGGGCCTCGACAGCGTGAAAGTGCTCGTTCTGACCACGTTCGAGGAGGACGAGCACGTCGCGGAGGCGCTGCGCGCGGGTGCGAGCGGCTTTCTCGGCAAGGGTGCGAGCCCTGAGGAACTCCTCGACGCGGTCCGCACGGTCGCGGCCGGTGAGGCGCTGCTGTCTCCCTCGGCGACGCGAGCGCTGATCACCCGCTTTCTTGCGCAGCCGCAGTCCACGGCAGCCGTGCACGAACGGCTGGAGTGCCTGACACCCCGCGAGAGCGATGTCACGAGACTCGTCGCGCAGGGCCTGTCCAACGAGGAGATCGCCCAGCACTTGTTCGTCAGTCCGCTGACGGCCAAGACCCATGTCAACCGGGCCATGACGAAACTGGCGGCCCGGGACCGGGCCCAGCTCGTGGTGATCGCCTATCAGTGCGGACTGGTCAGTCCGGTGCCCGGCTCGGGGCGGGCGCCGGTCGATGCATGACCGGCGCCCGCCGGCCCGCCGAGGTGCCCACACTTCTGCCGCGGTGGTAGACGGGCCGGACGCCTACTACGGCAGCGGTAGGGAGAAGTCGCTGCGTGGGGACGACGCGGAGCGCACGGTCCATGAGCCAAGGTGGAACCCTGAACGGAGGTTTCACCATGAACCAGGCCCACTGCAGGAACAGGAACCACAGCGGCACGCCCACCAGCAGGCATCTGTCCCCCTCCGGACCCTCCGGACTCATGACCGGGGCCCGCGTCCGCGGCATCGCTCCGCGAGCGGGCAGCCTGGGCGAGCGCACGTCCTGCGAGGCCCAGCACCAGGACCACGTCGTCGCCGCACCGGCCGCGCCCCACCTGGCCCTGCTCCGTGACGTCCTCGCCCAGGGCGGTCAGGACGACCCGTCGGTCCACGTGCCGCCGCGTCGGCGCAGCCCGGAGCGTGCGGCTCTCGAGGGTGAGCTGACGCTGGCCGAATGGGTCAGCAGGACGCAGCGCGTCGGGCGCTGACCGCGGTAGCACCCGCTCCGCAGCGGCCACGGGACGCCAGCGCCGGGGATCGTCCTGTCGCGGCAGGCACATGATCCGTCTCGTTCCTGGCCCGGCTCCGCCCTGTCGGCCGGCACCGTCCCGACGGTGCGCGTGGACGGTGCCGATGCCGAGTTTCAGGCCGGTCCGGAGGGCGGGTCACTAGAGTGACGGCGGGTTCCGCGACCGCCGCGGTCCCGCCGAGGGGGTGCGAGCTCCGTGCTTCAAGTGGACTTCGGTGGCGGGGCCTTGGGCCGAGTGCGGGTCGCTCGCGGGGCGGACCCGCTCTGGGAGGCGGCACTGAGCCTGCAACTCCTGCAGAACCGGCAGGAGTCGCTGGCCTATGACACCTGGCGGCGCGAGGTGCGAGGAGCCCTGCACCGCACGGGACTCGCCGACGACGTCCGGGCGTTGATGCCGCTGTGCCCGCCCACGGGATACTTCCCCGACTTTCTCACTCCGGGCCGCGGTGACACAGGTGTGGAGGAGAGTGTCGACAGCGTGCTGTCCACACCGAGACGCAGGCTGACCGACGAACTGACGCGCCTTTGCCGGGATCTGCGTGGACCCCTGCCGCGCAGCGTGCGCTGGGTGGCCTCCGGCGATGTCGGTGCCCTGCACTGGCTCGGCACCACGCTGCGTCGCTATCACGCCGTGGCGGTCGCCCCGTACGCGGCGGCGATCAGGGCGCGGGTCGCCGACGACCGTGCCCGGCGGGCCGAGGCGGCGCTGGGCGGCGGTGCCGAGGGACTGCTGGCGAGCTACACCGAGTTACCCGGGTGGCACCTGCGCGGAACACGGCTCACCACCCCCTACCCGGAGGCCCGGTCGCTTCAACTCGAGGGCCGGTCCCTCACGTTGGTCCCGGGCTTCTTCTGTGTGCGGACACCGCTGGCCCTGGTGGACCAGACGCTGCCCCCGGTGCTGGTGCATCCGCTGCATCCGGGGCCCGGCTGGCTGCCCCGGTTGCGCGCGGGAGCGGCGACACAGTCGGTGGCGCAGTTGATCGGCGCCTCCCGGGCCCAGTTGCTCGATCTGCTCCGGACGCCGATGACGACGACCGAAGTGGCCGTGGCGATTCGGCTCGCGCCGTCGACGGCGAGCCGGCACGCGGCGGTGCTGCGCGAGGCGGGACTCGTCTCCACCCGTCGCGAGGGGAATCGGGTGCTGCACCACCGGACGCCGTTGGGACTGGCACTGCTGGAGGGGGCGGTCCCTGACACATCGGCCGCCCCCGGTTGACCTGCTGTCCTGCGCGATGTGTCGTCAGCAGGTCGGGACGCCGGGGAGCCAGGCGTCGCTCACGTCGATGAAGATGTTGGAGATGTAGCCGCCGTAGTCCGGCAGGTAGGACCAGGCGTCGTTGCTGTAGCCCTGGTAGTTGACGAGCTGCCCGTGGACCTGGCACTTGACGCGTACGGTCGTGGGTCCTGGGAGCGTGGCCACGCGTGTGGAGCCGGTGGTCGGCTGCTGGCGGACGCTGACGTCCGTTCCCCAGGTCGGGAAGGACTTGGTGTCGCCGCCACCGTCGGTCCACAGGTAGGTGACGGTCACCCATCCGTTGTCGTTGAGGCCGATGTTGTAGAAGGTCCCGTCGGCCAGATCGATGCCGGCCGGGTTGGCGACCTGCCGGCCGAATTCGTCGCGACCCCCGTTGTAGCCGTTCTGGTAGGCGGCCTGGGCTTCGGGCAGGCCCCGGGCGAGATCCTTCCACTGCTCGCGCTGTGCGGACGTGTTCCAGTAGTCGTCGTGTGTGTTCCAGGGGCCCACGTCCCACACCGGCGCGGTCTCGCAGCGGACCGGGCCGCACACCTGCACCGAGTACTGGCCGCTGCCGCTGGGTGACAGGGCGCGGCGCGAGGGGAGGGCCACGAAGTGGTCGTTGCTGCGTATGACATGGCCGTTGGCGGTGGTCCCGCCGACCAGCCCCTCGCGCGTGGCGTACACGCGGGACGAGAAGGCCGCGGCCGCGGGCTGCGCGAGCTGCGACGACGCTGTGCCGGCGCTGTCCGCCGACAGGGTCAGGCCGCGTACGGTCGGTGTGGCGCCGGCCTCGCCCGTCCACAGGGTCAGCCGGGCCTGCACGTCGTCGACCAGCCGCGGCAGTCGGGCCGGCGCGTCGGCGGTCACTTCCCGCCACTCCGTCCAGGCGCCGTCTGTGTTGCGGCCCCGCACGTCGATCACCACGCCGGCCCCGCTCGGCACGGCCGCGTCGACGTCCGCGGTGATCCGGTCCACCGGCCGGTCCAGGTGGTGCGCGTCCAGCACGGCGGAGGCGTAGCCGCGGTGCCGTTCCAGCGACGCAGGGCTGAGTGAACGGTCCTCCACGCGCAGCGCGTTGCCGCTGTGGAGCACATTGACGTCGTCGGCGCCGGGCCGTGACAGGTCCGGGCGCCACGACACGGCGGACGACGCGGCGGGTGCGGTGGCGGCTTCCGCGGCGGGCGCGGATCCCAGCGCGGAGGCGAGGGCGAGCAGGCACGCGACGCCGCTCAGCGTGCGGACGGGAAACGTTCTGCGGCGTGCGGCGGGGCCCTCGTGCCGCGGGTGAGAGGTCAGCATGTGGATACTCCCGGGAGCCAGGCGTCGTCGACGTCGATGAAGATGTTGGAGATGTAGCCGCCGTAGTCGGGCAAGTAGGACCCGGCGTCGTTGCTGTAGTCCTGGTAGTTGACGAGCTGGCCGTGGACCTGGCACTTGACGCGTACGGTCGTGGGTCCTGGGAGCGTGGCCACGCGTGTGGAGCCGGTGGTCGGCTGCTGACGGACACTCACATCGCTGCCCCATGTGGTGAAGGACATGGTGCCGCTGTCGCCGTCGCCGCGGACCAGGCTCATGTAGGACGCCCAGTCCCAGTGCGGACCAGGATCGGTGTGGTCGTTCCCGGGTACTTCGCTGTGCATGACTCCGTAGCCGTCGTCCTGGCTGGGAAGCCCTCGATGGGCGTCGAGGCGGGTCTCCGCGTAGCCGACGGCGACGAGCAGATCGCGCGGTACGTCGTACGCGGTCGCCGCTCGCGCGAACGCTCCGTTGACGGAGGTGTCGTGCGAAGGCGGGGGAGCGGCGGCGGCCGACTGCCCGGACATCGCCAGGACGGCGGCCAGGGCCAGGCCGAACAGCGCGCGCGTGCGTCTGACGCGTGGTGGGGAGGACATGTGGGGTGTCCTGTCTCCGACGCCCGAGTCGGATGAAGTGCTGTGCGTGGCGGCGAACTCGGCCGCTGCCGCGCGGGCGCCGGAGCACACGGTCGCAGGCCGGGGGAGGAGCGGGCGGATCGGGCCGAGGGCCGGACCCATGAGGTGGCAGGCCGGATCCCGGTGGGCGGGATCGCGTGCCTCGGTGCGCAGGTGCTCCCACGCCTCTCGTCGCTCCGCCGACCGAAGACCAACCAGCCCTGTGTGCATGGGTGTTGGCCCTGTCCCGGCTGCATGATGGACAGCTGAACTTGTCGTGTGCAAGACATTGCATTGTGAGCGAAAGACCTGGCCGGTGCCTTGTCCTGAGTGCCGGACCGCTCCTACCTTGTGCCGCGATCCGCCATCCGCCCGGACATCGAGCCCCCTCCGCTCTCCCCCACTCGAAGGAGCGACTCGCGCATGCCCCTCAGACGCCTATGGACCGCGGCCGTCACCACCCTCCTGGCCCTGGCCGGACTCCTGCTCGGGCCGGTCCTCTCGGCCGGCGCCGCGACCGGTGGAACGACCCTGGCGGCGCCCGACTTCAAGGCCCCCTATCCCTGCGGCCAGAAGTGGACCTACAGCCATCACTCGGGAGAGGTCCGCCGTGCCCTGGACTTCGTCCGCGCCGACGGCGGCACCACCAACGGCACACCCGTCCTCGCCTCGGCCACGGGCACCGCGTACCGCCACTACGAAGCGAACGGCGCGGGAAACTACCTGTCCGTCGAACACGGCGGCGGCTGGCGCACCTACTACTTCCACCTGTCGGCGTTCTCCGTCGCGGACGGCGCACACGTCGAACAGGGCCAGCAGATCGGCACGACCGGGAGCACCGGCAACTCCACCGGCCCGCACATCCACTACGAGCAGCTCTACAACGGGGTCGGCCAGGACATCCGCATCAACGGCGCCGCGCTCGCCTACCCCGGCAGCTACAACCAGTACTTCCTCACCAGCGACAACGGCTGCGGCGGCGCCGGCACACCCTTCATGACCTGGGGCAGCGGCGTGCGCGTGCGCAGCGACGCCCATCTGAGCTCGCCGGTGGTCACCACCCTCGCCGGACCGACCAGCGTCCGCGTCCTGTGCCAGAAGCAGGGCGACACGGTCAACGCCGAGGGCTACACCAACAATTGGTGGAGCAAGCTGCGTGACCAGAACGGCTTCATCAGCAACATCTACATCGACAACCCGGCGGCCCAGCTCCCCGGAGTGCCCCTCTGCTGAGCATCGCACCCCGGCGGCGGGCCCAGCGGCCCGCCGCCCGGCGGATCACGTCTGCTCAGGCGCCGCCCCGGCGACGTCGGCGGGCCACGCCGAGTCGGCCGGTGGCTGAGACCCACGTTGCGGGCCCCCGACGACGGCGCTCCGCGGTCAGAGGCCGGGGTCGAACTCGGTGACCATGGCCTTGGCGCGGGCTAGTTGCTCGTCGGGCAGCGGACAGGAACGTCGCGTCGTCCTGTCGAGGTGGACGCCGGTCAGCACGGTGATCGCCAGAGTGTCGCCCGTCGTCGCGTTCTCCATCCGATGACAGAAGCGGATCACCTTGCTGCGCACCTCCAGCAGTGCGGAGCGGACCACCACCACATCCCCGGCGAGGGCTTCCTGCCGGTAGGAGATGCGCTGATCCACCGCGACCATGCCGCGTTCCCGGTCTCGCAGGTAGTCGGGCGTGATGCCCATGCGGGCGAAGAGGGACCAGGTGGCCTCGTCGAACTTCCCGACGTACCACATGACGTTCATGTGTCCCATGTGGTCGCAGTGCCACGGGTAAACCGTGCCTCGGTACGTCACTTCCATGTCGGTGGCCACCGTGTTGGTCCCTTCGTGCGGTACGCGTCGCCCCCGCGGCGAGCCCGGTGCCCTCCGGGCGGGGCGGCGGCGCCGGGCCGCCAAGCCAGGTTAGTCAACGTTAACTGAAAGGGGTCGTGTGACCTGCGACACGGTCTCGGTCCTGGGCGACGGAGCAAGGGCGGGCCGCCCTTGCTCCGTCGCATCGCACGCAGGGTCCGCGCGGTGCGGAGAGCCGGAGGCCGGGTGTTGACCAAGCTTCACGGTGTTGTTTAGCTGGCACCCCGAGTGGCTGATCCACCGGCGATCGGACGGGCCTGAGCGGCCGGAGAGGGCGGGAATCGTGGTCGGCCAGGTCAGCGATGTCGAGGCGTTCTTCGAGCAGGTGGCGCAGGAGCGTTTCGTCCCCACTGCGTACACCCGGGGACCCTGGGACGAGCATTCCCAGCACGCCGGGCCACCCGCCGCTCTCCTGGGCCGCGCCGTGCAGGTGCGTTCCGGTGCTTGCGAGGACATGCGTCTTGCCCGCATCACCTTCGAGATCCCTCGCCCGGTGCCGCTGCGTCCGCTGTCCGTGGCCACCCGTGTGATCAACGAGGGGCGCAGCGTGGAGTTCGTCGAGGCCACGCTGACGGCCGAGCCGGGCGACGAAGTGATGCGGGCGAGGGCGCTGCGCATCCGGACCGCCCCCGGTTCCGTACCGGCGACGGACGACGTCCCTGCCGTACCGTCGCCCGACGACTCACGCCCGGAGCCGTTCTTTCCCGTGCCGTGGGACGTCGGTTACCACACGGGGATGGAATGCCGCTTCGCGGAGGGTGCCTTCCTCGAGCACGGACCGGCCACGTGCTGGATGCGGATGCGGGTGCCCTTGGTGGCGGGGGAGAAGACCCTGCCGTCGGACCGGGTGCTCGTGGCGGCCGACTCGGGCAACGGGCTGAGCAACGTCCTGGACTTCGGTACGCATGTGTTCATCAACCCCGACCTGACCGTCCACCTGCACCGGTATCCCCTGGGTGAGTGGGTGTGCCTCGACGCACGTACCGACGTCGACGCCGACGGAATCGGGATGGCCCAGGCCGCGCTCCACGACACCCGCGGTCCGATAGGTCGCAGTGTGCAGAGCCTGTTCGTGAGTGGTCGGGGCTGAGGCTTCGACCGATGACCTGGTCGCCGGTGACGACGAGGTCGGCAGAAGGGAGGCCCGTCGGAGAGTCTCCGGCGGGCCCCACCCGGTTGATCCTTCGCGGTCAGGCGCGGTGGTTCTGGTAGTACCCGCCGACCTGCTCGTGGTAGCCGGCGTCGCCGACGTGCTTGTCCTTGTCGAACTCGGGAGAGTCCTTGATCTGCTCCTTCGTGAGGTCGACATAGATCTTGCGCTCGGCCTGGTCCACCGTCCTCACGGTGCCGGCGGGCAGCAGGACGTGCTTGCCGAAGATCCATACGCCGGTGTCGACGACGAGGTAAGAGGAGTTGACGTCGTCCGAGTGCTTGTCGACCTTCCCGATACTGCCGTCGGTGGCCTCGACCTTGTATCCGATCAGGTCGGTGCCGGGGACGTGGCCGGTGGTCGGCTGGTAGCCCCAGATGCTGTCACTCATAAAACGGCTCCCTCATCGAAATTCACCGCTCCGCCGCAGTCGAGCCGCGGAGTCGTCATGGACGTCATCGAATTCGGTGACGTTTTCTCAGGCGGGCGGGTGCCCCTCGATTCGGACCTCACACCGTCACGTCGCGAGGAATACGGATGGCCGGATGCGCTGTGCTGCAGACCACGGTTGCGGTTGTCACGGTCATCCTCCGGCCGCCAACCACGACTCCCCCGAACCGGCGGGACCAGCACGTGTATTCGGGCGCTCGGGCGACGGAGGACGGGTGGGCCCCGACGACACGGCGTCGGGGCCCACCCGTCCTGGTGAACGCTGCTCCGGCCCGCCTACCAGCGGTACCAGCGACCCCGCTTGCCGCCGCTGCCCGCAGGACGGACCACGAAGCCGAGGAGCCACACGACCAGCACGACGACAGCGATCCACCACAGGGCCTTGAGCGCGAAACCGGCACCGAAAAGGATCAGGGCAAGCAGAAGAACGAGAAGAACAGGAACCATTGTTATCAACCTCCGAGCCCTCGTGTGCCCTGCGGAAGGCTCTCCACTCCTGCGGATCTCATGGATTTCGACGGAGTCCGCGACGACGAAAATCTCCGCACGTCAGATTCCCGGTTTGAAGAAGCCGAAAAGGGTTACGGGGCCGCGGAGACGCCCCCGCGATTCAGCCGGGGTGGCGGAATCAGCCCGGTCCCGTCGTCGTGAACACCGGTCGGCCTGCACACAGTCGGGTCGCCGCGACGGCTCCCGACCCGGTCGGTCCGGGGCAGCCGAGTGTGAAGGTTGGTGTGAGGTCGGTTGCCACGGCCAGGTCACGCGCAACCGGCAACCTCACGGACGCGTCGCAGAACACATGGAACGCGAATGGCTCTTCTCTCTCATCCCGCTGACGGTCGGCGTGGTCTTCCTCGGCCTCGGCGTGTATGGACTCCGCCGGGCCGGCGTGCTGCGTCGCACGGGGGTCACCGTAGAGGGCCGGATCGTGCGCCACGATGTCAGGCGGAACGACGAAGGCGGCACGTTCTACCACCCGGTCGCGGCCTGGACGACCGGCGACGGGCGCGACTGCGCGTACTCGTCCAGGCTCGGCCGCGGGTCCGTCCGGGCCGGCTTCGGCGTGGGGGCCGTCGTCACGGTCCGGTACGACCCGACCGATCCGCGCCGGTTCGCGATCCAGGGTTGGGACACAGCAGCGGTCGACCTGTTGTTCACCGTGCTGGGATCGGTGTTCACCGCGGGCACGCTGGTGGTGTTGCTCGTCCGGCTGCTCACCCTCTGACCGCAACGGAACGGTGGGCGGGGAAATGGGTCGCCTCCCCCTGCGCCGAGCCGCTAACTTCCGCCTGAGCGGGGCGAGACGGGGACGCGAGGGCGAAGGGGAGCCAGACATGCAGTCCGAGGGCGCACGGACCGGTCGGCTGGGCCTGTTGCTCGACCAGTTCGACCGTGCCAGGGAGATGGCACAGGTTCGGCTGACCGGGCTCGGCGACGAGGAGTACCTGTGGGAGCCGGTGCCCGATTGCTGGTCGATCCGGCGGCGGGGCGAGGCGACGACTCCGAGGGCGTTCGGACCGGGCGAGTGGGTGCTCGATCTGGGCGCCCCGGACATCCCGGCCAACGAGTACGCGGAGGTTGTCCGGCAGGCGGCGGGCGGCATGACCGTCGCCAAGATCGCCGCGGACTGGAGCGTGAGTGTCGAGCGGGTCGAGCAGATCCTCGCCCACACCGGTGCGCCGGAGCCCGACGAGACGCGGGTCACGACCATCGCCTGGCGGTTGGGGCACCTGCATTACGGCTTCGCGGGCGGATGGGAGTGGACCTTCGGCGAACGGCGGCGGGATCCGAAGCTGCTCGTCGACTTCACACCCTCGGCCGCCGTGACGCTCGATCGGTTCTGGGCGCTGCTCGACCGCTGGCGCGACAGCGTCGCCACCGTCACCGAGGAGCAGCTCGACACGGTCGGCTTCTCGCAGTACCCGTACGGCTCCGACCCCGACGACCCGTACGTCGACGTGCTGTCGGGGGCCAACCTCGAACTCATCCACCACATGGCCGAGATCGCGGTGCTCCGCGACCTGTGGCGGACTCGCTTCACCCCGGCCGGTTAGGCCCGGCCCGGAGTTCCCGGCGCACCCGGGCCCGGGCGATGTCGGGCCCGGGACGGCGTCGCTGCGACAGGGCCGACAGGGCGCCGAGCCGCAGACCGTTGCGACGCCGGCCGGTACGGCTCAAGGGCGTGGCCACAGCCACTGACGCGCGGAGTCCAGTGTCACGTCGACGTCGTCGCTCCATGAGCAGACCTCCAGCCATGACAGGTAGCCGCCCCGCGCGAAGGCCAGGACCTCGCCGGGGCACTCGCCGGTCCCGGTGACGAGCTGCGCTCCGGCCGCCACGACCGTGCCGGGGCCGGTGGGGGCGGGCATCACCTCGCCGGGGTCGAGGTCGAAGTAGGCGGTACCGCAGCCGCAGGAGCAGCGCTCGCGCACACTGAGGTGGAGAATCTGCCGGCGGAGCGCGGCATGAACGGGGTCGTCCGAGTCCAGAACGGCAGCCAGCACGTCGGCCACGTCGGACGGTGGATTCTCGGCCATTCCGTCACCGTATCCGAGCGGTGCCTCGGGTTCCGTCCGAAGCCGGCCCGGCGCCGCGCGGGCGGTCGGCGGTGCCGTTCCTGCTCGCATTGTTGCGGCTGTCCGCCCGGGAGTTGTTGTGGCGGCGGACCAGGAGTGCGCCGCAGTCGTCGACCGGACGGGCGCCTGCCAGGCAGTGTGAGGTGATGTGCTGCAGGGCTGCCTCGGCGGGAAGGGACGCCGCCTGTTCCAAGGCTTCGTCGAGAAGAGCGTGGGCCTCGGCCGGATCGGTGCCGGGCCGGTCGGTGAGTCCGTCGGTGTGCAGCAGGAGTTGGGTGTTCTCGGGAAGCCGGTGCGGGGTGGAGCGGTAGGTGCCCTCCGCGAAGATGCCGAGGGGGAGGCCGACACCGGTGATGAGCTCGTGCGATCCGCTGCCGGGGGAATGGAGGAGGGGGCTGGGGTGGCCTGCCGAGGCGCAACTCAGGTCGCCGGTCGCGGGGTCGAGGAGAATCAGACAGCAAGTGGCGGTGCGAGCGCGCTCAGGATCGTTGTCGTTGTCCTCCGTCAGCAGCCGGTTGGTGTGGTGCAGCAGTTCGGCCGGGTCCTCGGTGAGGGCCACGTAGGCGCGGATGGCGGTGCGCAGTCGGCCCATCAACGAGGCGGCCTGGGTGTCGTGTCCCTCGATGTCGCCGATGCCGAGAAGGAGCCGTCCGCTGCTGGTGGTGTAGGCGTCGTACCAGTCGCCTCCCGCGTGGGCGCCCGATGCGGCGGGGAGGTAGGAGGCGGCCAGCTCGATGCCCGTCAGGTGGGGCAGCGCGGTGGGAAGCAGGCCCTTCTGCAGCTCGACGGCGCGTGCGTGCTCGGTGTCCCAGGCGCGGCAGCGGTCCAGGGCGCGTCCGAGCAGTCCGGCGGCCGCGATGAGCAGGGCGTGGTCCTCGGGGGTGAACGCGTGGGGCCGGGTGAAGGACAGCAGGCAGGCGGCGGGGCGGGCATCCGGTGCGGACAGCGGGATCGGCAGTGCGGCCCAGGCCTGCCGGTCCAGGCGGGGCGACAGGTCGGCGTAGTGGGGGTAGGCCGATACGAGTTCGTCGGGGGAGGCGATGAACACGGCTCGGTGCTCGCGCAGTGCGTCGGTGAGGGGCGCGCTCGCGCTCAGTTCGAGGGTGCGGAGCATCTCCATGTGGTGCGGCTGCTGTCCGTGGCTGGTCAGTATGTGCCAGTGCTGGTCGGCGGCCTCGGCGAGGACGATGGCGTCGGCGCCGAAGACGGCCAGTACGTCGCAGGTGGCCGCGGCCAGTTCGCTGGTGCTGCCGGCCGAGGCGCAGGCGGAGGCGAGTGCGCGCATCTGCTCCGCGCTGCGGATCTGCCGGTGCATGCGCTCCTCGCGCCACGCGGCATTGTCGGCATCACGGGTGATGTCGGTGACATGGCCGGTGAGTACCACCCGATCCGCCACCTCCGTACTGCGGGAGCAGCGGGCCTGCATGACGTGCAGTCCGTCGAAGCCGACGACGCGGTAGATGACTTCATAGGTGCCGGGCTCCTGCCGCAATTGGTGCAGGAGCCGCTCGGCCTGTGGCAGATCCGCCTGTGGCAGCGCCGCCAGAGCCGCGGACAGCGGATGCCGGCCCGGTCCGGGAAGGCCGTGGATGGTGGCGAAGACACGGTCGCAGGTGATGTCCTGTCCGGTGAGGTCGAGTGTGAAGGCGCCGCGTTCGACCTCGCGCAGCTGCGGGAGAACGTCGGGCTGTCCGGGGCTCGGCAGCTCGGCCAGCACGGCGGCGACCTCATCGGCGACAGCGCACAAAAACGTTTGCTCTACGTGTGTGAACGGTGTCGGTCCCGGTCGCAGCACCACGAGAGCGCCGAGCGACTTGCGCAGGGGGAGTGCCGCGGCCGCCGCCGGGGCGTCGGCCTCCGGGATCGGGTAGGGGCGTTCTTGGCCGTGCCCCGTCCAGACGTGACCCAGTGCGGCCAGACAGATCGGCCAGCTCTCCGACCGTGCCAGGGGGCGCAGCGGAGGTTCCCACACCGAGGGAAGCCCGCTGATGCCGCACGGGAACAGATGGGCGCCGTCGTCCTGGGCCGGCATCAACGCCCAGCCCACCACCCCCAGCCAGGCGCACGAGCCGGCCAGTGCGGCCGACATCTCCCAGGCACTGCAGACCTGGCGGAGCGCCGCCCGTACGCGGTCCAGTGCATCAGAGGGAATGGTCATGACGGTGCCTCCCACTGCCGGACCTGTCAGAAGCACGACGTTAGATCCTGTGTGAGAGGGAGCGGGAGAGAAGCCCACAAGCGCCCCGCTATGCAAGACCTTGAACGTTCATGATCAGTGTTGCGTAGTCGGCTCGAAGACCCTCATCGGGATCATCGGCGGCCAAGTCTGCTTCTCTGGAGTGAAGTTGATGTTCTGAAGTGCATGTGAAACGTATGATGATATTGAGTCATGCATGTCGCGGAGTGACAAAGGGGAAGTGTCTGTGCGCCTGATCGCTAGAGTTGCCGCCACAGTTCTGGCCGCCTGCACCGCCATCGGATTCGCCGCGTCCTCGGCCCAGGCCGACGACCCGGTCGCGGGGATCTACGTCGACCAGACGTGGCACAAGGGTGGTTACTGCGAGTTCCAGCCCTACGGCGAGCACCTCCTCGTCAAGGACCGGGACGCCGACGGTCACTCCGCCGTCGCGGAACTGACCGTGGACGGGTACGGGACGTACTACTACTGGAACAGCAATGGAAGCGGCACGACCCGCGATGTCGACCTCGACTTCGCCGAGGATCACCATGTGACGCTCCGCTGCCTGCTCGGTGACTGGAAGGGCACGCCCACCGGCGGGATCATCTGGGACAGCTACGACCACATGCTGGAGTGGGTCACCACCTGGACCTGAGGTGTGCGGTGCGGCCCGCTGCACCGCGGACACGGGAGAGCCGGACTCGGAACCCGTGATGTCCGGCCTCTCCAGGAGCGGATCGGCTCTCTGCCCCCTCGAACGGCTCGGTGCTCCGCTTCAGTGCTGCGGCCGTGCGGGCACCTTGGGGGGAGAGGAACACCTCCGGCACGTCGCCGCCCCCGTCGTGCAGGCCCGCGACGACGGCTCTGCCGATCTCGCCCACTCCGGCGATCCCGATGCGCTTCATTGCTTCCACTCCTTCGTACGTGGTGGCCTACGGACCCGCCCCATGGACCTCTACGTGCCATGGGACGGGCCACGACCGCGGTCACCGTCGCCAGACCCACTGCGATCCGCCCGTCACCCGCGGAGTCGGCCGGAGTCGCCGGTCCTCAGCATGCCGGGAGTGGTGCCGCAGGCCGAGGCCGCGTGCGCGGAGATCCTCGACTTCCTCAGCGGCGGGGCGAGCCCGGTCAGGCCGTCGGCGTACGGGGGCGAGAGCGCGCGGCGATATTCGGATGCCTCGGGGACATGGGGGCGTTATCGTCGTCCGCATGAACGTCACCGGCCGAACCATCACCGCGACCGCGCGAGCGACCAGCTCGCCGGTTGCCGCCGCCTGACCTTCTCTCTCCACCGGCGACCGGACACGGACCGTCGGTGGTTCCCCGGCGCTTCGGCGCCGTTTGGTTCTCGACCCGGCGTGACGACCCTCGCGGTCCCGTGGTCCGGTGCCTCCCCGCTGCGACGCGTAGGAGCCACACCCATGGACACGGAACATATCGTCCGCACATTCGTCGAGTACTTCGAGGAGCGAGGCCATCGCCGGATCACCGGCTCGACGCTGCTGCCACCGCCGGGCGACCCGGTGCTGTTCACCACCGCCGGTATGCATCCCCTCACCCCCTATCTGGAGGGCCGCCCCCATCCGCTGGGCAGACGGCTGGTCAATGTGCAGCGCTGTCTGCGCACCACGGACCTCGACGAGGTCGGCGACGCCACCCATCTGACCGTCTTCGAGATGCTCGGAACCTGGTCACTGGGCGACTACGACGGCCCGTCGAGCCTCGACTGGGGGTACCGGCTGCTCACGGAAGGGCTGGGTGTGGACCCCGGCCTGCTGCATGCCACCGTCTTCGGCGGCGACGACCAGGTCGGACCGGACACCGATTCCCTGCGCCTGTGGCAGGACCTCGGCGTTCCGGTGGAGCTCACGGTGGAGGACAACTGGTGGTCCAACGGCCCCGTAGGCCCGTGCGGGCCCGACTCGGAGATCTTCATGTGGACCGGTGACACACCGCCCGAGTCGACGCCGACCCAGGACGACCGGTGGGTCGAGGTGTGGAACCACGTGATGATGCGTCATCGCCGGCAGGAGGACGGTCTCCTCGTGCCGCTTCCGCAGCCCAACATCGACACCGGGCTCGGCCTTGAGCGACTGGCCTCGCTGCTCCAGGGCAAGTCGTCGGTGTTCGAGTGCGACGTCTTCGACCCCTGGCGCCGTCTCGTCCCGGACCTGTGGCCACTGGACGAACCGTCGCTCCGCCTCGTCCACGACCACCTGCGCTCGGCCGTCGTCGTCATCGGCGACGGGGTGCGCCCGTCCAACACCGGGCAGGGCTACGTACTGCGCCGCCTGGTCCGACGGGTCCTCACCACCCTTTGGCGGGACGACACGACGCGCGGTCTCGGAGACCTGCCGCTCGAGCTGGTGTCGCACACCCTGGACCACTTCCACCAGGACGTGGAACCCGGTCATGTGCGCCGCCTGCTGCTGGAGGAGGAGCGCCGGTTCGGCCGTCTCCTGGAGCGCGGCCGCAGCGTGCTCGCCCGCCCCCGCTTCCAACGGCCTTTGGGAGAGGAGGACTTCCACTACCTGCACGACACCCACGGGCTGCCGCGTGATCTGGTGATGAACCTGCGTCAACAGCCCTAGCAGCCCTGCGAGTTAGGACGGCGCTCACTCGTGCGAGGCCTACGGGATCGACGGTCCCGTAGGCGCGGGCAGGTCGAGGGCGCGGCCGAGCGCGGAGATCACGGGGGAGACGTGGTCGGGGAGGTGCAGCGCGACCCAGGCGGCGGCTAGCCGGAGGAAGTCGTCCAGGTCGCGCTCCGCGCCGGCGAGCAGGCGGCGCAGGTCGCCGACGGGCACGTCGATCACCGCGCTGCTCTCGTCCTCGGCGTCCACCGTCAACCGCACGGTGTCACCGTCGCGTTCGGCGAGCGGAGAGGGATCGTGACCGAAGCAGGCCCAGCCGTCGCCGTCGAGCACCTCGTGCCAGTCGCGCCGCTCGTCCAGCCCGTTGCAGCAGCCCGGCAGCAGCGTGACGCCGGTCGCGGTGTCCGTGATCCGCAGGCCGCCGGACGCGAAGAGGTCGTCCATGGTGATCAGGCCGTGCAGGAAACCCCCGAGGGGATCGGCGGGCCGAGGCGAGCGGCTGTCGTCCCCGGGTTCGACGTTGTTGCAGTCGGCGATGCTCATCACCGCGGTGCCCACCTCGGCAGGAGTGAGCCCGCCGCTGAGCGGAAGGAAGGCATACGGCCGGGTCCCGTCGACACGCCACAGGGTGAAGCCCTCGGGGGCGTGGACCTCCAGGACGGGCTGCAGAACGATCACGCCAGAGTGTGCGGCACGTCCGCTCGCCCCGCAACGCGTTTCCTGCGCGGCACGTCCGCTCCGCAGGGCGGTTCCCGCACGGTACATCTGCTCCGCAACGCGGTCGACGACGCCCACGCGGACGGCAGCCGCGAAGCTCTGCGCGTCGTCCGCCGACCGCCGTGGAGCCGGAGAAGGAGACCGCTGCCACCCGGGTGTCGCGCACCAGCGCCTCGCCGGCCGCCGCGCCGGTGCCGTGCACCACGTCGAGCACCCCGGCGGGCAGCCCGGCTCGGACCAGGGTCTCGGTGAGACGGTGGGTGGAGAGCGGGGATCTTGCCCTCATCCCCGCCCAGTTCGCAGGCGGCATGAGTCCGGCCCGGTGCAGGGAGGGATCCGCAGGTCAGTGCGGTGCGGCCCGACGGCGCGGACGCCGCCCCGGCGCGGACCGGGGCGGCGGTGAGGGCCGGGTGCGTGGCGGAGTCGATGCCGCTCAAAGCGTGGCGAGCTGGGGAATCGCGCCAGGAATCGGCCCAGGTCCGGGCGACGCCGGGAATGGTCGGGCAGGCGTCAGCGGTCGTCGGCTTCCCGCTGTACCTCGGCCACGTTCACGTCCTCGGTCTCCGGTACCCCGAACGGTTCGACGGTCACCCCGCCGTCGGTCAGGGTGACCTCCAACGCCAACTGGTTGCCCATCATGCGCAGGTCCAGCCTTGCCCGGGGCGCGCCCGCACGGTCCGGCATCCGGTGGATCCGCGACGCCGGGTAGTCCATGCCCATGAGCTTCTCGCGCATCGCCTGGTAGCCGGTCGTCCTCGCGCTCTCGAACGCCTCGCGGACGCGCTGCGCGTGCTCGCTGCCCATGCACTGGTCGATGCCGGTCAGGGGCACCTCCTCGACCGGCCCGTGCCTGGTGGAGTCCGGGCTCGTCGTCGCGGGAGCGGGATCATCCACGGGAACGGGTATGTCGCCCTCCTCGTTCGGAGTCCCCGGCGGGGTCTCGCCCGGCCCGTATCTCGGAGTGGACGCCTCCTCCGCACCCGCCAGATCCTCCGGCTCGGGTACGTCGTCATTGCCGCCGGAGGAGTCGGGGGCGCAGGTGTCCATGACGCGGGCCAGCAGCCCGAGGAAGCGGATCTCCGGATCGCTGCTGTCCGACAGGGCGTCTCGTCGCGCCGTCGCCGAGACGGTGCTGCCCGCGGGGGTCTGATCGGCGGAAGCGTTCAACCTGCCGCAGCCGGACAGGACCAGGCAGCCGAGGGCGGTCACCAGCACGGGCTTCTGGAAAGACATGGATCGCATGCACGAAACATGCAGGATGCCGTTCATCGCGCACATGAGTACGGGTACTCACCTGTCCCTGAGCGCATACTCCAGTGCCTCGACGCGGCCGCTTCGTCGACGGCGAAGGCGTTCCCGCGACGGCGGATCGCCGCATAGCGCTGCCGCTCGCCGACGGCAAGTCCCGCTCACTCAAAGGTGTGGTGACCTACGCCAGGAGTTCGGATCGCGCTCGAACGACGTAGTGTCATATGCCTGCCGCCCGGGGTCGGGGGACGACTCGCGGGGGCGAACAGGGGAGAGGACGGCATCCGACGATGGCGGGCAGAGGCAGTGACTGGGGTGAACGGGGACTGTGCCGGACGGCCGACCCTGACGATCTGTTCGTCGAGGGCGCCGCACAACACCGCGCCAAGGCGCTGTGCAACGGCTGCACCGTACGCACCGAATGTCTTGCCTATGCGCTGGACCAGCGCATCGAGCACGGCGTGTGGGGAGGCATGACCGAGCGGGAGCGCCGCGCACTGCTGCGCCGCCGCCCCATGGTCTCCTCCTGGCGGCGTCTTCTGGAGACGGCGCGGGGGGAGCACGAGCACACGCAGGGCGCCGTGCCCGCTCGGCCCAGGGCGAGTTGACGTCCGGGCACAGGGGGGTGGATCGCCGGGCTTCGGCCGGAGCACGCGGTCCGCTCCTCGCTCGGCCGCCGACCGAGGCCGCGCGAAAGGGAATTGGCGTACGAAGTCGGTGCGGCCGGGCGCGCGGGTCCCGACGCCTCCGGGCGGGCAGCCGACGGGCGCTGCTCCCCGTATCATCATCGCTGGTCACGGCCTTGCAGCGGTTCCTGGTCCGGAGCTCGAGCGACGAAACGTGGCCGCTATCCTCCGCGTATGTCCCCAACTGCCGCGCAGCGCCTCCTGCGCGACGATCCGCGCACCGCTGACATCGCGGCCCGCGAGACCGTCGCACTTCCCCTCCGCAAGGCGGAAGCTCTGCTGCACACCCTGCGAGCCGGCGAGACGGTGCTGGCGCTCTACCACCAAGGGCTGGGGTACGCCGCGCTCACCGAGGAGGCACTCGTCCTGCTCGGCGGGGACGCGCCGACGCGGGTTCCCAGGCCCCTGACGATCCTGCGCACGGCGTACGGGGCGCAGCGACGTGTGGACCTGTCCGTGACGGGGCGACGCATCACGGTGTGGGGCTCGCAGCTCGATACGTCCGGCGAACTCGTCCAGCACGCCGGAAAACTGGTGTCCGACTCTCTCGCCGCTGATCCCCGCACCGCCTCGGCCGATGCCGACGAGAACATCTCGTTGCCGGACGACCACAAGAAGGTGCTGCTGGCGGAACTCGAACCGGACGAAGTCGTGCGGTCGCTCTACCACTGCGGCTGGGGCTATGCGGCGCTCACGGATCGCGGACTCATCCTTCTTCGCCCTCTGCTGACTCCCAAGGCGTCCCGGGCGCCGAAGCCCCTGCGGATCCAGCGGCGCGCCCACGGCCTTCTCGACCGCGTCGACATCGTCGTCGACGGCACGGTGCGCAAACTGCACGGATCGAAGATCGACCCCAAGGGAGAACTCCTCGAAGCCGTGGGGGACATCCTGCCCGCCGACGCTCCCGTGCGTTCCAACAGCAAGGCACGCTGGGTTATTTGGCTGCGCAGGCACCCCGTTCTCCTGGCCGCGGTCGTGGCCGGCACGCTCGTCTCAGGACTGAGTTCGGTCTCGAACGGACACGACGACCCGGCTCGGGCCGGGGCGGACACCTCGCTGGCCGTCCCCGACTTCAGCGGAGCCTCTGTCGCCGAAGCCGTCGCGGACGCCGAGGCGCACGCATGGCTGAAGGTGTCGGCGGCCGACGCCTCCTCCGCCTTCCGGCCGGTGAAGAACACCGCGTCCGGCTGGCAGGTCTGCTTCCAGACTCCATCGCGAGAGGAAACGGTCCGCCCGTCCGTGCGCACGCTGACGCTCTACGCGGTGCCGAGGCAGGAGGTGTGCCCGGCACAGCTCCTCGGCCCGCGCCGAGTCGCCATGCCGGACCTCGTCGGCAAGAGCCTCGAGGAGGCCGTCCGCGCCCTGGAGGCCCTCGACCTCGATCACCCGGCGATGCGGCACGCGTACACCGACAAGCGCCTGGAGAGCGGCTCCCACGACCTCGACCAGTGGCACGTGTGCCGTCAGCAACCGGAGTCCGGCACCGCGGTTCTGGTCTCGACTCAGGTCGGCCTGTGGCTGATCGACCCCGGTGCCCCCTGCACCCGGCCGAGCCCCGTACCGACACCGAAACCCAAGCCGAAGCCGAAGCCCCGCCCCGAGCCGTCCCACGGTTCTATCGAGGGCGGCGCCATGACCGGAGGCGGCGCGAGCGCCGGCCCGACCGGCAGCGGTGGCTCGACCAGTGGCGGCTCGACCCGTGGTGGCTCCTCCAGCACGTCAGGCGGGACTGCGGGCGGTTCCGGCAGCCAGTCCGGCATCCAGTTCGGGCAGTACTGCTCTCCCGTGGGCGCCACCGCGACCACTGCCGACGGACGCCCCGCGAAGTGCTACATGGGCAAGGACGGCCGGGCGCGCTGGGGTTACGACTCCAGGTGACATGAAGGCCTCGGCCGACGGGGCGCTCCGCCGACGCGATAGGCCGCCTCGCGCTCTTCACGACGGTGAATCGTGCGGCGACCGAGGCGCTGATCCGCGTGGCGGGCCTGTCGCAGCCGCCCGGGGCTCGTGGTCCGTGAGGCGACAGGGCGGAGGGGGGAAGGACCATTTGGTGTCAAGTGAGAACGTATTGAATGAATAGATGGCGGTAATGTGGCCTCATGACCGCTGATGTTCCTCACCGGACCACCTCCTCGCGCGCGACCGACCGCCCCGGAGACACCTCGCCTTTCGCTCTCGGGCTGCTGCTGCGACAGGCGCACTGGCGCGCGGCGTCGGTGATGACGGAGGCGCTTCGGCCGCTCGGCATCGAGTTGAGGCACTTTGCCGTACTGATCGTGCTGGTCGACCGCGGGCCCACGGTGCAGCGCGACTTGGCCTCGGCGACGGGGTCGGACAAGGCGGGGATCATGCGGGTCGTTGACGACCTGGAGCGTAAGGGGCTGGCCTTCCGCAAAGCCGTTCCGGGGGACAGGCGGGCGCGGGCAGTGGAGATCACTCCTGAGGGCGTCGAGCTCTTCGACGCGGCTCATGTGGCGGCGCCGCCGTTGGCCGAGCGTCTCGTGGCCGACCTGGAGCCCGGCGAGCCCGAGCTGTTGATGGACCTGCTGACCCGCTTCGCCTATCCCGCGGGCGGTCAGGCCTGACCGCCGCCGCGTGCCGCGACGACGCCGTGTGACGTCCCGGGGTGGGATGTCACACGGCGTCTGTGGTCCGGGCGTCAGGCGGCGAGGCGCTCGGCGAGTTCCTTGGCCTTGGCGCTCGCGTGCTCGAAGGCGCGCTTGCGGGAGGCCTCGTACAGGGGGAGCAGTCCGGACATGGCCGGGTTGCGGGGGGCCATGGTGAGTTCAGGGACGATGAAGTCGAGGGCCAGGCCGAGGGTGTTCTTGAGGACTGCCTCCAGGTAGTTCTGCACGAACTCGTAGCCCTCGCGCGGGGTGCCCGGTGCGTAGGAGCCGCCGCGGCTTGCGACGACGACGACCGGAGTGCCCTGGGCGGATGGGTTCTCGCCCGCGGTGCGGCCGACAAGGAGCACGTTGTCCAGCCATGCCTTGAGCGTCGACGGGATCGAGTAGTTGTACATGGGGGCGCCGATCAGGACGGCATCCGCCTGCTCCAGCTCCTCGATGAGTTCCAGGCGCGCGGCGAACGCGGCGGACTGCTCCGGGCTGTGCTCCGACGGGGTTGCGTATCCGGCGGACCAGGCGGCGGCGGTGATGTGCGGTACGGGGTCGGCGGCGACATCGCGGTAGATCACCGCGCCCTCCGGGTGCTGCTCCTCCCAGGCCTTGCGGAAGGCGGCCGCCACCGAGCGGGACGAGGAGGCCTCGCCGGGGAACACGGACGAGTCGATGTGCAACAGCGTGGTCATGACCTTCTCCAAATGAACGTCGCCCGAGGCCGTGAGCCGGGACGGAGACGCGTACTCGACCGAGATAGTATTGAATGATACCGTTGCAGACAATACAGTCGCGAGTGAGGGTGGTCACGGTGACCGAGGAGCACGGGTTAATGAACGTGTACGAGGCAGTCATGAGCCGACGGGCCGTGCGCGGATTCACGGACCGGCCCGTCTCGAAGGAAGTGCTTGAGCGCGTGCTGTCCGCCGCGGCCTGGGCGCCGTCCGGATCGAACCTCCAGCCGTGGCGCGCATACATACTCACCGGCGCGCCGCTGGCCGAACTCAAGAAGCGCGCCGGCGAACGCCTGGTCGCGGGCGACCCCTGGGACGAGCCGGAGTACGAGCAGTACCCGGCCGCGCTGAAATCCCCGTACCGTCAGCGCCGGTCCGCCTTCGGCGAGCAGCGCTACGGCGCGCTGGGCATCGCGCGCGAGGACCTGGAGGCGCGCCAGCGGGCCGCCGCGGCGAACTGGGAGTGCTTCGGCGCGCCCGCCGCTCTGTTCTGCTACATCGACCGTGATCTGGGGCGGCCCCAGTGGTCCGACGTCGGCATGTATCTGCAGACCGTCATGCTGCTGCTCCGGGCCGAAGGGCTGCACAGCTGCCCGCAGATGGCGTGGGCGAAGTTCCACGGGACCGTCGCGAAGGTCCTGTCACCGCCGGACGAGCTCATGCTTTTCTGCGGCATGTCGATCGGGTTCGAGGACGGCACGGTGGATCAGGGCCGTACCGGCCGGGCGCCGCTCGGCGAGACGGTAACCTTCGTCGGCTTCTGACGCCGCCCGTCCTCAGTCGGCCGGCGTTCTGCCGGCGGACCGCTCGGCGAGGAAGGTCGCCGCCCGCGTCCTGTCCGATGCCGCCGGGAGCGTCGGTGGGGGAGGTGTTGCCCGGGGCGTTCCGATCGCGTGGGCGGGGCTTCCCCGGTGGGCGACGTGGAGGATCGCGGGGGAGGCGGCGAGCCTGTCCAGGCCGAGAATGGCCCCCATGCAGAGCAGGACCCAGGCCGCAAGGATGATCAGCCCGCTCTCGACGCCGTCGTTGTGGAAGTACGCCAGGCCGTTGAGTGCCCGCACGCCGACACCGGGCGGCATCACCGAGGCCAGTGGTTCCAGCCAGCCGGGCAGGAACGACGGTGGCAGGACTCCGCCGCTGGTCGCGTTGCCCATCACGAGCATGAAGATCGATCCCAGAGGGACGCCGAGCGGTCCGAAGAGGCGGATCAGCAGGACGGTTCCCGCCGCCACGGCGCCCGACATCAGTGTGACGATGCCCGCGATGCCCAGGACAGGGCCGGGGATGGCGCCGAAGGCCGCCCCTGCGACGAGGGCCGTGGCCAGGCCGCCGGCCACGGCGAAGAGCGTGAGGCTGCCCATGCGCTGGGTGAACGGAAGACGCGGCGCCACCTGGTAGGTCATCTGGCCGAAGAGAAAGCCCGCGAGAACCAGGCCGAAGGAGGCGTAGAACACCGAAAGCCCCCGGCTGTCTCCCGGAGCGAGCGGGACGATGTCCTCCAGATGGGCCTTCGGGCCGTCGACGCCGGGCTGGGGGCGGCCGAGAGGCGCCACCAGCGCCTGGACCGCGACTCCGTTCGCACCCGCGTACAGAAGGTGTGGCGCGGAACCCGTCTGCACGTAGGCCGCATAGACCTTGCGGTGCTCGACGGCCGACCTGGCCGCGGTCTCGCCGGAATAGCGCTCCACCTGGAAGGCGTCGGGCGCCGTCCGCTGCAGTCTCACGTCGAACAACGCCGCGTTCTTGTCGGACGCCACCACCGCGATGGGCAGTCGGTGGGCGGTGGGCGTGTGGAAGGCGGCGAGGAAGACACTGACGAACGCCAGACCCACGGTGAGCACCGTGATGACGGGTTTGAGAACGGCCGCCGAGCCGGTGAGGCCGGGCTTGTTCGGTGCGGCATCGGTCGGGATCGCCGCACGATGCCGGTGGCGCTCGCCGGGCTCGTGTCCGTCCATGGCTGCGGTGTCGCTGATGATCTCGTGGTGCACGGACTTCCTTCGAAAGGCGTCGACGGCCCGGGCGGCGGACGGCGGCCCGGGCAGTTCGTCACAGCATCGGAGGTCGGCGCCGGTCCCGGCATCACTCGTTCATGCGATTTCGCCCGGACGTTCCGCGGCCTCTCCGGGTGCGATCCGCATCACCCTGAGATAGATGGTTGAGGATTCAACTTATTCATGTACATTGAGATACGGAGGGCGCGGTCGAGCGCCACTCCCTGACCTCCGGGGTTCGCGGCCGCTGTCGCGGTGTACTCCCGGACAATCCCCTGCTCTCTGTGTTCGCACAGGCGGCGCATCTCCACATCCTCATTGTGGAGTGATCAATCCTGAATGTTGGGAAGAGACCCATGCCTCACCTGCTCCACATCGACTCCAGCTCGCGCGGTGCCGACTCCCTCACACGGCAGCTCGGCGCTCAGTACGTCGCAGCCTGGCGACGTACGAACCCCGAGGGCACCGTGGCCTACCGGGACGTCACCGAGGAAGTGCCGGACCTCGTCTCCGCGGACTGGGTCACCGGCGTCTTCGGCCCGTCCGAGCACCACACCCCGCAGACCAGGGCCGCCGTCGACGCGTCCGGGACGCTCATCGCCGAGGTTGAGGCCGCGGACGTGCTGGTGCTCGGGGTACCGATGTACAACTTCAGCGTTCCCGCCGCCTTCAAGGCCTGGATCGACCAGATCTGCATGGCCGGCCGCACCTTCGCCTATGACGAGAACGGCCCGCGCGGCCTGCTCGCCGGCAAGAAGGCGGTGATCGTCCGTGCGTCGGGCAGCGACTTCACCGATCCCGCGTTCGCCGCCCTGGACCACCACGCTCCCTATCTGCGGGGTGTCCTGGGCTTCATCGGCATCACCGACGTGGAATTCCTCTCGGTCAACGGACCGGGCCGCGAGCAGATCGAAGCGGGGCTGATCGAGGCCGATCGTGCCATCGCCGCATCGCTCGAGGTCCTCTGAGGCCGCCGGACACGGGAGGCCCGCCGGCGTGGCGGCCGAGAGAGCGCTGCTCCCGCAGAGCGCCTCCATCGACCGCCGCGCCCTGCCGGGTCCGGGTGACGGAGACGCTCCGGTCGCACCGTGTGCCCCAGATGTGCATCGCATGATCGTGTGATGCCCGGGCGGGCCGGGACCGCAGGCGGCGGCGGGCGCACAGCATGTGTGTGCGTTGCCCCTGCGCCGGTCACGCTGCAGTGTTGAGCGAAGTAGTCGTGGAACGGAGAAGCCGTTGTCCGACCGGCCACTGCGGGGGAGGGACACCGAGCTCGCCCGCGTACGGGATCTGCTGGACGGCGTCCCCCACGGACGTACCCGCGTGCTGTACGTGGAGGGCGCCTGCGGACTGGGCAAGACCCGGCTGCTCGCCGAGGCGGCGTCGCTGGCCACGGCTGCCGGCTTCGACGTGACGGAGACCCGGGCCGACGAGCAGAGCAGCTATCGGGTCATGGCGCCGTTGTTCGCCCTGCTGCACCGTCTCGGTGCCGACCGGGACGGTGGGGACGGAACAGCCCGCGATGCGACCGACCCGATGCTCCGCCACCATGTGCTGGAGTCGCTGGTACAAGAAGTCGAACGACGGGCCGGGCACACCCCGGTGGCGGTGCTCATGGACGACGTCCACTGGGCCGATTCGGCGACCCTGGCCGCGTTGCGCACACTGCCACGGCGGCTGGCAGGTTTCCCGGTGGCCTGGATCCTCGCCGCCCGGCCCACGTCGCGGCTCGCCGTCGCGCGGCCGAAGGACGATCCCGACACCGTGGTCCTGACCCTGGGCGCTCTCCCGGACAGCGCGGCAGCCGAACTGGCCGGTGACGTGCTCCGCGCGCCCGTGGACGACAGCTTCGCCGGTCTGCTCGCCACAGCCGGCGGAAACCCCTTCCTCCTCACCGAACTCCTTCGCGCAGCCGTCGCGGAGGGTCTGTGCTCCGTGTCGGGCGGCAGGGCCTCGATCGCCGCATCGGCTGCCGGCGACGCCGTGCCGAGCCTGCCCGAGGCCGTCGCGCGGCGTCTTGAGCGCATGCCGCCGGACATGACCGACCTGCTGTACGCGGCCTCCGTGCTCGGAGTCGACTTCGAGCTGTTCGACGTGGCCCGGCTGCTCGGGCGAGGCGTGGGACAGGTCCTGCGACCCGCGCAGGACCTGCTGCGCAGCGGCATGCTCATCGAGGCCGGCCCCAGGCTCGCGTTCCGCCACGATCTCGTGCGCCGGGCGGTCCACGACGGGATGGCACTGCCCCTGCGCAGAGCCATGCACCGGGAAGCCGCCGACACCCTGCTGGCCCTCGGCCGACAACCTGAAGACGTGGTGCGGCACCTACTGGCGGGTGCCGCGCCGGGCGACGTCGCGGCCGCGCGCATCCTGCGCGAAGCCGCTCAGGGCATGGTCGGCGTCGCACCGGACACGGCTGTCGAACTTGCCCTGGGGGCAGTCGGGTTGACACCGACATCGGATCCCCGGCGGGCCCGGACACTCATCGAGGCCGTGCAGACGCTCCGCGCCGCCCGGCGTACGCGTGAAGCTCTGGCCCTCGCGGACGAGGCCCTCGCGCTCGCGGTCACACCGACCGACGAGGCCTCCCTGCGGCTGACCGTCGCGGAGATCCACTTGTCGGCGGGACGGTACCCGGCAGCCCTGGACCAACTGGGCCAGGCACTGACGCTGCCCGATGTGCCGGCCGACCTGCGATTGACCCTGCTCAAGACCAAGGGCACCGCACATGCCTTCCTGGGGGAGATCGGCACCGCGGAGGCCATCGGACGCGACCTGGTGGACGCCGCCTACGAGGATCCCGATCCGTCCGTCGTGGCCGGCGCCATGCTCTTCCAGTCCCACACCGCACTGCTGCGCGGCCGGATCGCCCGAGCGGTCGATCTCGCGGAAGGAGCCGTCGAGCGCGCGGGACACGCGGCCCCTGGTGTTCCATTGCGGCCGTTGCGCCTGCCGGGGCTGTGGCTCGCCACCGTACTGACCTCGACCGAGCGGCTGACGGACGCGGAGACGCTGCTGCGCGAAGGGCAGGTGCAGGCGGAGGCCTCCGGTGCCCTGTGGTCCCTTCCCGCATGGCACACCCGATGCGCCTGCCTGCTTCTGGAGCGAGGCGAACTCGGAGACGCGGCAGCCGAGGCGGAGGCCGCTCTCACGGTCACGGAGGAACTGGAACTCGACACCGCCGACCGCACCGCCCACGCGGTGCTCGCCATGGTGGCGCTCCGGCAGGGCGACCTGACCCTCGCCGCGAGGCGCCTCGCCACCACGGACGGGACCACGCCGGGCGCGGCACCGCGGCCCGACCCCTGGACGGTGTGCGCCCGCAGCCTGCTCCTCGCAGCACAGGGGAACCCGACGGCCGCCGTGCGCGAAGGCGCGCGCTTCTACGAACAGGACGCCGCGGCAGACCTGTTGACGCTCCCTCCCGGACTGTGGCCCCAACTCGCCTCCGTGGCACTGCGTGCGAACGACCGGTCCCGGGCCGAGGCCCTTCTGACGACCCTGGAGCACTTGTCTCCGCGCGATGTGTTCGATCGCGCCGTGGCCGCCTCGGTCACACACGTCCGCGGACTGTTGCGGGCCGGCCCAGAAGCGTTGGAGCAGGCGGCGAAAGGACATGAACTGACCCAGCGGCCACTCGCCGCGGCCGATGCCGAGGAGGCGATGGCCGGCCGCGCCCTCGAAGAGGGCCGGCCGGGCGAAGCGGCCGCATCTCTCCAGCGGGCCCTGACCCGGGCGGTCGCCTGCAAGGCCACGGGAGACGTGCGGCGTCTGCAGGCACGACTGGACCAGGTGGGCCTCCGTTCCGAGTCCCACCGACGCCGCACCGCCGTGGCCTCATCGGGCTGGGAGAGCCTGACCACCTCCGAACTGCGGGTCGTCCAGCTGGTGACCGAAGGACTCACCAACCGGGCCGTGGCCGACCGGCTCCATCTGTCTCCGCACACCGTGAACTCACACCTGCGCCATGTCTTCGGCAAACTCGGTGTGAACACCAGGGTGGAACTGACCCGCATCGCCTCGGCGCACACATTTTCCGAGGAACCGTTCCAGCGGGAGTGACTGCGGCCGAAGACGCGGCGCCTCTCGGCACAGCGGCCCGTTCTTGCTCATACGATCCAGAACTCCTACGGTGTCGGTCATGGCAAGGAGCCGGGAGTTCGATGTCGACCAGGCGGTCGAGCGAGCCATGGAACTGTTCTGGGGACGCGGCTATGCCGCGACCTCCCTGCAGGATCTCACCGCCGAACTGGGCATTGGCAGCGGCAGCCTCTACGCGGCCTTCGGCTCCAAGGAGCAGCTGTACGCCCGCGCGCTCGGACGCTACTGCTCGGCCTACGCCGGGGCGCTGATCGCGGAGCTGGAGTCGGCCCCGGACGTGCGCTCCGCGCTGCGGGCGGCGCTCATCGCCATGGTCGAGGCGGACGTCCACGACCCGAGTCGGGGCTGCTTCCTGGTCAACGCCGTCACCGAGCGGCCGGCCGATCCGGCCACGGCGGACAGGGCCACGGCGACGCTGCGTCTGGTCGAGGGCACCATCGCGGGCGCGTTGGAGCGGGCGCAGGCGCGCGGGGACCTGCCCGGGGACAAGGACACCGCGGGACTGGCCCGGTTCCTGACCACGTTCGTCCAGGGCCTGCGGGTCATGGGCAAGGCGCGCGCCGACCGGGTCTTTCTCGACAGTGCGGTCTCGCATGCTCTGAGCGTCCTGGACTGATGCGCTGAGCGTCCCGTCCTGATGGCGCTGAGCGTCCCGTACTGATCCCTGTACTGATGCGCCGAGCGTCCTGGACCGAGCGGGCGGACGTATTTCCGGTCTCCGCGTGGGCGCGGGGGCGGGTGGAGGGTCGGCTGTCGGTGTGACCCAGCTCATTCCGTGATGGCTCCGGCGCTGTCACAAAGCGGAGCCTTGACCGGTCAATCACTCAAAACGGGCAAATGGCATGCCGCCCACACCTACACCCACACCCCAGCCCTCACCCAGCCATGCAAGGAATCACTGCGATGACCATGACCAGCCTCGACACGGTGACACTCGGTAAGCAGATGAGTGTGTCCGAGACGTTCGACACGGCAGTCGCGATGCTCGACGACCAGGGAACGGTGGTCGGATGGACGCAGGCCGCCGAGCAGCTTGTCGGGTACGGCGTCGGGGATGTCGTGGGACGGTCCGCAGCGCTCGTGCTGCCGTCCTTCGGGGCGGCGCCGACGACATCGGCGTTCGTCGAGCAGTGCCGTGCCGAGAACGGCTGGTCCGGCGCGATGACGATGCGCCATCGGGACGGCCGCATGCTCGACGTCAACCTGCGGATCTCGATGCTGGAGCGGAGCGACGGGACATCCTGGTGGCTCGCCTCGGTGGCCGACTTCGACGATCTGTCCGCGGACGCGATCAACGGATCGGTGCGAGGGCTGCTGCTCGGCCGCGCGCCGGTCGGCATCGTCGTGCGTGACCCGCAGTTGCGCTGCACCGCGGTCAACGACGTGATGGCGAGCCACGACGGCCTCACCCATGACGGACGGCTCGGACGCCGCCTCACCGATGTGCTGCCCGGCGCCAAGGCCGAAGTGCTGGAGGCCGTGATGCGGCAGGTACTCCAGAGCGGCACCACCAAGGTCCACGAGTACCGGACGTGGCTGCTGACGGGTCCGCACCGGGAGCACCCGTTCGCGGTGTCGTTCCAGTGCATCCAAGGCGCCGAAGGAAAGCCTCTGGGCGTGTGCGTCATCAGTACCGACGTCGTCGAGAGTCGGCGGGCGCGCGAGTGCCTCGCCGTTCTCAGCGGGGCCTGCACGCGCCTCGGCAACACGCTGGACGTGATGCAGACCAGCCAGGCGATGGCCGAGCTCGCCGTGCCCCTGCTGGCGGACTACGTCGCCGTCGACCTGGAGCAGTCCGTCCCGTTCGGTGAAGGGCCCCCGGTGCCTCACGGTCCGAAGGTCAAGCACCTTCCCGTCTTCCGGCGGGCCGGTGTCGCCTCGATCCACCCGGGCGTGCCGGAATCCACTGCGGCGCGCGGTGAGCCGGTCCCGGTGCCGCACGCCTCACCGTTCACCGAGGTGTTGCGGACCGGGAGGTCCCGCCTGGAGTCGGTCCTGGACACCGCCTCGAGCACCTGGCTCGATCAGGAGCCGGTACTGGCGCGGAGGATCCATGAGAACGGCGTCCATTCGATCATGGCGGTACCCATCCGTTCCCAGCGCGCACTGCTCGGCGTGATGGTGTTCGTCCGCACCGAGAACCCGACGCCCTTCCAGGAAGTCGATCTGCTCCTGGCCGAAGAACTCGTCAGTCGCGCCGCGCAGTCGCTGGAGAACGCCCGCCAGTACGCTCGCGAGCACTGTGCGGCCCTCGCCCTGCAACGCCACCTGCTGCCGCACAAACTGCGGGGCGGCACGGCGGTCGAAGTGGCGTCCCGCTACCTGCCCGCCGACATGGACCACGGCGTGGGCGGCGACTGGTTCGATGTGATCCCGCTGTCCGGCGCCCGGGTGGGCCTGGTCGTCGGTGACGTGGTGGGGCACGGGCTCCACGCCGCCGCGACCATGGGCAGGCTCCGTACGGCAGTGCACACCCTCGCCGACATGGATCTGCCCCCGGACGAGCTGCTGGCCCACCTCGACGACACGGTCCAGCGCCTGGCCGGTGAGGACGACGCCCCGGACGGGGCCCCCGCGGTCGTGGGCGCGACCTGCCTGTACGCGGTCTACGACCCGGCCAGCCGCCGCTGCACCATGGCGCGGGCCGGGCATCCCCTGCCCGCGATCGTCGACCCGCGGGGTCATGTCACCTTCCCCGACCTGCCTGCCGGGCCCCCGCTGGGCATCGGGCTGGGCGACCCCTTCGAGGCCGTGGAGGTGGAACTGCCCGAGGGAAGTCTCCTCGCCCTGTACACCGACGGCTTGGTCGAGACCCGAGACCGCGACATCGAGGAGGGCATGCACCGCCTCGGCGCCGTCCTCGCTCAGCCGGACCGCTCGCTGGAAGAGCTCTGCACCGAAGCGACGCAGTGCTTCCCGGGCCAGGCGCCGTGCGACGACGTCACACTGCTCCTGGTCCGGACCCGCTCACTCGAACCGACCCAGGTCGCCTCCTGGGCGCTGCCCAGTGACCAGACCGCCGCCCGCACCGCCCGGACCCTGGCAGCGGACCAGCTGAAGGAGTGGGGCCTGGAAGGTCTGGAGGAGTCCACGAAGCTGATCCTCAGCGAACTGGTCACCAACGCCGTCCGGCACAGGACCGGCCCCATCGGTCTGCGCCTGATCCGACACCAGGTGCTGACCTGCGAAGTGTTCGACACCGACGTCTGCTCCCCGCGTCCGCGTCGCGCACACACCATGGACGAGAACGGCCGCGGCCTCTTCCTGGTCGCCCAGCTGGCCCGCAGATGGGGGTCCCGCCCGGTGCCGTGCGGCAAGGTCGTCTGGGCCGAACAGGACCTTCCGGCCGGGGCCTGTGTCCGGTCGTCCGTGCCGCCTGTCGATACGCCGAGCTGACCGGGCGGACGCCTCCACTCGTCGCTGCCCCACGGTGTGTTCGGCTGTCGGGCCTGCCACGTCCACCGGCGGACACCGCCGAGCGGATCCAGGCGTGGGATCCCCAGGGCCCCGGCGAGTGCCTGGATCGTCCGGTTTGATCATGTGATGCGGTAGAGGGCGAGGACTCGGGGGCGTTCGGTGTGAGCTCGTCGTCCGGCGGGCGGGTTGTGGGTCCTGACCTGGGACTTGTCCTCGTTGAAGGTGACATCTCGACACCAGTGGACGGTGTTCTCCACGGTCCAGTGCCCGCGAGCCCAGGACGCGATCTCGGCTGCGTTCGCTTCCTCGGCGGGCAGGTCGGTGATGGCGTAGACGGTCTCGCTGGACCATTTCTTCGCCCCGTAGAGTCGGCGACGGCGCTGGATCCCCAGGACTTGGGCTGCGTGGGAAGAGCAGGCCCTCGACGGTGACGACCTGCACGAGCCGCTGCTCGTGACGGCCGTGGCTTCGGGCGTCGTCGTGGTGGATCACGGGGATCTCCTTCCAGGGCAGGGCGTGGAGCTGACGGGTCTGGCCGCGCTGGTTGTTCTTGATGGGCAGCAGGTGGTGAGCGCCGCGTTCGCGCAGGTAGGAGGCGTGGTCGCGTTGGGCGTGGAGGGCATCGGCGGTAACGACCACTCCCGCGAGATCCGTGTCGTCATCAATCACCCCAGGCCGAGACGATCCGGGCAAACGCCGGAGCTCTGGTGCGATCCCGGTGGGGTTTTCCGGCGCGTCTCTCCCGCCGAGCCGACTCTCCCTTTCGCGTCGAAAGCAGGTCACCGAGGCCGGCGGATGTGATCCAGCACACGTCATGACGGCGAGAGGGCGGGAACACCGCAGGTCGCGTGAGGGTTCAAGGACATACGTGCGTGAAAAGGCGCCGTCCCCGGCTCAGCCGCGAGCCTGCATCGGGTCATTCGACGGAATCCCTGCAGAGCCATTTGCCGCGAGGTCAATTCCTTTTCCCCTCCGTTTCTCGCTACCGAATGTGATGAGGTCGAGCTTTCATGTCGTATGACGTCGAAAAGTCGGACGAGCAGTGGCGTGCCGAGCTGGCTCCCGACGAGTACAAGGTGCTGCGCCGGGCCGCCACGGAGATGCCCTTCACCGGCGAGTACACCGACACCAAGACGAGAGGCGTCTACTCCTGTCGGGCCTGTGGCGCCGAACTCTTCACCTCCGCGGAGAAGTTCGACTCCGGCTGTGGCTGGCCCTCCTTCTACGACCCGAAGGACAGCGATGCGGTCGAACTGGCCGAGGACCGGTCGTACGGCGTGGTGCAGACCGAAGTGCGGTGTGCCCGCTGCGGATCGCACCTCGGGCACGTCTTCGAGGGAGAGGGCTTTCCCACCCCGACCGATCAGCGCTACTGCATCAACAGCATCTCGCTGCGTCTGACAGCCGACGAGAGCTGACGGTCGACGGGAGCTGACAGCCTCCAGGGTGCGGGCCGACCGCCACTGGTTCGGTGCCGGTTCCCGCACCTTCCCGCAGGGGTCCTCCGCAGGGTCCGCCATGCTGTTCTCCGCCCGGCGGTCCGGTGGCGGCAGGACCCTTGACCTCGTGCGGCCCCGCGCCTCTCGGCGCCGTTGATCGAAGCAACGGCGGCGGAAGAGCCCCTGGTACAAAGGTGACCTGGCGCGGGGCCGACAGGCCCAGTTGCTGACCGACCGCCTGCTTCCCGCACGCTTTCCCCACCGTGCCGCGACGGGACTGCGTTGCGGCGGCCGGCGGCGGTGTGATGACCGCGCTGCGCCGGCAGCGGTCACCTGTGTCGGCAGGTCCTACGGCTGGAAGTACTCCGACATCAGGTCGCTGACCCATTCCGGCTGCATGATGTCCACGGGGCGGAACTCCTCCATCGTCGGCTTCAGGTCGATGACGGGAGTGCCCGAGACCGCGTCGAGGCCCACCACCGTCAGTTCGCGGCCGCGGACGGATTCGATGGCGCAGGACGTCACGCCGATACGGTTCGGCCTGCGGGGGCCGCGGCCGGCGAAGACGCCGACCGGCGGGAGGTCGGAGCGACCTCGGTAGGGGCGGGGTTCGCGGTAGTCGTCGAGTTCCTCGAACTGGTCGAAGACGAAGAGGACTTCCACGTGGGAGAAGCCCTCCAGCCCCTGGAGGCATGCCTCGCCGAAGCGCTCGTCGATGGTGATCGCGCTGCGGACGGCGCCCCAGTTGTCCGTGTGCTGGACGTCCGTCCTGTCGTTCCGGACCGTACCTATCGGTGTGATCTCGAAGCTCGGCATGGCCAGAGGCTATCCCCTCCGCACCGCTGCCGGCATCGAAGTGATCGGCACCGCCGTGAACCAGGTTGCGGCTTCCTCGGTGTTTCCGTGCGCGGCGACGGAGCAGAGCCCGGCCCCTGCCACGAGAGCCGTCAAGGGGTGGCCGCAAGGCGTGTGTGTCGCTCCGGCGCAGTCCTGAGGCCACGAGGGGCCGGTCGTCCGTTCCGGACGACTCGCCGGCTGCCCGTGTACCCGCCTACAGATCCAGCAAGGCCTGTTCGACCACTTCGGTCAGAGCGGGGTGGATGTAGAGCACGTCCCGGGCGACCTGGTCCACCGTCGATCCCAGCATCATCGCCTGGAGCAGCGGCTGGATGAGCGTGGCGGCCTGGGGACCGATGATGTGTGCACCGAGGATCGTGCGGTCGACGGGATCCGCCAGGACTTTGGCGAAGCTGGTGGTGTCCTCCAGTGCCCAGCCGTATGCGGTCGCCGAATAGTCGCGGACACTCACCAGACAGTTTTGCTTGCGGCGACGTGCTTCCTGCTCGGTCAGGCCGACGCTCGCGATCTGCGGGTTGGTGAACACCGCGTGCGGAGCGAGCTCGTTGGAGAGCGTACGGAGGTCCTCGGGATGGAGGATGTTGTGTTGCACGACTCGCGACTCGGCATTCGCCATGTGCTTGAGCTGAAAGTGGTTCACCGCGTCGCCGAGTGCCCAGACACCTTCCACCGACGTGCGGTAGGTGCTGTCCGTGACGATGTGACCGTGCTCGTCGAGTTCGAGCCCGCCGGCAGCGGCGTCCAGCCGATCGGTATTCGGCCTTCGGCCGACGCAGACCAGCAGCGTGGCGGCCTCGATGGCATGCGTGCCGTCAGGGCATGTCACCGTGACCCGCACCCCGCTCTCGGACGGTGCGACGGACGTGGCCGTCACATTCAGCAGCACACGGTGGCGCCGGGACGCCAGCTCGGTGAAGCGGGCCGACACCTGTTCGTCCTCCGCCATCAGCAGTCGTGGTCCGCGCTGCAGGATCGTCACGTCCGTCCCGAAAGCGCTGAACACGTGGCTGAACTCCGCTGCGATGAAACCGCCGCCGAGCACCACCATGGACGGCGGCACCTCATCGATCCGCATGATGGTGTCGGAGGTGTGGTACGCCACGGTGTCGAGGCCGGGGGTGTCGGGTATGACGGGACGCGATCCGACTGCGACGACGAAGGTGTCCGCGGACAGCTGCTCGTCTCCCACCTGAAGCACCTTCGGCGCGACGAAGCGTCCCGGCTCGGCGTAGACGTCGACTCCCTTCATCCTGCGGTAGTCGACGGCGCTTTCGTGCAGTGGATCGATGTGGTCGAAGACCCGGTCGCGGATGGCTTTCCAATTGACCGGCTCGACACTCGCGTGGACTCCCAGACGCGTCGCGGCGTGTGCCTCCTCGACCGCGTCGGCGGTGATGACGAACATCTTGCTGGGTATGCAGCCGCGGTTGAGGCAGGTGCCGCCGAAGCGGTCCGGCTCCACGATCGCGGTGCGAAGGTGATCGAATTCCTCGTTGAGCAGCATGTTGCCGCTGCCCGTCCCCAGGATGGCGAGATCGTAGTGCCGCATGCCCGTCCACCTTCCGTCGACGAGGCAGTGACCTTGCGGCGCAGGGTCATGAGTACATTGCCTCTTTGATCTCAATTCTGGCCGTATGACCCTGTTCCCACCACCAGATCGGCTCGCCGGTGCGACCTGCCTCACGCTGCCGATCGGATGTTCCGCGCCGCGGTGTCACGGATTGCGACGGCTCGCATCGCCTGGGTGTCCGTCCTCGCTCGGTCCGCCCGCTGATTCCGCCGGCGGGGCCGGACGGCTCCGGCTGAACTTTCATGCCGGCCAGGTCAGAATTGTTGTACAGGCAGTGCGGGCGGCCCGGACAGGATTCGGGTGTGCTGCCTCGGCACGGCCGTCCGCGAGCCACGTCCTGAGCGGACACGCGGCAAGGAGGCCGGGATGAGCACCTCACAGGCCGGGCAGGAAGCCGCGGCGAGCGGTGTCGCAACGCCCGCGACGACGATGAAGTTCGAGGTCGCGGCCCTCCCGGTCGCCGACGTCGACCGAGCCCTGCGCTTCTACCGAGGGCTGGGATGGCGACTCGACGCGGACTACGAAGCCGGGCCGGAGTTCAGGATCGTGCAGCTGACGCCGCCCGGATCGGAGTGCTCGATCCACTTCGGCAGGGGTGTCACCCCCGCGGCACCAGGCTCCGCACACGGTCTCTACCTGGTGGTCCAGGACATCGAGCAGGCCCGCGCCGACCTCCTCGGAAGAGGTGTGGACGTGAGCGAGGCGTACCACAACACCTACGACACGGGTGCGCAGGTACGGGTGGACGGTCCGGCACCGGACGGGAGGAGCTACGCCACGTACGCCTCGTTCAGCGACCCGGACGGCAACGGGTGGCTCTTGCAGGAGGTCAAGGAGCGGCTCCCCGGCCGCTGACAGAACTCGTTGCTCAGCCCCGATGCGCTTCGAGCAGCCTCAGCCATACCTCGCTGATCGTCGGGAATGCGGGGACGGCGTGCCACAGCCGCTCGACGGGGACCTCGCCGGCCACCACGACGGTTGCCGAATACAGCAGTTCGGCGATGCCGGGACCGACGAAAGTGACCCCGACGACCGTGCCCCGGTCCAGGTCGATCACCATGCGGGCCTTGCCCCGATACCCCACGGCATACTGGTGTGCCCCGGCAACGCCGCGGAAGTCGTGGTCCACCACCTTGACGCGCATTCCGGCGTCCTTTGCCTCCCGCGTGGTCAGGCCGACCGACGCGACCTCCGGGTCGGTGAAGACCACTTGGGGTACTGCGGCGCTGTCCGCGGTCGCGATGTGCGGACCCCACCTGTGGGTGTCGACCGGTTCGCCGTGGGCGCGCGCGCCGATCACCGGACCGGCGATACGCGCCTGGTACTTGCCTTGATGCGTCATCAGGGCCCGATGGTTGACATCGCCGACCGCATAGAGCCAGCCGTCCTCGACGGCGGTGACGCGGAACGTGTCGTCGACGGTCAGCCATCCGCCGGGAGTCAGTCCGATGGTCTCCAGACCGATGTCGTCGGTCTGCGGTGTCCGGCCGGTGGCGAACAGGATCTCGTCCGCGTCCAGTTGCCCCCCGTCCGACAGGCCGATGCGCACCGCGCCGTCAGGTCCTTCCTCCCGTGCGACGGAGGTGACGGAGACCCCGAAACGCAGGTCGACGCCGTCCTCGCGCAAGGTCTCCGCGACCATCTCGCCGGCGAAGGGTTCCATCCGCGTCAGCAGGCAGTCGCCACGGACCAGCATCGTCACCTCGGAACCGAGCGCACGCCAGGCGGTGGCCATTTCGACGGCCACGACCCCTCCGCCGACGACGGCCAGACGACGGGGGACGGCATCGGCGCTCGTCGCCTCGCGGTTGGTCCAGAGACGGATGTCGTCCAGATGAGGAAGGTCTGGTAGCGCGGTACGCGTACCCGTACACACGGCAACCGCGTGACGGGCGGCGAGCCGGACCGTCCCGCCCTCAGGGGTGGTCACCACCACCTGACGCGGCCCGTCGAGGCGGCCGAAGCCCCGCACGAGGTCGACGGAGACGGAGTTCAGCCACTCGACCTGGTCCTCGTCATGCCAGTGGTTGACCATGTCGTCGCGGTGCGCGAGGACGGCGGGCACGTCCAGTGGCCCCTCGACCGCGCGCTTCAGTCCCGGCACACGGCGGGCATCCGCGCGTGCCAGTACCGGCCGGAGCAGCGCCTTGCTCGGCTCGCATGCCCAGAACGAACACTCGCCGCCGAGCAACTCCTTCTCGACGATGACCGTACTGAGCCCTGCGGCCCGGGTCCTGTCGGCGACGTTCTCGCCGACGGGGCCTGCCCCGATCACGACGACGTCATACGTGCGAGAGGTGTCGTTCATGGCTGCTCCAGTGTCTTCGCCGACCCTCGCGAAGGCCCGGCAGCGCAACGATAGACACGACCCCGTCGTCGGCGATCCAGGCGCGCGAGGTGTCAGCCCTCTTGAGCGACAAGCCGCGAGTCCGGCTCCGTGAGGCGGTCCGACCGCGTCGGCGGTCACGTCAGGTCCCGGCCACATGGGCGTGGCGGACGGGTGCAAGGAGAGGGGCGGCCGAACGGCTCACTCCGGAGCCGTTCAGCCGCCCTGTCGGTGTCAGGGCCGGTGCCGGCCCTTGGCGATGGGGTTACCGCAGTCCGCGGAACCCGTCGCGGACCTCCTTCACGAGGAGTTCCGGCTGCTCCCAGGCGGCGAAGTGGCCGCCCTTGGGAAGCCGGTTGTAGTGGACGAGGTTCGGGTACGCCTGTTCGGCCCAGCTCTTGGGGGCTGCGTAGAGCTCGTCGGGGAAGACGCTGACGGCGACCGGGATCTTGACGCCCTTGGCGCCGAAGAACGGGGTGGTGTTCTCGGCGTAGAGGCGGGCGGCGGAGATCGCCGTGTTGGTCAGCCAGAACAGGGTGATGTTGTCCAGGACGTCGTCGCGGGACAGACCCTCCTTCACGCCCTCGAACGCACGCGTGATCATGGCCAGGCTGGCCGCGTCGTGGTCCAGGAGGAAGGCCGCCAGGCCGACGGGGGAGTCCG